>JAVBMU010000024.1:0-64673 GCA_031552185.1 Cellulomonadaceae bacterium | reverse complement strand
GGCCACCGGCGGTTCGGCCGGTTCGGCGGCGGCAGGCTCGGCGGCGGCCGGCTCCTCCGGTCGGGCGTCGGCTGCCTCGGCGGGGGCCGGCGGTTCGGCGGCCGGTTCGACGACGCCGGCGGGCTCGGCGACATCGGCCGGCGCGTCCGCGGCCGACGTCGAGGGTGGCTCCGCCGCGCCGTCCGGCTCGTCGGCGGCAGGAACCTCCGCTTCCGCTGCGCCGGCAGTCTCCCCGACGGCCTCGGGAGCGGCGGCGGGAGCCTCACCGGGCTCCTCGGCGTCCGCCGCGGGCGGGGGCTCCAGCGCAGCCTCGGGCGCGGCGAGTTCCTCGGCGTCCGCCGCGGGCGGGGTCTCGACCGCGGCTTCCTGGGCGGCGTCCTGCTGCGGCGCGTCCTCGTGCGCCGGTGGCTGGGCCTCGGGCGATCTCTCCGTCGAATCGCCGGCGACGGCCGGCTCGGCTGCCGCCGTGGGGTCCGGGGCCTCGGTGGGGGAGTTCTCCAGGTTCGCGGTGGGATCGCTCATGGGGTACTGACTCCTTCGATGATGACCAGGACCGCGGCGGCAGGCCCGCCCGGGCTCCGGGTCAGAGACAGCCCGGCCGACGCCAGGCCCAACGTGATGCCGACGCCGCAGGCGTCGCCCGGCCGGGTCCGGATCCCGCGGAGGGCCGCCGTCGGGGCCGGTCGCGCGCCGACCGGCAGGGCGAAGCCCGCCCGCCCCCGGCAACTCGACCTCACCATGGCAACTCCTCGCTCATGCACCCGTGGGCGCGCGCGGAATCCGCGGAACGACCGCGGTCGGTACGGACAGTCTAGGCACCGTGACAGCATCTGGACGCGCCTCGCGCTCCCTCCGGCCGGACTAGCCTTCGGGTGTGGACACCTCACGCCCGGCCCCGATCATCCGCGCCATCGTCGCACCCTTCTACGGAACCAACTGCTATCTGGTCGTGGTGGGACCGGAGTGCGTCGTCGTCGACGCCGGCGCGGGGGTCGCGCCGGAGGTCGAGTTGCTGATCGCGGCCATGCGGCTGACCCCCCGGGCGGTGCTGGCCACCCACGGCCACGCGGATCACACCTGGGATGCCGGACCGCTCTGTGCGCGGGCCGGGGTTCCGTTCGTCGTGCACGCCGACGACGCCTACCGGCTCGACGACCCGCTCGGGACCATCGCGTTCGGCCCCGGCGGCGACGGGATGGACGCCCAACTGCGCGCGGTGGGGATCGACCCGGGCGCCTACGTGCCCCCCGCGGTGGTGCAGCCGATCGCCGCCGGGGCGGCCACCACAACGCTGCGATTCGGGGCTGTGGAACTCACCGCGATCCACGCCCCGGGCCACACCGAGGGCTCGACCCTCTACGCCGTCGGGACGCCCGAGTCCGGTGCCCTCCTGACGGGCGATGTCCTTTTCGCCGGGACCATCGGTCGCTATGACCTGCCCGGCGGTGACGGCGACGCCATGAACCGAACGTTGGGGGACGTCATCGGCGGCCTGCCGGACGAATGGCGCGTGCTGCCGGGGCACGGACCCGAGACGACCATGGCGCGGGAGCGCCGCGTCAACCCCTTCCTGCGGAGCCTGATCTGACCCGAACCGGCCGGCGCGCAAACAGTTCGGCCCAGCGCCGGCCGATCTGGAAGGATCGGGTCCCATGGCCAGGCCGACACCTCTCTCCGGTTTTCCCGAATGGCTTCCCGACGGTCGGATCGTGGAACAGCACGTCCTGGATGTGCTGCGACGGACCTTCGAGTTGCACGGATTCGCCGGGATCGAAACGCGCGCCGTGGAGCCACTGGACCAACTCCTGCGCAAGGGCGAGACGTCCAAGGAGGTCTACGTTCTGCACCGGTTGCAGGCCGACGACGCCGCCCCCGCGCGCGACGAACGCTCGCTCGGGCTGCACTTCGATCTGACGGTCCCCTTCGCCCGTTACGTGCTGGAGAACGCCGGGCACCTGACCTTTCCCTTCCGGCGGTATCAGATCCAGAAGGTGTGGCGCGGGGAACGGCCCCAGGAAGGGCGGTTCCGGGAATTCGTCCAGGCCGATATCGACGTCGTCGGCGCGGGTGAGCTGCCCTATCACGTCGAGGTTGAGGTGGCGCTCGTGATCGCCGCGGCGCTCGCTGCGCTGCGCCCGATCGGGATGCCCGAGGCTCGGATCCTGGTGAATAACCGCCGGGTGGCCGAGGGGTTCTACCGCGGGCTCGGCCTGGCGGATCCCGATGCGGTGCTGCGCGAGATCGACAAGTTGGACAAGATCGGGCCGCAGGCCGTCGCCGAGGCATTGGTGGCGCACGCGGGCGCGACCGAGCAGCAGGCGCAGGCGTGCCTGGAACTGGCGTCGATCAGCGGGGCGGACCTGCGGGTCGTCGATCGGGTGCGCAGCGTGGCGGCGCGCCACGGCGTGGCGTCGGTTCTGATGGATCAGGGGTTGGCGGAACTGGCCGCGCTGCTCACCGCGGTCGGGGAGCGCGCGCCCGGCGCGGTGCTCGCGGATCTCAAGATCGCCCGCGGGCTGGACTACTACACGGGGACCGTCTACGAGACGGTGCTCGTCGGCCACGAGTCGCTGGGCTCGATCTGCTCGGGTGGGCGGTACGACACGCTGGCCACCGAGGGCACCGCGACCTATCCGGGGGTCGGCCTGTCGATCGGGGTGTCGCGGCTCGTGTCCCGGTTGCTCGGCGCCGGCCTGGTGCGGGCCACCCGGTCCGTGCCGAGCGCGGTGCTGGTGGCGGTGGCCGATGAGGGGTCCCGGCCCGCCTCGGAGGCGGTCGCCGCGGCGTTGCGCGGGCGGGGCGTGCCGGTGGAGGTGGCGCCGAGCGCGGCGCGCTTCGGCAAGCAGATCCGGCACGCGGACCGCCGGGGCATTCCATTCGTCTGGTTCCCGTCCGCCGGCGAGGCCGCGCACCAGGTCAAGGACATCCGGTCCGGCGCGCAGGTCGACGCCGACCCGGCGGTGTGGGCGCCGCCCGCGGCGGACCTGTGGCCGCGAGTTGTCCCCGCGTCGTCGAGCGAGCAGTGAGCGATCGCAGGGCCTTGCCAATTGTTCGAACATGTGTTCGACTATGCAGGTGGGACGGGACGAGGCGACATCATCCGGCGGCACGGCAAGCAGCGGGGCAGTGGGCGCGGCATGGCTCGACGGGGAAGCGCGCGGCGGCGCGGTCGCGCGCTCGTCCTGTCTTGATCCCGGCGTTCTCCTCCTGACCGCGGACGGGCGATTGGTGCCACTGGCGCGGATCGAGGCGGGCGACGTCGTCGTGGGCACCGAGTACGCCGGTCGGACCCGGCGCTACGTCGCGACGACGGTCCTCGACCGGTGGACGCGGACGTGCCCGGCCTTTCGGCTGACCGTGGCGGACGGGACATCCGTCGTGGCCGCCGCCGATCACCGGTTCCTCACCGACCGTGGCTGGAAGGCCGTCGTTCCGGCCCGTCCCGGTGAGGTGCGGCGGGCATACCTGACCCCGAGCAATGCGGTCCGCGGCATCGGCGGGCTGCCCCTGCGCCCGAGGCCGGAGTCGGGGCGGGACGCGTTCGCGAGTGGCTACCTGGCGGGGCTGATCAGGGCGCACGTCTCGCCCCGGGCGAGCGCCTGTGCGCGGCGCCGCGGGCTGGTCCGGCCGGCGGTCCTTCGGCTCGCATACGGGGATCTCCGGGCGCTGGCCAGGGCGCGGGACTACCTCGCCGAGTTCGGCGTCGTGACGCGGTTGCGGCCGTTCGGTCAGGACGGTGCTCCGTGCACCCGGGCGGTGGGCTGCTTGGTCTGCGGCACCTCCCAGTACGGCATCGTCCGGGCGATCGTCACGACGCCGGCCGACCCCGGCGCGGAGTGGTCCGCCGGGTTCTGCTCCGGAGTGCTCGATGCGACTGGCCTCGGCGGGGCCGCGGTGCGGTTCGGCTGCCGGACCAAGGACATGGCCGCAGAGGTTCGGGCGAGCCTTGCCAGGCTCGGTGTCCGGACCCTGCCGGGATCCGGGCTGAGACCAGGTTCGGGAGCGGGTCCGGCCGACGATGTACGGGTCGTCGGAGCCGATCGGAGCCGTCTGCTTGCGCTGCTCGCGCCGGCCACGGGTCGAGACCGCGCGGTTGGCCGCGCCGTGCGGTCGAACGCAGGATTCCGGGTGGCGCGGATCGAACCGCTCGGAGACCGGCGGATGATCGGGCTGTCAACCCAAGCGGGGGATTTCGTTGCGAACGGCTTCGTCAGCCACGACTGCGCCATCCTGCCTGCGCCCACCGTGGTGTCCATGGTGGGCGCCGCGGCCTCGACCGCCGCGCTGACCGCGCCGGGCGGGTCAACCGTCGCGCCCACCGTTGCGTCAACCGTCGCGCCGATTGCGCCGGTCGCCGGGCCGGTCGCAGCGTTCGCCTGAGCGACCCGCGGCCGAAGGCCACTAGACTCGTGGCGCGCCGTCGGCAAGGGCGCGCGCCGGGTCCGATCCGCATGCGGACCCTCCACCTGCGAAAGGACGCCTCCGTGCTGCGCACCCGGACGGCCGGCTCGTTGCGAGCCGACCACATCGGTCAGACCGTCACCCTCACGGGTTGGGTGGACCGCCGTCGCGATCACGGGGGAGTGGCCTTCATCGACCTTCGGGACGCCTCCGGCATCGCGCAGGTGGTGATCCGGGACGAGGCCATCGCGCACCCGCTGCGCTCCGAGTTCGTCCTCCAGGTCACGGGCGAGATCTCGCGCCGCCCCGAGGGCAACGCCAACCCGCACCTGGCGACCGGTGAGATCGAGGTCGTGGCAAGCGACGTCGTCGTGCTGAACGAGTCGGCGCCGCTGCCGTTCCAGGTCTCGACCGCGCTGGACGGGACCGAAACCGTCGGCGAGGAGGCGCGGTTGCGGCACCGGTACCTCGACATCCGCCGGCCGCGCATGGCGCAGGCGCTGCGCCTGCGGGCGAAGGTGAACCAGGCGGCGCGGCGCGTCCTGGACGCGGCGGGCTTCGTCGAGATCGAGACGCCGACGCTGACGCGGTCCACTCCGGAGGGTGCCCGCGACTTCTTGGTCCCGGCCCGCCTCGCCCCGGGCTCGTGGTACGCGCTGCCGCAGTCCCCGCAGCTGTTCAAGCAATTGCTCATGGTGGCCGGGATGGAGCGGTATTACCAGATCGCCCGCTGCTACCGCGATGAGGACTTCCGCGCCGACCGCCAGCCGGAGTTCACTCAGCTCGACATCGAGATGAGCTTCGTCGAGCAGGACGACGTGATCGCCGTTGCGGAACAGGTGCTGGTCGCCCTGTGGGAGCTGATCGGGCATCGGATCGAGATGCCCATCCCGCGGATGACGTACGCGGAGGCGATGCGCCGCTACGGCACGGACAAGCCCGACCTGCGCTTCGGCAACGAACTGGTCGACCTCACCGAGTACTTCAAGGACACGCCGTTCCGCGTCTTCCAGGCGCAGCATGTCGGGTCTGTCGTCATGCCCGGCGGCGCCGCGCAGCCGCGTCGCCAGTTCGACGCGTGGCAGGACTGGGCGAAGTCCCGCGGGGCCAAGGGTCTCGCGTACGTCACGATCGGCGAGAACGGTGAGCTCGGCGGCCCGGTGGCCAAGAACCTGTCCGACGCCGAGCGCTCCGGCCTGGCCGCGGCGACCGGCGCCCAGCCGGGGGACGCGGTCTTCTTCGGCGCCGGCCGCAGCACCGAGACCCGGGCGCTGCTGGGCGCCGCGCGCCTCGAGATCGCCCGGCGCACCGGCCAGATCGACGACGACGCGTGGTCGTTCGTCTGGGTCGTGGACGCCCCCCTGTTCAAGCCGGTCGGCGAGGACGATGACGTCGCCGTCGGCGGCGGCGCCTGGACCGCAGTGCACCACGCGTTCACCGCGCCGACGCCGCAGTGGATCGACCGGTTCGAGGCCGAGCCCGGCGAGGCCCTCGCCTATGCGTACGACATCGTCTGCAACGGCAACGAGATCGGCGGCGGTTCGATCCGTATCCACCGCAGGGACGTGCAGCGGCGCGTGTTCGAGGTGATGGGGATCGGCGAGGCCGAGGCGCAGGAAAAGTTCGGATTCCTGTTGGACGCGTTCCAGTACGGCGCGCCGCCGCACGGCGGGATCGCCTTCGGCTGGGACCGGATCGTCGCCCTACTCACCGGGGCGGAGTCGATCCGGGACGTGATCGCGTTCCCGAAGTCGGGCGGCGGCTACGACCCGCTCACTCAGGCGCCCGCGCCGATCACCCCCGAACAGCGCAAGGAGGCCGGCGTCGACGCCAAGCCCCGGACGAGTGATTCCTAATGGTCGTATGCGGTCAGGGATCGGGTGTGGGGTACCACTGCCATTCGAAGCACTCGCCACCGCCGCACGCCCGCGACCGCCGCCAGAGAAACTGCTCCCCGAGCCGGGCAAACCACTCATCTCGCATCGGGCAGCAACGCGCGCACTTACCTGAGGTGTGCTGCGGCGGGCGGGGCAGCTTGTGACGATCGACGCCGCAGCAATTCGGATTCACTCATCTAATGGCTGAACTCGAGCCGGTCGTAGAGGCGGCGAAGCGGCTTCGGCGCCCACCAGTTGACGTTGCCCAGCAGCGTCATCGTCGCCGGGACGAGCAGCAACCGAACGATGGTCGCGTCGATCGCCACCGCGACGGCGAGCGCGAAGCCGACCTCCTTGATCACCAGCAGCTCGCCGAGCATGAAGCCCGCGAAGACGACGATGATGATCGCCGCCGCGGACGTAATGATCCGGCCGGAACGTTGCAGGCCGATCCGAATGGCGTCGTCGTTGCTCAGCCCGCTGTCGTGCAGTTCCTTGACCCGGGCGAGCAGGAAGACTTCGTAGTCCATCGCCAGCCCGAACGAGAAGGCGACGAACAGCGCGACGACGTAGGTCTCGATCCCGCCAACCGGAGTGAAGCCGAGCACGCCCTGCAGATGCCCGAACTGGAAGGCCCAGACCAGAACCCCGAGCGAGGCGCAGAGCGACAGGGCGTTCGTCAGCAGCGTCTTGATCGGGATCACCACGGATCCGGTCATCAGGAACAGCAGCGCGAGCACGGCGACGACGACGATCGCGACGGCCCACCACACGCGTTGGGCGAGGGCGTCGAGGAAGTCGATCTGACCGGCCGCCTGCCCGCCGACCCACATCTGGAAATCGGGCTGTAGACCCCGGATCTCGTGCACCAGCGCGACGGCCTCGGGGCCGCCTGCATCGGGCGAGTCGGTGTGCACGCCGATCGCCACGTACTCCCCGGTCTGCTGCGGAGCGTCGACCTGCTCGACATGGTCCAGCCCGTTCAGGGCGGCGGACCACGCCTGCGCCGTCGCCGGGTCGGCCTTCGCCACGATCTCGATCTGCGGCCAGCGCATGGCCGGATACTGTTCGCCGAGCGCGGTCACGAACGCACGCTGGTCCGAGTCGCGGGGCAGCAGGTCGAGGCCGGTGTTGCGCATTTGCAGGCTGAGCACCGGGGCGGCAAGCACCAGCAGGATCGCCGAGGTGCCGATCAGCACCGGCCAGGGCCGCCGCTGCACCCAGGCCGCGAGCCGGGCAAGCGCGCCGTCGTCGGACTGGACGTCCGCCGTCCGGGCGAGCATCCGCCGGATCCCGGGGACCCCGGCGAGCCGGCTCGGCCGGGCGAGCCGCCGACCCGTCAGATGCAGCACCGCGGGCACCAGCGTCAGCGCCGTCAGGAAGGCGATCAGCACGACGGCGAGGGCGCCCGCGCCGATGGACCGCAGGATCGGCGGCCGGAAGACCAACAGCCCGGAGATCGCGATGGCCACGGTCAGGGCGGAGAAGGTGATCGTGCGCCCCGCCGTGCTCATGGTGCGCACCAACGCGGCGTCGACGACGCCGTCGCCGCCGGTTCGCACCGCCGCCGGCGGGTCCGCGCCCGCGGCGACCAGGCGGTGTAACTCCTCCCGATAGCGGGAGACGACGAGCAGGCCGTAGTCGATCGACAGCCCGAGGCCGAGCACGGTCACCACGTTGACCACGGACGCGTCGACATCCATCACATAGGTGATGCCGAGCAGCGCGCCGAGCCCCGCGCCGATCGACGCGAACGCCCCGAACATCGGCATCCCGGCGGCGAGGAACCCACCGAATACGATCACCATCACGAGCAGCGCGACCGGCAACGAGAAGACCTCGCCCGTCTCCAGATCGGCCCGCACCTGGTCGGTGATCTCGGAGACGATCAGCGCATTCGAACTGACGATCCCCTCCGCCCGGGCGGCAGAGGGCACCTCGGCCCGCAACTCGCTTGGGACATCGCGCAGTCGCTCGGCGACGGTGTGCGCCGTTGCGCCCTCCTGGTCGCCGAGGCCGGCGTCGACGTCCACGTACGCGACGAAACCACGCCCGTCCGCGGCGATCATGGCCGCCGCCCGCGGGTCGTCGAGGCCCTCGGGGATAACGTACGGGTCGACCGGCGGCTGGGCGTCGGGGATCGCCTCGAGGTCCCGGTTGATGTCGGCCATGGCCGCCACCAGATCGGGGTCCCGCGCGTCGACCCCTTCCACCAGGAGGGTGATCCGCGGCCCGAGGATGCGCTCGTCGGACAGAATGTCGGCGGCGCGCTTGCTGTCCGAGCCGGGGACCAGCGGTGCGCCGGTGGTGACCCGGTCGAAAAGCCCGTCCCCGCGAAGGCCGAGCACCGCAAAGGAGAAGCCGACGATCGTCAGCACGAGCCACGCGGCAACGGTGATCCAGGGGTGGCGCGCGACGCCGCGGCCGAGGCTGTTGAACACGGGAAAAGCATGGCACCACCGAATGGCCGTTGTCAGGACCCCTTCGGCCCCGACCGGCGGCGGCGGTGCGTAGGCTCGATCCATGACCGTCGGTGATCTGTTCGACGCCGCCCTGACCGATCCGCTCGGTCCGCCGGCGGCGCGGGCGGCGGCCCCGCTCGCCGTGCGCATGCGCCCGGCGAGCCCGGCCGAAGTCGCGGGGCAGGAGCATCTGCTGGCACCGGGCGCGCCCCTGCGGCGGTTGGTCGAGCCCGCCGACGACGGCGCGGAGCGGGCCGCGCCCGGTTCGGTGTTGCTCTGGGGTCCGCCCGGCACGGGCAAGACGACGCTCGCCTACCTGATCGCCGCGACCTCGGGCCGGCGCTTCGTCGAGTTGTCCGCGGTGACCGCCGGCGTGAAGGAGGTGCGGGCCGTCATCGACGACGCCCGCCGCCGGCTGGCGACCGGTGGACCGGAGACCGTGTTGTTCATCGACGAGGTGCACCGGTTCTCCAAGACGCAGCAGGACGCGTTGCTGCCCTCGGTCGAGAACCGGTGGGTGACGCTCGTCGCGGCCACCACGGAGAACCCGAGCTTCGCGGTGATCGCGCCGCTGCTGTCCCGATCGCTGCTGCTCACCCTGCGCCCGCTCGAGCCCGAGCATGTGCGCGAACTGGTGCGCCGGGCCGCGGCGGACCCGCGCGGCCTCGCGGGCACGGTCCGGCTCACCGCGGAGGCCGAGGATCAGGTGGTCCGCGTGGCGGGCGGGGACGCCCGCAAGGCGCTGACGGTGTTGGAGGCGGCCGCCGGCGCAGTGCTCTCGGAAGCACGCGCGAAGCCCGCGAAGCCCGCGAGCGGCGCGGATGCCGCCGAGCCCGCGGATGCAGCCGAGCCCGCGGATGCCGTGGGGCCGGTGATCGATGTCGAAGCGGTCGCGCGCGCCGCGGACGTGACCGCGCTGCGCTACGACCGGGACGGGGACCAGCATTACGACGTCGTCTCCGCCTTCATCAAGTCGATGCGCGGCTCCGACGTCGACGCCGCCCTGCATTACCTCGCCCGGATGGTGGCGGCGGGGGAGGACCCCCGGTTCATCGCCCGGCGGATCGTCATCGCCGCCGCTGAGGAGGTCGGGCTGGCGGATCCGTCGGCGCTGCAGACCGCGGTGGCGGCGGCCCAGGCGGTCGCGCTGATCGGGATGCCGGAGGGGCGGATCGTCCTCGCCGAGGCGGTGGTGCACGTCGCGACAGCGCCCAAGTCCAACGCGGCCTACCGAGGGATCGACGCGGCTCTGGCCGATGTCCGGGCGGGCCGGGCCGGCGTCGTGCCCGCCCACCTGCGCGATTCGAGTTACGCCGGGGCGCAGCGGCTCGGCCACGGGCAGGGGTACGTCTACGCCCACGACGAGCCACACGCCGTCGCCGCCCAGCAGTACCTGCCGGACACGCTGCGCGGCGCCCGCTACTACGAGCCCAGCGACCGCGGTTATGAGCGGCAGGTCGCCGAACGACTGGACCGGGTCCGCCGGATCCTCGGCGGCGCCGACGGGTAGGCGCCGGGCGTGCCGCCCCGGCGGCGCCGACGGGTGGCTCCGCCGCCCGATGCGCTAGACTTGCGCGGTTGCCCCAGTCGGCCGGACCGGTGTGTTCGGATGCCGGGCAACCCCTGGGACCTCGGCCCCGCGACGGCACGGCTCGCGCCGCGCCCGTCCATCGGCTGGTCCCGCACCCGGCGCAGCATCCGCGTCCCGGGTGTGCCATCGACGACAGGAGTACCACCGCAGTGACTTCCGTGACGCGTTCGCGCCGCCAGGTTCGCCTGAGCCGCGCCCTCGGCCTGCCGCTGACCCCGAAGGCCGTCAAGCATTTCGAGAAGCGCCCCTACCCGCCCGGCGAGCACGGCCGGGCTCGCCGGCGCACCGAGTCCGACTACGCCGTGCGGCTGCGCGAGAAGCAGCGTCTGCGGGCGCAGTACATGCTCCGCGAGAAGCAGCTCGCCCGCGCCTACGAGGAGGCTCGCAAGGACCAGGGCCTGACCGGTGAGGCGCTGGTCGAGATCCTCGAGACCCGCCTGGACGCGCTGGTGCTGCGCGCCGGCTTCGCCCGCACGATCCTGCAGGCCCGCCAGTCCGTGACCCACCGGCACATCCTGGTCGACGGCCGGATCGTGGACCGGCCCTCCTTCCGCGTGAAGCCGGGTCAGACCATCCAGGTCAAGCCGAAGAGCCAGACGATGACGCCGTTCCAGGTCGCCGCCGCCGGCGCCCACCGCGACGTGCTGCCGCCCGTCCCGGGTTACCTGGACGTCCAGATCGAGAAGCTGACCGCGCTGCTGACCCGCCGGCCCAAGCGGGCCGAGGTGCCCGTCACCTGCGAGGTCCAGCTCGTGGTCGAGTACTACGCCCGCTGACGGCGGTTTCGACCGTTCGCCGGCCGGATTCCCGGTCGACCCGCCCCGCAGCCCATCGGGCGCGCGGGGCGGGCGCGCATCCGGGCCGATCGGGCGGCTAATGTGTCCGGGTGGCGGCCGTCGGCCGTCGCCCCTGCTCCCCGGTGCCGGCGGTCCGCCGCCACCGTCCGCGACCATCCTCCGGAGGTCACAGTGTCCGCAAGCGACTGGGTCGGGCTCGCCGCCGTCGTCGTCTTCGCCGTCCTGGTGGCGTTCCTCGCCCGCGTGCTGGTCAAAGCGGGCCACGTGCTCGACCAACTGCGGGACTCCATCAAGGAAGTGACGGTCCCCACGGTCCAGGCCGTCGAGGAGACGGCCACGACGGTGGCGACGGCGAACGCGGAGCTGGTCAAGGTGGGCGAGATCACGACGTCGGCCGTCCAGATCAGTCAGAACGCGTCGGCCCTGACTGGGCTGTACGCCGCGACGCTCGGTCAGCCGCTGGTCAAGATCGCGGCGTTCAGCTACGGCGTGCGGCGCGCGCTCGGCCGGGTCATCGGCCGGGACGGCCGGAAGGTCGCGGGCTGATGCGCCGGCTGTTCTGGGTGGGGGTCGGCGCGGCCGCCGCGGGCTACGCGATGGTGCGTGGAAGGCGGGCGATGGCGCGGCTTGCGCCCGACGCGCTCGCCGGGCAACTCCAGGCGCGCGCCGGCTCGTTCGCGCAGGTGCTGGCCGACCGGGCCCGCGAAGCCCGGGCCGAATTCACCGTCGCCCGCGCGGACCGCGAACGCGAGCTCTACGACGCGCTGCTCGCCGAGGGCCAGGAGGACCCCGCCGTCGTGCGCGCCCGGCGCGCCGCGGCCGAGACCCGGCCGGCGGGACGGCATTCCGCGGGGGCAGCCGAGGATTGGGACGAAGACGAGGAGCTTCTCGGTTATTCCTTCTAGGGACGCGCTCGGGTCCCTCGGCGTCCCCGGGCGCCGGACGGGCCGACGGCGCCCTCGCGCCGACTCGGCGCACCGCACTTTTCGGCCGGGCCCGGCCCGGCACCCGACGTCACTGCTGCGAAGGACACCATGCGCACCGCCGACATCCGCAACCGCTGGCTCGAGTTCTTCGAGGCGAGGGACCACGTCGTCGTCCCGTCCGCCTCGCTGATCTCGCCCGACCCCTCCACCTTGTTCACCATCGCGGGCATGGTTCCGTTCATCCCCTACATGACCGGGGAGCAGACGCCGCCGTGGCGGCGGGCGACCAGCGTGCAGAAGTGCGTGCGCACCCTCGACATCGAGGAGGTCGGCAAGACCACGCGGCACGGCACGTTCTTCCAGATGAACGGCAATTTCAGCTTCGGCGACTACTTCAAGGAGGGCGCGATCGCCTACGCCTGGGAGTTGGTCACGAACTCCCAGGCGGACGGCGGCTACGGCTTCGACCCGGACACGATCTGGGTCACCGTCCATCACGACGACGACGAGGCCCGCCGGCTGTGGAAACAGATCGCCGGGCTCAGCGACGAGCGGATCCAGTCGCGCGGGAACAAGGACAACTTCTGGTCCACGGGCCGGCCCGGGCCGGCCGGGCCGTGCTCGGAGATCTACGTCGACCGCGGCCGGGAATTCGGCGCCGACGGCGGCCCGGTGGTGGACGAGGACCGGTTCCTGGAGATCTGGAACCTGGTGTTCATGCAGTACGCGATCGACGACGTGAAGTCGAAGGAGCAGTTCCGGATTGTCGGCGACCTGGCGAAGAAGAACATCGATACCGGCATGGGCCTGGAGCGGGTCGCGTACCTGCTGCAGGGCAAGGACAACATGTACGAGATCGACGAGGTCTACCCCGTGATCGCCCGGGCGGAGGAGCTCTCCGGCCGGCGCTACGGCGCGAACCAGGATGACGACGTGCGGATGCGGGTGGTCGCCGACCACGTCCGCTCGGCGCTGATGATCATCACCGACGGCGTGCGCCCCTCGAACGAGGGCCGCGGCTACGTGCTGCGCCGGCTGCTGCGCCGGTCCGTGCGTGCGATGCGACTGCTCGGCGTCGACGAGCCGGCCCTGCCGTTCCTGCTGCCGGCGAGCCGGGACGCCATGTCTGCCTCGTACCCGGAGATCGCCGCGGATTTCGAGCGGATCTCGGCCGTGGCCTATCACGAGGAGGATGCGTTCCGGCGCACGCTCACCCAGGGCACGGCGATCTTCGACGTCGCCGTCGGCAAGGCCAAGTCGGCCGCCTCGGCCGCGGGGGCCGGCGGCCCGGTGCTGCCCGGGGACGAGGCGTTCGCCCTGCACGACACCTACGGGTTCCCGATCGACCTGACGCTGGAGATGGCGGCCGAGCAGGGCGTGAGCGTGGACGAGAAGGCGTTCCGCGCCCTGATGGCCGAGCAGCGCGCCCGGGCCCGCGCGGACGCGCTGGCCAAGCGTTCCGGCGGCGCCGATACCGCCGCCTACGAGGCGCTGCGCGCCGACGTGGCCGCCGACCCGGTGTTCCTCGGCTACACGGACTCCACGGCCTCGGTGCGGGTGGTCGGGCTGCTGGTCGACGGCGTCCCGGCCCCGACCGCGCAGGCCCCGGCCGACGTCGAGGTGGTGCTCGACCGCACGCCGTTCTATGCGGAGGCGGGCGGCCAACTCGCCGACCACGGCGAGATTGTGCTCGACGGCGGCGGAATCGTGGAGGTCGCCGATGTGCAGCGGCCGATCAAGGGCTTCACCGTGCACCGCGGACGCCTGATCGAGGGCACGGTCACGGTGGGCGACCCCGGCACGGCCACGATCGATCGGGCCCGGCGCAAGGCGATCAGCCGGGCGCACTCCGCGACCCACATGATCCACAAGGCGCTGCACGAGTTCCTGGGCTCCGACCGCACCCAGGCCGGCTCGGAGAACGCCCCGAGCCGGATCAGGTTCGACTTCCGCTCGCCGGCCGCCGTGCCCGGCGGCGTGCTGTCCGAGATCGAGGAACGGGTCAACGCCCAGCTGACCGAGAACCTCGAGGTCACCGATCGGGTGATGCCGATCGCCGAGGCCCGGGAACTGGGCGCGATGGCGTTGTTCGGCGAGAAGTACGGCGACATCGTGCGGGTCGTGTCGATCGGTGGGGACTGGTCACGCGAGCTGTGCGCCGGCACGCACGTCGACCGCACCGGCCGGCTCGGCCGGGTCACGCTGCTCGGCGAGTCCTCGATCGGCTCCGGCGTGCGCCGGGTCGATGCGCTGGTCGGCGACGGGGCGTACGGCTTCCAGGCCAAGGAGCACGCGCTGGTGAATCAGCTCACCGGCCTGCTGAACGTGCGCACCGAGGACCTCCCGGACCGGGTGGGCGCCCTGGTCGGGCGGCTGCGCGAGGCGGAGAAGGAACTTGCCGCGTTGCGCCAGGACCGGCTGCTCGCGAGCGCGGGTGCGCTCGCCGCCGGGGCGACCCGCTCGGGGGACACCCGGGTCGTCGTGCACGACGCCGGCGAAGTCGCCGCGGCGGACGACCTGCGGGCGCTGGCCCTGGACATCCGGGGCCGACTCGGCGAGGCCGAGGCGGCCGTGGTGGCGATCGGTGGGGTGGCCAAGGGCAGGCCCCTGGTCGTCACGGCGACGAATGCCACGGCGCGCGGCGCCGGCCACCGGGCCGGCGACCTCGCCCGGGCGGCCGCCAAGGTGCTCGGCGGCGGCGGTGGCGGCAAGGACGACCTCGCCCAGGGCGGCGGGACCGAGCCGGCCGCGCTGCCCGCGGCGCTGCAGGCCGTGCGCGACGGCGTCGGCGTTCCGGCGTGACCGACTCCGACGCGGGCGGGGCGCCCGCCGGGTCCGGCCTGCCGCGCGGGCCGCGGCTGGGCGTGGACGTCGGCCTGGCCCGGGTCGGTCTGGCGGCCAGCGACCCGGACGGGCTGATCGCCACCCCGGTCGAGACGCTCGCCCGGGACCTCGGTCGACGACCCCGAATGTCCCCAAAACTCCAGAATCAGCCCGACACGCCCAATCTGGCGGAGGGTGAAATCCTGTCCGATGCGCCAGCAGATATCCGGCGAATCGCGGCGGAAGTGCGTGAGCGTGGTGCAAAGGTCGTGTACATCGGGTTGCCCCGGCACTTGTCGGGCGCCGAGGGCTCGGCAGCACGTGACGCGCGCGCGTACGCTGGGACAGTGGCACGCGTGATCGCGCCTGTCGATGTTCGACTCGTGGACGAGCGGATGACCTCCGTCGCCGCCCATCGCGCGCTGCGCGACGCGGGGCGGGCGGGACGCAAGCATCGGCCCGTGGTCGACCAGGTCGCGGCGGTCATCGTGCTGCAGGGCGCACTCGACGCGGAGCGGGCCGCGGACGCGCGGGTGGGTGCGCCCGTTGCGGTACCTCGCTACCGACCGAAGGAACGGTTGGGAGCTGACCCAGAGCACGACCGATTGGATCACCCGGGAGTCTCGTGACCGACCTCTTCGACCGGCCGGCCCTCGTGGCCGGCCCCGCCCGTCAGTCGCGGGCGGCGCAGCGTGAGCGCCGCGCCGCCGCGAAACGGCGCCGCCGTCGGCGGCGGACCACAGCCGTCGTCGTCGTCGCCTTCCTGGTGCTCGGCGGGGTGGGGACGTGGGGCGTCATGAAGGCGGAGACGCTCTTCGGCATCGACAACCCGGGGTTCGCGGCGAAGGACTATCCGGGCCCCGGCCGCACCGAGGTCGAGGTGACCGTCGAAGAGGGCGCGTCCGGGCAAACCATGGGGCAGGAGCTGGTCAAGGCGAATGTGGTGGCGAGCGTGCGCGCCTTCGTCGACGCCTTCAAGGCGAACCCGAGCGCGAGCCGGATCCAGCCCGGCACGTACCAGATGCTCACCGAGATGAAGGCCGCCGACGCCGTCGCCCGGCTGGCGGCCAACACGGGTCGAGTCGAATACAAGGTCACCATTGTCGAGGGGCAAACCGTCGCCCAGATCCTGGAGAAGACCTCCTCGATCGTGGGCACTCCCGTGGCCGAGTTCGAGCAGGCGTTGGCGACGCCGGCCTCGATCGGGCTGCCGGCCGAGGCCGGCGGACAGGCCGAGGGTTGGCTGTACGCGACGACCTACGTCTTTGAGCCGGACGAGACCGCGACGAGCATGTTGTCGGCGATGATCGGCCAGACGATCAACGTCCTGGACGCCGCCGGCGTCCCGCCCGCCAAGCGGCAGGAGGTCCTGAAGATCGCGTCGCTGATCGAGCGCGAGGCGGGGCGGCCCGCGGACCGGCCGAAGATGGCCCGGGTGATTGCCAACCGGATGGAGCGGGACTGGCCGCTGGGGATCGATGCGTCGACGCTGTACGGGCGCAAGGTCACTGGGACCACCGGAAAGCTGACGATCGCGGAGAACCACGATCTGGCGAACCCGTACTCGCTGTACGAGCGCAAGGGACTGCCGCCGACGCCGATCGCCTCGCCGTCCAAGGCGTCGATCGACGCGGTCATGCGCCCGGCCGAGGGCGAATGGATGTTCTGGACCACCGTCAACCTGGAGACCAAGGAAACCCGGTTCGCGGTCGATGACGCCGAGCGGCGCCAGAACGAAGCACTGCTGAAGGATTGGCGGGCGGCTCACGGAGGCTGAAATGGAGCGTCGGGCAGCGGTTCTCGGGCATCCCATCGCCCACTCGTTGTCGCCCGTGTTGCACCGCGCTGCTTACCGCGGGCTCGGGCTCGACTGGGAGTACACGGCGATCGACCTGACGGTGCCGGAGCTGCCCGCGTTCATCGCGGCGCTGGATGAGTCCTGGGCGGGCCTCAGCCTCACGATGCCGCTCAAGCAGGACGTGATCCCGCTGCTGGACCACGTCGAGCCGCTGGCCGACGTGGTCGGCGCGGTCAACACAGTGCTGGTCAACGCCGTCGCCGGTGCCCACCGGACCTTGGTCGGGGCGAATACGGACGTGTACGGGCTGGTCGCCGCGCTGCGGGAGGTCGTGCCCGCCGAGCACTCCGTGGCGACGGCGGCGATCGTCGGCGCGGGGGCCACGGCCGCATCGGCGCTGGCCGGGCTCGCCCAACTGGGATGCTCGACGCCGACCGTGCTCGCCCGGGACATCGGGCGGACCGCCCGGTTCCGGCGGGCGGCGCACCAGATGGGGGTGGCGCCTGTCTTCCGGCCGATGGAACGGCTCGACCAGACGGCGGACGCGATGTGTTCGGTCGAGGTGGTGGTGTGCGCGCTGCCGGCCCACGCCGCCGACGCGCTGGCGGCCGAGTTGGTCGGTCGGCGGCCCGCGGGGGTGCTGCTCGACGTTGCCTACGACCCCCGGCCGACTGCGCTGTCGGCGGCCTGGGCGCGCGCCGGGGGAGCCGTGGTGGGCGGGGAGCGAATGCTGCTGCATCAAGCCGCCGAGCAGGTTCGCCTGATGACCGGCCTGCCGGCGCCGGTGCCCGAGATGGACGCCGCCCTCGAAGAGGCCTTGGGCGCGGCCGCCGCCTGACCTTCCTCGCTTCGCCGGTCGCCCGGGCGCTTCGATCTCGGTGCCGGTGCCCGGCGTTCACCGGGGTGCCTACGGCGTAGCTGTGCTCGGCACGGCCGTCGCCACCCACCCGAGCAGGAGGAATGGCCCCAGCGGGATCGCGGTCGAGCGCAGCAGGCATCCGCCGGGTCCCGCCCGGGCCGGCCGCCCGCGGTTCCAGCCGGCTGCGACCTGCCACGTGAGAGCGCCCGCGGCGGCGAGGGCCATGGCGAGGAGGGCGCCGGCGGCAGGTACCGCGGCGCCGACCCAGGCGCCCGGCACGCCGAGGAGCGCGACGAATTTCACGTCGCCCCACCCGAGGGCGCCGGGCCGGGCCACCACCAGGGCGAGGAGGACCGCCGCGGCACCCGCCGCCCCTGCCGCCGCCCGGCCCAGCGCGGGCCAGTCCGAGGTCGCCCAGGCGGCGACCCCGAGCAGGCCCAGCGCGGCGGGGATGGTCGGGACCACCAGGACGTCGGGCAGCCGAAAGCTGCGGGCGTCGATCCAGGCGGCAAGTGTCCCGACCCCTGCGACCACCAGGGCGAACGCGGCGGCGTCGGGCCGGTCCCGGCGAACCCAGGCCACGAGCAGGGCGGCGACCATCGCGGCGGCGCGCGCCGGGCGGGAGGTGGCCGCCAGTTCGGCCGCGAGGTCGGTGCGGAAGCGAGTCGCGGGCGTCATGGCGCGAGAGGTCATGGCGCGACGGTAGGTCCGCGGGCCGGCGGGGCGAGGTCGTCATCCACAGCCGGCGCGTGTTCTGGTCCGGGCTCGCCCGATGTGCAAGGTGTAGGCGCCGCGAATCTCTACTTCCTCGGCGCGCTGGTCTTTCCTCGGCGCGCCTGGTACTTGCTCGTCGCGGGGACGCGCCGGTGCGACGGGCGGCCGGCGTGCGAGGATGGGCGCCATGTTGCGCTGGTTGACCTCCGGGGAGTCCCATGGTCCGGCGCTGGTCGGCATCCTGGACGGGCTGCCGGCCGGCGTCCACCTCGTCACGGACGATGTGCGCGCGGCCCTGGCCCGCCGTCGGTTGGGCTACGGCAGAGGCGCGCGGATGGGCTTCGAGCAGGACGAGGTCCGGGTGCTCGGCGGGCTGCGGCACGGCGTGACACAGGGCGGGCCGCTGGCAATCGAGATCGCGAACAGCGAATGGCCCAAATGGGTCGATGTGATGGCGGCCGACCCCGTTCCGCCGGCGGCGCTGGAGACCGACGCAGGCACCGGTGACGCCCGCGAGATCGCCCGCAATCGGCCGCTGACCCGCCCACGGCCGGGGCACGCGGACCTGGTCGGGATGCGCAAGTACGGCTTCGAGGAAACCCGGCCGGTCCTGGAACGGGCCTCGGCCCGCGAGACCGCGGCCCGGGTCGCGCTCGGCGCCGCCGCGGAGGCGTTCCTCGGCCAGGCGCTCGGCGTTCGGCTCGTGTCCCACGTGGTCGCGATCGGGCCGGTCGAGGTGCCCGACGGCGGCCCGGTGCCGGGCCCGGACGATGTCGCCGCGCTGGACGCCGACCCCGTGCGGTGTTTCGATCCGGTCGCGGGGCAGCAGATGGTCGCCGAGATCGATCGCTGCCACAAGGACGGCGACACCCTCGGCGGCGTCGTCGAGGTGCTGGCCTACGGGGTGCCCGCCGGGCTAGGCACCTACGCCCAGTCCGACCGCCGGCTCGATGCCCGCCTCGCCGGTGCGCTGATGGGCATCCAGGCGATCAAGGGCGTCGAGGTGGGCGACGGCTTCCGCACGGCCCGGCGCCGCGGCTCGCAGGCCCACGACGAGATCGAGCGGGTCGATGGCAAACTGGTCCGCCGCACGAACCGGGCCGGCGGCGTCGAAGGCGGCATGTCGAACGGTGAGGTGCTGCGAGTCAGAGCCGCGATGAAGCCGATCTCGACTGTCCCGCGGGCGCTCGCCACGGTGGACGTCGCGACGGGCGAGCCGGCCCTCGCCCAGCATCAGCGCTCGGACGTCTGCGCCGTGCCGCCTGCCGCGGTGGTCGCGGAGGCGATGGTCGCCCTCATCCTGGCCGAGGCGGCACTGGAGAAGTTCGGCGGCGACTCCGTCGGCGAGGTGCGGCGCAATGCGCAGGCCGCTGCCGCGGCCGTGCCGGAGCTGCTGCAATGACCGCACAGCCCGTGGCGGTCCTGATCGGTCCGCCCGGCGCGGGCAAGTCGACCGTCGCCACGTTGCTCGCGGCCCGGCTGGGCGTGACCGCCCGCGACACGGACGACGACGTCGAGGCCCGGGTCGGGAAGCCGATCTCCGACATCTTCATCGACGACGGCGAGGACGCCTTCCGGGCGCTGGAGCGGGCCGCGGTCGCGGGCGCGCTCGGCTCGCACGGCGGCGTGCTCGCCCTCGGCGGCGGGGCGGTGCTCGATCCCGCCACGCAGCAGGCGTTGGCTGCCTACGCCGCCGGCGGCGGCCAAGTAGTCTTCCTCGACGTGAGCCTCGCGGCGGCCGCCCCGCGGGTCGGCTTCAACCAGGCTCGCCCGCTGCTCCTCGGCAACCCGCGGGCCCGCTGGCAGGCGCTGATGGAGGCGCGGCGGCCGATCTATGAGCGCGTTGCGACGGTGCGGGTCGGCACCGACGATCGCGCCCCGGCCGAAGTCGCCGAGGCCATCGCGAGCGCACTTGGCGCTGCCCCACCGCAGGAGCCGGCCCCACCGCAGGAGCCGGCCCAACCCCACGAAGCCGCCGCTCGGACCAACCCCCAGGACGCCTGATGACGCAGTCGCACCCCGCCGCCGACCCCGTTCGAATCACCGTGCACGGCGATCAGCCGTACGACGTCGTCGTTGGGCGCGGGCTGCTGGGCGAGATCGCGCCGATGGTGGGGGAGCGGGCCCGCCGGGTGCTGCTCATCCACCCGGCGACCCTCGGCGCGACCGCCGAGGCGATCCGCGCGGACCTGGCCGAGGCCGGCTACGACACCTACCTCGCGGAGGTCCCCGACGCCGAGGACCAGAAGACCGCCCAGGTCACCGCGTTTCTGTGGGGCGTCCTCGGCCAGGCCGGCTTCACCCGCACTGACGCGATCGTCGCCGTCGGGGGCGGGGCGACGACCGATCTCGGCGGCTTCGTCGCCGCCACGTGGCTCCGGGGCATCCGGGTGGTCCAGGTGGCGACGAGCCTGGTGGGAATGGTCGACGCCGCCGTCGGCGGTAAGACCGGGATCAACACGGCCGAGGGCAAGAACCTGGTCGGCGCGTTCTACCCGCCGGCTGGGGTGGTGTGTGACGTCGCCGCCCTGGAGTCGTTGCCGCGCTGGGATTTCGTCGCCGGGTTGGGCGAGGTGATCAAGACCGGGTTCATCGCCGACCCCGCCATCCTCGACCTGGTCGAGGCCGACGCCGCCCGGCTCGGCGCGTGGGGCACCGAGCCGGTGGCCCCGCAGACGTGGGCCGTCGTCGCCGAGCTGATCGAGCGATCGGTCGCGGTCAAGGCCCGGGTCGTGTCCGCGGACCTGAGGGAGTCCGGCCCACGGGAGATCCTCAACTACGGTCACACTTTCGGACATGCCGTCGAACTCGCGGAGCGGTATCGCTGGCGGCACGGCGCGGCGGTGTCGGTCGGCATGGTGTTCGCCGCCGAGCTCGCCCGGCTGGCCGGCAAGCTGGACGACGACGCCGTCGCGCGGCACCGGGCCATCCTGGGCGCCGTCGGGCTGCCGACGAGCTACCGCGGCGACCGATGGGACCAGCTTCTGACCGGGATGCGCCGGGACAAGAAGACCCGGGGCGACCTGCTGCGGTTCGTCGTCCTGGATGGCATCGGCAGGCCGTCGCGGCTGGAGGGGCCCGACCCGACCCTGCTGGTCGCCGCGTATGGTCAGATCGCAACGGACCCGGAGGCGTAACGCGCGAGGTCGATGCAGCCCTCGCGGCTCAGTCCCAGCGTCCGCGCTCCCGCAGGACGTCGCGCAGCACGTCCGCGCGGTCGGTGACGATGCCGTCCACACCCGCGTCGATCAGCCGCCGCATGGCGCCGGCATCGTTGATCGTCCACACGTGCACCTTGCGGCCCGCGGCGTGGACGGCCGCGACGAAGCGGCGCGTGATGACCGGCACGACGCCGTAGCGTTCGGGGATTTGCAGGCAGTCCACCTCGCGCAGCGCTCGGCGTACTGCCCGCACCGCCGGCGAGTCGGGACGGATCGAGGGATCCGCGGCGCCCGCCCGGCCGGCGGTTGCCGCGACGACCGCCGCCACGGCCGCGGGCGCGGCGGAGGAAACCACGGGTCGGGTCAGGCGGGCAAGCGTGGCCCGCCGGCGGGCGGCCGCGAACGAGGCGATGCAGACCCGGTCGTGGGCGCCGGTCCGCTCGATCGCGGCCGCGACGGGACCGGCCGCGCGGAGATCCTTGACGTCGATGTTCCAGCGCAGGTCGGGCCACGCGCCCAACAGGTCCTCCAGCGCCGGCACCGGCTCCCGGCCGCCGATCAGGGCCGCCCGGACCCGTTGCCAGGGCAGGTCGCCGACGGCGCCGCGTGCGGTCGTGGTCCGGTCGAGGCTCGCGTCGTGCAACGCCACCGCGACGCCGTCGGCCGTCGCGTGGGCGTCCGTCTCGACGTAGTGGTAACCGAGCCGGTGGGCCGCGTCGAACGCGGCCGCGGAGTTCTCGAACCCCTCCGGCGAGAAGCCGCGATGCGCCATCGCAGCGAAGGGCGCCGCGAGGAACCCGCCGACTGACCCGGCCACGGCTACGCCGCCGCCCCGGCGACCGCGCCGACGTCGGCGCCCGCTGCCGTTGCGACGTCGCGCCGGCCGTCGACCCCGCGCCCCGTCGGGAACCGGACGAGCAGCAGCAGGCCCAGGCCCAGAGCGAGCACGAACACAATGCCGAGGATGCCCCAGTACTGGGCCCCGGCCACCGTCACGAGCGTCGCGAAGGCGAGCGGCGCGAGGAAGGACGCGGCCCGCCCCGTCGTCGCGTACAGGCCGAACGCCTCGGTCTGGGCATCCGCATCGCTGAGCCGCACGAGCAGCGCGCGACTCGCCGCCTGGGCCGGGCCGACGAACATCGTCAAGGCCAGGCCGAAGCCCCAGAAGGCCGTCTTGCCGGCGTCGTGCAGGGCGAAGACCGCCCCGCCGCTGACGACCAGACCGATCAGCGAGCCGATCACCACCCGGCGCGGGCCGATCCGGTCGTCGAGCCAACCGGCCGCCATGGTGCACGCACCCGCGATCACGTTGGCGGCGACGGCGAACATCATGACTTCGCTCGCCGAGAAGTCGAACGTGCCGGAGGCGATCACCGCGCCGAAGGTGAACACGCCCGCCAGCCCGTCGCGGTACACCGCGCTCGCGACGAGGTACCACAGGACCGGCCGGCGGGTGCGCCAGAGCGCGGCGACGTCGCGCGCGAGCGTGCGGTACGCGCCGGCGATCCGCGCCGGCCGCGCCGGTCGGGGCCGCTCGGCGACGGCGGTCAGCACCGGAATCGCGAAGACGGCGAACCACACCGCGGACAGGAGCACCGACACCCGGATGTTCATCCCGTCCACCGCGGTCACCCCGAACCAGCCGACCTCCGGGTCGATGAAGCCGACGAACAGCGTCAGCAACAGCACGATGCCGCCGACGTAGCCCGCGCCCCAGCCCAGGCCGGAGATCCGACCGATGGTGGTCGGGGTGGAGATGTCCAGCAGCATCGCGTTGTAGGCGACGCTCGCCAATTCGAAGAACACGTTGCCCAAGCTCAACAGCACGACGCCGAGGATCACCGCGTCCGACATCGAACCCGGTCGCGGCTGGACGAAGAACATCGCGACCATCGCCGCGACGCAGGCCGCGGTGTTGGCGCCCAGCCAGCCCTTGCGCCGGCCGGAGGCGTCCGCGAGGGCACCGAGCGCCGGCGCGAGGACGGCGATCAGGACGCCGGCCGCCGTCAGGCCCCAGCCCACCCAGGCGGTGTGGTCGGCAATCACCGCGTCGGTGTCCTGGCCCGCCTCGACGAAGGCGTCGCTGGTGATCCACCGGGTGAAGACGAAGGTGGTGACGACCGCGTTGAACGCCGCCCCGCCCCAGTCCCACAGCGACCAGGACAGGACCTGGGCCCGGCGGCGGGGCGCGGCGCCGGCGGGGGCGTTTGCAGTCACGCCGCAATGCTAGGTGCAGTTCGCGGCACCAGGGGCGATGGTGGGCCGGTAGGCTCGATCGCCATGACGCGCGTGCTGCTGCTCAATGGACCCAACCTCGGCCGGCTCGGCGTGCGCGAACCGGAAATCTACGGGTCGACGTCGTACCCGGCGCTCGTGGCCGCGGCGGGTAGGTGGGGCGGCGAACTCGGCCTGGAGGTCGTCGTCCGGCAGACCGACGACGAGGCGGAGTTGGTCGGCTGGCTGCACGAGGCGGTCGACGACGGCGCGCACGTGGTGCTGAATCCCGCGGCCTTCACGCACTACTCCTACGCGCTGCGCGACGCCGCGGCGCAGGTGACGGACGCCGGGCTGGTTCTGGTCGAGGTGCACATCTCGAACCCCCTGGCCCGCGAGGAGTTCCGGCACACGTCGGTGATCGGGCCGGTGGCGACCGGCACCATCGCCGGGTTCGGGATGGAGTCCTACCGGCTCGGGCTGATCGCCGTCGCCGGCCGGCGGGCGACCCAGGCTTGATTCGGATGGATCAAGCTCTCTGGCTTGATAGCAGCATCTACAGGCTGTAGCCTTGTTTCATGTTCGTCCTGACGGTCGACCAGCAGAACAGCCGGCGGGGCGCCGACCTGGTGCCCGGGCTGCTGGCCGACATCGCCCCGGGGCTAGAGGGAACCGGCGTCGTCATTCCGTTCGATCGCACGGTGGGGGACGAGGTCCAGGGCGTGTTCGACGACGCGGGGACGGTCGTCGAGGTGGTCCTCGGCCTGCTGCGGCGGGGCGGTTGGAGCGTGGGCCTGGGCATCGGCGACGTCGACCGGCCCCTGCCGCCGACGTCCCGGGAGGCGTCCGGCGCGGCATTTGTGTTCGCGCGCGAGGCCGTGGAGCGGGCCAAGAACCGCACCCGGGCGGTGCCGATCGCCGTCGTCGGCGCGGACCCGGACCGCAGCGGGGAGGTCGAGGCGCTGCTCAGTCTGCTCGGCGCGGTGATCGCCCGCCGCACCGACCGCGGCTGGGCCGCGGTCGACGCGCTCGACCGTGTGGGTGGCAGGCAGAAGGATGTGGCGCAGGAACTCGGGATCAGCGAGCAAGCGGTCAGCCAGCGGCTGCGAGCCGCGCTCTGGTCGGAGGAAGCCCGGGTGCGACCCGTGGCGATCCGGTTGCTCGCGGACGCCGATCGCGACGGTCGGCCCCCGCCCGGCGCGGCCGGGTCGACGAACAGGGAGGTGGATCGATGACCGCTACGGACTGGATCGTCTGGGTCGGCGTGCTCGTCCTCGCCGTGCCGGTGGGGGGCTCGCTCGTGCGGATCGTGCTGCGGTTGGCGACGAATCGGGACCGACTCGAGGCGGCGACGGCCGAGGACGGTGCGAACCTCGCGGCCCCGCCGGTGGTGCTGCGCGGCGGGCCGTGGATCGGTTACCTCGAACGGCTGGGCGTCGCCGTGGCGGTGCTCGCCGGGCAGCCGCAGGGCATCGCCTACCTGATTGCGATCAAGGGGCTGGGGCGGTACCCGGAGTTGCGGCAGCAGCCCGGCGCGGCCGAACGATTCGTGATCGGCACCTTCGCGTCGATGATCTGGGCGACGGCGGTCGCCGCCGGGGGCGCCGCCCTGCTCGCCTCCGGCTGAGTCCGGACCGCCGTCCGGGCGCGGCTGCGCTCCTCCGCTACCATGTATTGGGCTTTTCGTAGGGGCTTTTCGCAGGTCCGTGCCGCCCGGCCGCACCGCACCGTGCCGTACTGCCCGAAGTACTGCCCGAAGTACTGCCCGAAGCCGACGCCCAGGACCTCCACTCGAACAGGAAGACGAACGTGGCAACCACCAACGACATCAAAAACGGCACCGTGCTTCGCATCGACGGCCAATTGTGGACGGTCGTCGAGTTCCAGCACGTCAAGCCCGGCAAGGGTGGCGCGTTCGTGCGCACAAAGATCAAGAACGTCCTCACGGGCAAGACCGTCGACCGGACGTTCAACGCGGGGATCAAGATCGAGACCGCCAACGTCGACCGGCGGGACATGCAGTACCTGTACCAGGACGGCGAGGACTACGTCTTCATGGACATGTCCTCCTACGACCAGCTCACGGTCTCGGCCGCCGTCGTCGGCGACGCCAAGGACTACATGCTCGAGGGCATCTCCGTGCTGGTCGCGTCCAACGACGGCAACCCGCTGTACATCGAGCTGCCGGCCGCCGTCACGCTGGAGATCACCTTCACCGAGCCGGGCTTGCAGGGCGACCGGTCGACGGGCGGCACCAAGCCCGCCACGCTGGAGACCGGCGCGCAGATCCAGGTTCCGCTCTTCCTGGAGCAGGGCACCAAGGTCAAGGTCGACACCCGCGACGGCTCGTACCTCGGCCGGGTGAACGACTGACGTGTCCGGGACCCCGCGGTCCGAGGCGCGCAAGCGCGCGCTGGACCTGCTTTTCGAGGCCGAACAGCGCGGCGTTGACGCGGTCGAGCTGCTCGCCGAGCGAGTCGCCGCGCCGAGCGCCGACGCCGGCGCGCTACCCCAGTATTCGGTCGAGATCGTGACGGGCGTGCTGGCGCACGCCGAGCACATCGACGAGGTCCTGCAGACGTACTCCCACGGCTGGACGCTGGACCGGATGCCCGCGGTCGACCGCGCCCTGCTGCGGATCGGCACCTGGGAATTGTTGTTCAACGACGACGTGCCGGACGTCGTGGCCATCGACGAGGCAGTCGGGCAGGCCTCGGCGCTGTCCACGGACGAATCGCCCGCGTTCGTCAACGGCCTCCTCGCCCGGATCGGCGAGATGAAGCCGACGATCCTCGCCTGAGGCCGCAACCGAGCAAGAGGTCGCGCGGGTAGGTGGCCCGGGTGGGTGGTTCGGGTGGGTCGTGGTCGTGGGCGGTGAGGCTGCGGGGGTGGATTCCGGGCGGCCGGCGAGGGTGCTGTCGGGGGGCGCGGATGACGGTGGCCGCCGTGCGAGAGGCGGAGGTAGTGCGCGCGAGATCGAGGTATCGCGAACGAGGTAGAGACTAAACGTCGCCCTCAGCCATGCACAGGTCACGACCTCGTGCACACATGTGCGCGTGGGGCTCCGCAACGACCCCATCCGTGGTAGAACGGCTGAAAGGGCGCGGTGCGGCACGCGCGGCGCCACGGCATGGCGAAAGGGGTGCGTCGGCGTGGATGAACTCAGGTACGACCTCATAGTCGTGGGCTCCGGGACCGGACTGCTCGGCGCGCTCACCGCGGCCGAGGAGGGGCTGTCCGTCCTGGTCGTGGAGAAGTCCGCCGTCGTGGGCGGATCGACCTCGTTGTCCGGCGGGGGCTTCTGGATCCCGGGAAACTCGATCCTGCGCGAGGAGGGGGTGGTCGACGACGCCGAGCGACTCCGGACCTACCTGCGCGCCGCGACCAAGGGCGAGGTGCCCGAGGAGCGCTGGCTGACACATGTGCTGCACGGCCCGGACGCCGTGGAGTCCCTGCGGCGGAACACACCGCTGAAATACCAGTGGATGCGCGAGTACGCCGACTACTTCCCGGAGTTGCCCGGGGGCTCGGCGAAGGGCCGGGCGGTGGAGCCACGCCCATTCGATGCCCGCACCCTCGGCGAGCACCGCACCGAATTGCGCGGCCCGGTGCTCGAACCGCCGTTCCCGATGCCGATCACCTCGCGCGCCTACCGTTGGATGAACCTGATGACGCGCAACCCGCGGGGCGTGGTCGTCGCGGGTAGCGCGCTCGGGCTGGGCCTGGGCGGCAAGGTGGTGCGGCGCGAGTACGTCGCGGGCGGCCAGGCCCTGGCGGCCGGGTTGTACGCCGGCGTGCTCAGGGCCAAGATCCCGGTCTGGCTCAACTCACCGCTGCGCGAACTGGTGGTCGGCGAGGGTGGGCAGGTCACCGGCGTCGTCGTGCAGCGCGGCGGCGTGGACGTCGTCGTGCACGCGACCCGCGGTGTGCTCCTGTCCGCGGGCGGCTTCGACCGCAACGCCGAGATGCGGCATCGCTACCAGGCCGAGGGCATCGACACCGACTGGAGCTTCGGCAACCCCGACAACACCGGGGACGCCATCGCCGCCGCGGCGGCGATCGGCGCGGACCTGGCGTTCATGAGCGAGTCGTGGTGGTTCCCGGCGATCATGACGCCGGACGGCACGCCCGGGGCGCTGCTCGCAGAGCGGTCGCTGCCGGGGCAGATCATCGTGAACGGGCGCGGGCGGCGGTTCATGAACGAGGCCGTCAACTACATGAGCGCCGGGCAGATCATCTGGTCCAAGGACACCCCCGAGGACCCGCACGTGCCCGCCTGGATGATCTTCGACCAGACCTTCAAGAACCGATACATGTTCGGCACCGTCGTCATGCCGCGCCGGCCGCTGCCCAAGGCCTGGTACGACGCTGGGCTCGCGCACAAGGCCAAGACCGTCGAGGATCTGGCCGACGCCGTCGGGCTGCCGGACCTGCCCGCCACGGTCGCCCGCTTCAACGTGCTCGCCGCGGCCGGGCGGGACGACGATTTCCACCGCGGCGACAGCGCGTACGACCGGTACTACGGCGACCCGAGCGTCACGCCGAACCCCTGCCTGGGGCCGGTGCGCACCGGCCCGTTCTACGCGGTGCGGATGGTGCCCGGCGACCTCGGCACCTGCGGCGGGGTCCGGGCCGACCACTTCGCCCGGGCGCTGCGGGCCGACGGGACCGTGATCGAAGGGCTGTACGCGTCCGGCAACGCAGCGGGCAACGCCTTCGGCCGCTGCTACCCCGGGCCGGGGGCGACCATCGGGCAGGGACTGGTCTACGCCCACGTCGCGGCGCGGCACGCGGCCAAGACGTTGGTGTAGGCCCGGCGCGAAGCGTCGCGGGCGGGCCGGCGGGCGGAATCGGTCGCCGGCCCGCCCGGCGTCGCAGCATCCGGACCGTTTTCCCCGTATCGTCCTGGGCATCGAGTGAATGCCGGTCGACAGGGGAGTCACCATGCGCGTGCTCGTGGTCGAGGACGAGCGGCGGCTGGCCGCCGGGTTGCGGGCCGGGCTGCAGGCCGAGGGGTTCGCCGTCGACGTCGCGCCCGACGGCACCGACGGGTTGTGGCTCGCGCGGGAGAAGCCCTATGACGTCATCCTGCTCGACGTCATGCTGCCCGGCCTGAACGGCATGGAGCTGTGCGCCACGCTGCGCCGCGAAGGGAACTGGACGCCCGTCGTCATGCTGACCGCCCGCGACGGCGCCCGGGACCAGATCCGCGGCCTGGACTGCGGCGCGGACGACTACATCACCAAGCCCTTCTCGTTTGCGGTCCTGGTCGCCCGGCTCCGGGCGGCGATCCGCCGCGGTGCGGTGGAGCGCCCGGCGCAGCTGAGCCTGGGCGACCTCAGCTACGACCCGGCGACCCGCGCGACGGCGCGCGGCGACGTCGACATCGAACTCACCAGCCGGGAGGCGGCCGTGCTCGAATGCCTGCTGCGGGCGGGGGACTCGATCGTGACGAAGCAGCAGATCCTCGACCACGTGTGGAACGACGACTTCGAGGGCGGGGCGAACATCGTCGAGGTCTACGTCCGGCACCTGCGGAACAAGATCGACCGGCCGTTCGGCCGGGAGTCGATCGTCACGGTGCGCGGGGCGGGCTACCGGATGGTCGACGATGGCTGAGCGAGCCGCCGAGGCGGCCCGGCGCGACCCGGGGCGGCGGTGGCTGCCTTCGGTGCGGTGGGGCGCGGCGTTGGCGGCCGGGCTGGCCGTGGCGATCGTGCTCAGCGCGGGCGCCTTCGTGGCGATGCGGCATCTCGACCAGGCATTGACCCGGTCGATCCTCGACGCCGCCCGGAGCCGGGCCGGCGCGATCACGGCCGCACTCGCCGACGGCGCGACTCCCGCCCTGCTGGTGGGTTCCGGCGACGAGTCGGAGTTCGTCCAGGTCCTCGGCCCGGACGGCGACGTCGTCACGGCCAGCACACTGCTCGAGCGGGCCGGGCCGCTCGACCCCGGCGCCACCACGGTGCGGCTGACCAGCAACGGCACGCGCTACCTGGTCCACCGCGAGCCGATCGTGCGCAGCGCCCTGAACCTGACCGGCGGCACGGTGGTGGTCGGCCGCAGTGCGGCGCCCCGCCAGGAGTCGACCGCCGCCTTCGGTGCGATCGTGCGGGTCGCCGTGCCGGCGCTGACCCTGCTCGTCGCGGCGCTGACCTGGGTGCTGGTCGGCCGCTCGCTGCGGCCGGTGGAGCGGATGCGGCGCCAGGTCGAGGACCTGTCGAGCCGGACCCTGCATCGCCGGATTGTCGACCCGGGCGGCGAGGACGAGATCGCCCGCCTCGCCCGGACCATGAACGCGATGCTGGACCGGCTCGAATCCGCTGAACTGCGCCAGCGCCGGTTCGTCTCGGACGCCTCGCACGAATTGCGCTCCCCGATCGCGGTCATCCGGCAGAACGCCGAACTCGAACTCAGCTATCCCGACGCCGTGGATCCGCGGGAACTGGCCGAGCAGACGCACGCGGAGGCGTTGCGGCTGCAGCGGCTGGTCGAGGATCTGTTGTTCCTGTCGCGCTGGGACGAGGCCGACCGGACGCCGGCGCGGCAGGCGCGGGCCGCCGTCGTCGACCTGCGGGACCTGCTGGTCGTGGCGGCGGCCCGGATCGGTCCGGACGGGCCGACGGTCCGCCTCGACGGCGTCGGCGTCGGGGGCCCGCCCGCCGATGGTGCCGGTGGTGCGCCCGCCGAGGGCAGCGCCGGCGGGACGCACGGCGGCCGCAAGGGGGCGGCCGCGCCCGCGGCCCGGGTCCGCGGCGACGCGCAGTTGTTGGCCCGGCTCTTCGGCAACGTGATCGACAATGCCGCTCGCCACGCCCGGTCCCGAGTCGACGTCGACCTCCGCCTCGATCCCCACGCCGACGGCGGTGCGGCCGGCGACACCGATGCGGCCCGCGACATCGGTGCGGCCCGCGCCGCCGCGGGCCGCGGTCGCCGGGTGGTTGTGGCCGTGTCGGACGACGGCGCCGGGATCGCGGCGGCGGAGCGCGAGCGGGTCTTCGAGCGATTCGTCCGCCTGGACGAGGCGCGGGCCCGCGACGAGGGCGGTTCGGGCCTCGGTCTCGCGATCGTCCGCGAGATCGCCCGCGCGCACGGCGGCGAGGTCACAATCGGCGCGGCGGCGGCCGGCGGCGCCCGGGTCGAGATCGACCTGCCGGCCGGCTGAAGACGCGTTCAGCGGGCTCCAGGTTCCTTTCAGCGACAATGCGCCACGATCGGGACATGACCACGAACCCGACCGGCACCCCCGGTTCCCAGCAGACCCCGATCCCTCCTGCCCCGACCACGCGTCGCCCGCGGCGATCGATCGCCCTCGCCGGTGTGGTCGGCCTCCTCGTGATCGGCGGCCTCGGCGCGGCCGCCGTTGCGAGTGCGTCGCGCGACGACGACCGGACGGTCGTCGTCGACAACCTGGCCGGTGACCACCTGGCCCATGACAATCCTGCCCCGAACGGGAAGGCCCCGACCAGCCAGGCCCCGACCAGCCAGGCCCCGACCAGCCAGGCCCCGGCCGACCCGACGTCGCCGGTCGCACCGGACCCGACGACGGGACCCGCGACTACGGGCGGCACGCAGATCGACGCGACCTCCGATGCCGGGCGCGCGGCGGCGGCGGCACTCGCCGCGGTCGGCGGCGTCGGCGCCGTCACGGAGGTCGAACGCTCCGATGACCCGACCCACGCCTGGGAGGTCGAGATCCGCAACGGCCGCTACGAGGTGGACGTCTACCTCGACGCGAGCTTCAAGGTCCTGGCCAAGGAACGCTGGAAGCTCGACGACGATCACGACTGACCGAGCCCGGCGGACCACAACCAATCGGCTCTTCGGCCGGCGATCGGCGACCCACGCGCCGATCGCCGGCCGTCGTCGGGCCGAGCCACGGACCCGGCGCGGGTACGGTGTCGGCAGGGAGAGGGCAGGGGGTGAGCAAAGCGTCGGGCAAGACGTGATTCAGGAGGGCGGAGGGTTCATGACGGTGATTCTCGTCGCAGTGACCACGTTGGCGACCGCATGGGCCGCGGCTGCGGTGGCCCGCCGGATGCTGGCCGCGCCGATCGGCTGGATCCGATCACTCGTCGTCGGCCTGATCCTGTTGGGTATTACGTCGCCGGTCGTCAATGGGGTCGCGCGCAGCACGGAGTTGCCGACCGACGAGGCCGAGGTCCTGGCCGATCCCGCGCCGAGCCTGGTCATCGTCGCGCTGACCTTCGGTTGGATCTTTGTCGGCGGGGTCGCGCTCCTGGTCCTGGCCGAGATCGTCGTGCCGACCGGGACCGTCCCGACGCCGGCCGATTGGCTTCGCCGCCGGCGGGCCAACCGTCGACATTCACGACGGTATGCGCAGATCGCCGGCATCTTTATTCGCCACGGGCTGGGCGGGCTGCGCGCCCGCCGGCACTCGGCGACGGCAGAAGTCGCCGTCGCGCTGCGCGGCGCGCTGGTCGATGCCGGGGTGACGTTCGTCAAGATCGGGCAGTTGGCGTCCACCCGCCCGGATCTGCTGCCGGCGGAATTCGTCCGCGAGTTGTCGACGCTGCAGACCGCCGTCGACGTCGTGGGCTGGGCGGAGATCGCCCCGGCGGTGGAGGCGGGCCTCGGGCGACCGGTCGACGCCGTCTTCGCGACGTTCGACCCCGAGCCGATCGCGGCCGCATCGGTCGCTCAGGTGTATGCCGCGCGGCTGCACGATGGGCGCGACGTCGTGGTCAAGGTGCAGCGCCCGGGCGCCGCCGAACAGGTGCGGGTGGACATGCAGATCCTGCTTCGGATGGCCCGCTGGGCGCAGCGCGCCACCAACTGGGGGCGCGAGATCCGCATTGCCCACCTCGCCGAGGGATTCGCGGCCTCGCTGCACGAGGAACTGGACTATCGCGTCGAGGCGCAGAACCAGCGCGTGGTTGCGGCCGGCCAGGCGGCGGCTCAGCACCGGCGGCTCGACCTCGGCCCGCTCCGACTGGACGTGGCCGTGGGTGGTACGGCGCAGGTCAAGATCCCGGCCGTGATCGACGAGTTGAGTTCCGCCACGGTGCTGGTGATGGAACGCGTGCGGGGGCCGGCCCTCGGTGGCGCCGCGGACCGGATCGCCACCCTGAGCGTGACGGACCGGGCCGAGCTGGCCGCGGCGCTCCTGCATGAGTGCCTGACCCAGATCCTGCTGACCGGCACCTTCCACGCGGACCTGCATCCGGGGAACGTGCTGCTGGTGGATTCGAACACGTTGGCATTGCTCGACTTCGGGTCGGTCGGTCGGCTCGACGCGGGGTCGCGCCAATGGCTCGGGGTGCTGCTGCACGGGCTCCAACGCCAGGACGCCGCCGTCGTCGGCGACGCGCTGCTGGAACTGGTCGATCGGCCGGTGCGGTTCGAGGAGGCGGAGTTCAACCGTTCGGTGGCCGAGATCGTCGCCCGGTTCGGGGCGGGCACCGGAGCGGCGGGGGGCGCCGCGGTGTTGGGGTCGGTACTCGGCTTGCTCCGGCGACACGAATTCGCGGTGCCGGCCCAGCTCGCCGCCGCGTTTCGCGCGATCGCAGCGCTCGACGGCACGCTCGGATTGCTCGACCCGACGTTCGACCTCGTCGCCGGCGCCCAGCGCGAGGCGCGCCCGATTCTGCGCCGCGCGCTCGAACCGGCCGCACTGAAGGACGCCGCGGTGGCGGAATTGGTGGAGTTGACGCCGCTGCTCGCCCGGCTGCCGCGCCGGGTGGACCGGCTGGTCCGGGATCTCGAACAGGGCCGGATCAGCCTGAACGTGCGGCTGCTGGCCGATCCCGGGGATCGGTCCTTCATCGAGGAACTCGTGTCCCGCGCGATCGTGACCCTTCTGGCGGTGGCCGCGATCGTGGCCGGGGTGGTGTTGCTGGCCGCCGATACGGGCATCAGGTTGACTCCGAACGTCCGGCTTACCCAGGCCGTCGGGTCCGGGGCGCTGCTGATCGGCGTCCTGCTGGGATTGCGGGCGTTGGTCGCCGCGGCCCGCCGGCGGCCGTGAGGGTGCGCCCGGGGCGGTTCGGGCGTCCGGTAGGCTGACCCCGTCAGACATCCTTTAAGGACCGTCCCGCGAGGCGGAGAAGGAGGTCGCCAGATGTCATCTGGCCCTGCCGTACCCACGAACGCAGCCGGCGGCGCGACGCCGGAGCACCCCACCAAAAACACGGTTCTGACGGGCGATGACATTGCCCGCGCCCTGACCCGGATCGCGCACGAGATCGTCGAGCGCAACCGCGGCGCCGCGGACGTGGTGCTGCTGGGCATCCCAACCCGCGGGGTCCCGCTGGCGGCCCGGCTCGCCCAGCGGCTCGCGGAGATCGACCCGGGCTTCGACGCCGCGGCGTCGGTCGGCGAACTCGACGTCACGATGTACCGGGACGACCTGCGCAGCCAGCCGCCGCGGGCGATCGGTGCCACCCGGGTGCCGACCCGGGGGATCGACGGCGCCGTCGTCATCCTGGTCGATGACGTGCTGTACTCCGGCCGGACCATCCGCGCCGCGCTGGACGCGATCAATGACCTCGGCCGGCCGCGCGCGGTCCAACTCGCCGCGCTGGTCGACCGCGGCCACCGCGAACTGCCGATCCGGCCGGACTACGTCGGCAAGAACCTGCCGACCGCCCAGTCCGAGCGGGTGCGGGTGCGGCTCGCGGAGACCGACCCCGAGGCCGGCGGCGACGCCGTCGTGATCCAGCAGTCCGCCCGGACCGAGGGGGGCGCCCGATGAAGCACCTGCTCTCGACCCAGGACCTGCCCCGCGAGGACGCGATCCGCATTCTCGACACCGCCGCGCAGATGGCGGCCACCCAGTCCCGCGAAATCAAGAAGCTCCCGACGCTGCGCGGGCGCACTGTGGTGAACCTGTTCTTCGAGGACTCCACCCGGACCCGGATCTCGTTCGAGACGGCGGCCAAGCGGCTCTCCGCGGACGTGATCAACTTCTCCGCGAAGGGATCGAGCGTCTCCAAGGGCGAATCCCTGAAGGACACCGCGCTCACCCTGGCCGCGATGGGCGCCGACGCCGTCGTGATCCGACACTCCGCCTCGGGGGCGCCGCACCTGCTGGCCCACGCCGGCTGGGTCGACGCCGCCGTGCTGAACGCGGGGGACGGGACGCACCAGCACCCGACCCAGGCGCTGCTCGACGCCTACACCTTGCGCCGGCACCTGAGCGGCTTCGCCGTAGAATCGCCGGGCGCGGCCGACCCCGACGACGTCGCGGCGCTGGGCGCCGGCCTGGACGGCCGCCGGATCGCGATCGTCGGCGACGTCCTGCACTCGCGGGTCGCGCGCTCGAACGTCCACCTGCTGCACACGCTCGGCGCCGAGGTGACCCTGGTGGCCCCGCCGACGCTGCTGCCGGTCGGCGTCGAGTCCTGGCCCGGCCGGGTCTCGTACAGCCTGGACGAGACGTTGGCCGACTGGCAGCCCGACGCCGTGATGATGCTGCGCGTCCAGCGCGAGCGGATGAGCGGGGCCGGTTCGGGCGGCGGCGCCTTCTTCCCGACGCCGCTGGAGTACACCCGCAAGTACGGGCTCGACGCGCGCCGGCTGAGCCTGCTGGCGGAGCACGCGATCGTGATGCACCCCGGGCCGATGAACCGCGGCCTGGAGATCTCCGCCGAGGCGGCGGACTCGGCCCGCTCCGTGATCGTCGAGCAGGTCGCCAACGGGGTGGCCATCCGGATGGCCGCGCTGTACCTACTCCTCGCGGGCGAACGCGACGACGCCCAGCCCCGGCCCGACGTCAAGGCGGTGATCGCATGACCACGTACATTCTGCGCGGCGCCCGGCCGCTCGGCGGTGACGCCGTCGACCTGGTTCTCGCGGACGGCACGATCGCGGCCATCGAGCCCGCGGGCACGGCCCAGCGGCCCGACGCCGAGGTCATCGACGCGACGGACCTGGTCGCCCTGCCCGGGCTGGTCGACCTGCACACCCACCTGCGTGAGCCCGGCCGCGAGGACGCCGAGACGGTCGAGTCCGGCACCCGTGCGGCCGCGCTCGGCGGCTTCACCTCGGTGCACGCGATGGCGAACACGACGCCGGTCGCGGACACGGCCGGGGTGGTCGAGCAGGTCTGGCGGCTGGGCCGCGCCGCCGGCTGGGTGGACGTGCACCCGATCGGCGCGGTCTCGGTCGGCCTGCGGGGGGAGCGGCTGGCCGAGCTGAGTTCGATGGCGGACTCAGCGGCCGCGGTGCGCGTCTTCTCCGACGACGGGCACTGCGTGGACGACCCGATCCTGATGCGCCGCGCGCTGGAGTACGTGAAGGCCTTCGACGGCGTGATCGCCCAGCACGCCCAGGAGCCGCGGCTGACCGAGAACGCGCAGATGAACGAGGGCGTGGTCTCGGCGGAGATCGGCCTGGCCGGCTGGCCGGCCGTGGCCGAGGAGGCGGTCATTGCCCGCGACACGCTGCTCGCCGAGCACGTCGGGTCGCGGCTGCACGTGTGCCACGTCTCGACGGCGGGGTCCGTCGCCATCGTCCGCGCCGCCAAGGCTCGGGGAGTGCAGGTGACGGCCGAGGTCACCCCGCATCACCTCGCCCTGACCGACGCCGAGGCCGTCGGCTACGACTCGCGGTACAAGGTCAACCCGCCGCTGCGCACGGCCGCCGACGTCGAGGCGCTGCGAGCCGGCCTCGCCGACGGGACGATCGACATCGTGGCGACCGACCACGCCCCGCACACCCGTGAGGACAAGGACTGCGAGTGGGCCACCGCCGCGTTCGGCATGACCGGCCTGGAGACGGCGCTCTCCGTGGTGCAGGCCACGATGGTCGACTCCGGCCGGATGACCTGGGCCGACGTCGCGCGGGTCATGTCCGCCGCCCCGGCGCGGATCGGCCGGATCGATTCCGGCCCGGTGGCTCAGGGCCGGCCGCTGGAGATCGGCGAGCCGGCGAACGTCGTGCTCGTGGACCCGGCCGCCCGTCGGGTGGTCGACGGCGCCGCGCAGGCCACGGCGGCGGCCAACACCCCGTTCCAGGACCGTGAGGTGCCCGGCCGGGTGGTGGCGACGTTCCTGCGGGGACGGGCCACCGTGCTCGACGGCGCCCTGGTGCTCGACGGCGCCCGCGCCGCCGGCTGAGCTCGCCGGCCGTGCCGCTCCGGCACCACCTGATGGCCGCTGCAGTACCGCGTACCCGCCGTTTGGAGGCACCTGTCGCATGAACCTGCCCATGCCCGTCGCGATCGGCATTTTCGTTGTCATCGGCCTCGCGTTGATGGTCGTCATCGTCGGCGGCCGCCGACGAGCCGAGCGCCGCGCGGCGGGGACGGTGCCCGTCCCGCCGCCGATCCCGGCGGGCCTGCGGACAGATTCGGCGGCGAGCGCCCCGGCCGACCCCGCCCCGGCCGACCTCGCCCCGGCCGACCTCGGCCCGATCGAGGCGACCTACGTCGCGAGCACGCGGGCGGGCGACTGGCTCGCCCGCGTGCCCGTCCATGGCCTCGGGGACCGGGCGGCCGCCCGGGTGACCGTGCGCCCGGCCGGACCGGACGCCGGCGTCGCGATCGAGCGAACCGGCGCGGCGGACCTGTTTATCCCGGCAGCCACCATCGCGGCGGTCGGGTTCGACCGCGGCATCGGCGGCAAGGCGTTCGGCCGGCACAATGCCCCGATCGTGGTCGTCACCTGGGACGTGCCGGCGGATTCGGTGGCCTCGGCTCGGCTGGACACGGGACTGCTGCCGCGGCGCGCGGCGGACGGCACGGAACTGCTCGCGGCGATCGGTCGACTCGCCGTCGGCCCCGGCGGGGACCACGATAGAGGGCCGACGGAGCAGCTCGGCCGGCAGCCCACTGAGCAGCCCACCGAGCAGCCCACCGAGCAGCCCACCGAGCGGCCGACCCAGCAGAGGACCGACGGATGACCGCCCCGACCCCGAGCGCGCCCGCCCAGCCGACCCCGTTCGCGCCCTCCCGGCCCGCGCCAACCCGGCCGAGCCGCCCGGCGCTGCTCGTCCTGGAGGACGGCAGCACCTACCCGGGTCGCTCGTACGGCGCCGTCGGCGCGACCCTCGGCGAGATCGTCTTCGCCACCGGAATGACCGGCTACCAGGAGACGCTGACCGACCCGTCCTACCACCGACAGATCGTCGTGATGACGGCGCCCCACATCGGAAACACCGGCGTGAACGGCACGGACGAGGAGTCGGGCCGGATCCACGTGGCCGGCTTTGTGGTCCGCGACCCGGCCCGGCGGGCCTCGTCCTGGCGGGCCGAGGGCACGCTGGACGAGGCGCTGGCGGCGGACGACGTCGTCGGGATCAGCGGGGTGGACACCCGGGCGCTGACCCGCCGGTTGCGTGAGCAGGGGGCCATGCGGGCGGGCATCTTCTCCGGCGCCGCACTCGAGGACGGGCCCCTGCCGATGCCGGTGGAGCGGCTGATCGCGCGGGTGCGCTCGGCCCCTCAGATGACCGGCGCGGCGCTGGCCGCCCAGGTCAGCACGCCGCAGGTCTACGTCGTCGAGCCCGCCGGCGAGCACGTCGGCCGACCGCCGGTGGCGACCGTCGTCGCCGTCGACCTCGGCATCAAGGCTGCCACGCCCCGGCTGCTCGCCGAGCGCGGGGTCCGCGTGCACGTGGTCCCGGCCGACATCGGAATCGACGAGATCCTGGCCCTCGAGCCGGACGGGGTCTTCTTCTCGAACGGACCGGGGGATCCGGGGGCCGCCGGCCACGAGGTGGAGTTGCTCCGAGCTGTCCTGGACCGCCGGATTCCGTTCTTCGGCATCTGCTACGGCAACCAGATCCTCGGCCGGGCGCTCGGCTTCGGCACGTACAAGCTGGGCTACGGCCACCGCGGCATCAACCAGCCGGTGCTCGACCGGACCACGGGTCGGGTCGAGGTGACCGCCCACAACCACGGATTCGCCGTCGACGCCCCTCGCGAGGGGGAGACCGTCGCCCCGCACGACGGCGGCCGGTACGGCCGCGTCGTCGTGTCCCACCTCGGGCTGAACGACGACGTCGTGGAGGGGCTGGCCTGCCTGGACCTGCCCGCCTTCTCGGTCCAGTACCACCCCGAGGCCGCAGCCGGCCCGCACGACGCGGCGCACCTCTTCGACCGGTTCATCACGCTGATCCGAACGGCCCGCACCGGGGGGGAGGTGGCCTGATGCCGCGGCGCACCGACCTCGGCTCGGTTCTGGTCATCGGCTCGGGGCCGATCGTCATCGGCCAGGCCTGCGAATTCGACTACTCCGGCACGCAGGCCTGCCGGGTGCTGAAGGAGGAGGGCCTGCGGGTCATCCTGGTCAATTCCAACCCGGCGACGATCATGACGGACCCGGAATTCGCCGACGCGACCTACATCGAGCCCATCACCACCGAGGTGCTCACGTCGATCATCGCCAAGGAACGCCCCGACGCCCTGCTGCCGACTCTCGGCGGGCAGACCGCGCTGAACGCGGCCGTCGCGCTGCACGAGGCGGGGGTGCTCGCCGAGTACGGCGTCGAACTGATCGGCGCCTCCGTCGAGGCCATCGGCAAGGGCGAGGACCGGGAGGCCTTCAAGAAGGTGGTGGCCGCCTGCGGCGCCGAATCGGCCCGGTCGCTGGTCGCCCACACGCTGCCCGACGCGGTGGCCGCCGCGGCCGACCTCGGCTACCCCGTGGTGGTCCGGCCGTCGTTCACCATGGGCGGGCTCGGCTCGGGATTCGCCCACGACGAGACCGAATTGCGTCGCATCGTTGGCCAGGGCCTGGCTTACTCGCCGACCTCGGAGGTCCTGCTGGAGGAGTCGATCCTCGGCTGGAAGGAATTCGAGCTCGAGCTGATGCGCGATCGGCACGACAACGTCGTGGTGGTCTGTTCCATCGAGAACGTCGACCCGGTCGGCGTGCACACCGGCGACTCGATCACGGTGGCGCCCGCCATGACCCTGACCGACCGTGAATACCAGCACCTGCGCAACGTGGCGATCGCGATCATCCGCGAGGTTGGCGTGGACACCGGCGGCTGCAACATCCAGTTCGCGGTCCACCCCAGCACCGGGCGGGTCGTGGTGATCGAGATGAACCCGCGGGTGTCCCGGTCCTCCGCGCTGGCCTCCAAGGCGACCGGGTTCCCGATCGCCAAGATCGCGGCCAAGCTCGCCGTCGGCTACACCCTGGACGAGATTCCGAACGACATCACCCGCGTCACCCCGGCCTCGTTCGAGCCCGCCCTGGACTACGTGGTGGTCAAGGTGCCGCGGTTCGCGTTCGAGAAGTTCCCGACGGCGGACGCCGGGCTGACCACCACCATGAAGTCGGTCGGCGAGGCGATGGCCTTCGGCCGCTGCTTCACCGAGGCGCTCGGCAAGGCGATGCGCTCGATCGACAAGGCCGGCGCCGTCTTCCATTGGGACGGGTCGCCGCCCGCCGGCGCGGACCTCGACGCGACGCTCGCCGCCGCCGCCATGCCCACCGAGAACCGGCTGATTGCCGTCCAGCAGGCGCTGCGGGGCGGCGCCGACGTCGAGACCCTGGCCGCCGCGACCGGCATCGACCCGTGGTTCGTGGACCAGATTCAGCTCATCAATGAGGTGGCCGCCGAGGTGGCCGGCGCGTCGGCGCTCACGGCCGACGTGTTGCACCGGGCCAAACGGCACGGGCTGTCCGACGCCCAGATCGCCGCGCTGCGCGGCCTCGGCCCGGCGGGCGAGGCCGCCGTGCGCGAGGTCCGCTACGCCCACGGCATCCGCCCGGTCTTCAAGACCGTGGACACCTGTGCGGCCGAGTTCGCCGCCCGCACCCCGTACCACTACTCCGCCTACGACGACGAGACCGAGGTCGCCGCGCGGGTCCGGCCGGCCGTCATCGTGCTCGGCTCGGGGCCGAACCGGATCGGGCAGGGGATCGAGTTCGACTATTCCTGCGTGCACGCCGCCCTCGCGCTGCGGGACCGCTACGAAACGGTCATGGTCAACTGCAATCCGGAGACCGTTTCCACCGACTACGACACCTCGGACCGGTTGTACTTCGAGCCGCTGACCTTCGAGGACGTGCTCGAGGTGTACCGGGCCGAACTCGCCGCCGGGCCGGTGGTCGGCGTCATCGTGCAACTCGGCGGGCAGACGCCGCTCGCCCTGGCCCAGCGCCTCGCCGACGCCGGCGTGCCGATCCTCGGCACGCCGCCGGCCTCGATCGACGCCGCCGAGGACCGCGGCGCCTTCGGCCGGGTGCTGGCCGCCGCGGGGCTGCCCGCGCCGGCCTTCGGCACGGCGACGACGCTCGCCGAGGCCCGCGCCGTCGCGGACCGGATCGGTTACCCGGTGCTGGTCCGGCCGTCCTATGTCCTGGGCGGGCGGGGGATGGAGATCGTCTACTCGACGCAGGACCTGACCGGCTACGTCGAGCGGGCGTTGGCGGCCGCGGCCGCGGACGAGCGCACCGCGGGCGCGCTGCCGTCGCCGCTGTTGATCGACCGGTTCCTGGACGACGCGATGGAGATCGACGTCGATGCGCTGTACGACGGCACGGAACTGTTCCTCGGCGGCGTGATGGAACACATTGAGGAGGCCGGGATCCACTCGGGGGACTCGGCCTGCGTGCTGCCGGCGGTCTCGCTCTCCGACCGGCAGATCGACCGGATCCGCCGATCCACGCAGGCCATCGCGCAGGGAGTCGGGGTGCGAGGGCTGCTGAACGTGCAGTACGCCGTCGCCTCGGACGTGCTGTATGTGCTGGAGGCCAACCCGCGGGCGAGCCGCACCGTCCCGTTCGTCTCCAAGGCGACCGGGGTGCCGCTGGCCAAGGCCGCCGCCCGGCTGATGGCGGGCGAGTCGATCGCGCAACTGCGGGCCGGCGGCCTGCTGCCGGCCGGCGGCGACGGCGGCGACCTGCCGCTGGACGCGCCGATCGCCGTCAAGGAGGCGGTGCTGCCGTTCCGGCGGTTCCGGACCACGGCCGGGGCCGTCGTGGAGACCATCCTCGGCCCGGAGATGCGCTCCACCGGCGAGGTGATGGGCATCGACCAGGACTTCCCGCTCGCCTTCGCCAAGTCCCAGGCGGCCGCGTACGGCGGGCTGCCGACGTCGGGCCGGGTCTTTCTGTCCGTGGCCGACCAGGACAAGCGGGAGATCGTGCTGCCCGCGCGCCGGCTGGCCGACCTGGGTTTCGAGATCCTCGCCACGGCGGGCACCGCCTCCGTCCTGCGTCGCAGCGGCATTCCGTCGCGGCTGGTGCGCAAGTTCTCCGATGGGCGCGGCCCCGACGACGAGCCAACCATTGTGGATCTGATCGTCGCCGGCGAGGTGGACATGGTGGTGAACACCCCCTCCGGGGCGGGCGCCCGCGCGGACGGCTACGAGATCCGGGCCGCGACGACGGCGGCCGACAAGCCGATCGTCACCACGACGCAGGAGCTGGCGGCGGCGATTCAGGGCATCGAGGCGGTGCTCGCCGGGCCGTTCGCGGTGGCGTCGCTCCAGGAGTTGGTGCCGGGGTCGGCTGCTCCCGCCAGGCCCGCCACGACCCGCGGTCCCCGGCCTGCGGCCGAGCCGGACGCCGGCGGGGAGGTGACCCGGTGAGCGGGGGCGTGCCGTTGGGGGCCGTGCCGTTCGGGGCAAGACTGGCGGCGGCGATGGCCGACCACGGGCCGCTGTGCGTGGGCATTGACCCGCACCCGGCCCTGCTGGCGGCCTGGGGCCTGCCCGACGACGCGGGCGGCCTCCGGGAATTCGGCTTGCGGGTGGTCGACGCCGTCGGCGGCCGGGTGGCGGCGGTCAAGCCGCAGTCTGCCCTCTTCGAGCGGCACGGCTCGCGCGGCGTGGCCGCCCTGGAGGAGGTGATCGCGGCCGGCCGGGGGGCGGGTACGGCGGTCATCGTCGACGCCAAGCGGGGCGACATCGGCTCGACCATGGCCGGCTACGCCGATGCCTACCTGCGCGACGGGTCGCCGTTGGCCGGCGACGCGCTGACGGTCTCCCCGTACCTCGGGTTCGGATCGCTGGCGCCGGCGGTGACCGCCGCGGCGTCTACGGGGCGGGGTCTGTTCGTGCTGTGCCTGACGTCCAACCCGGAGGGCGCCGAGGTGCAGCACGCCCGCTCGGCCGACGGGCTCAGCGTCGCGGCCGGCGTCGCCGCCCAGGCGGCGCGGCACAACGCCGGGGCGGATCCGTTCGGGTCGATCGGGCTCGTCGTCGGGGCGACGATCGGAACCGGCGCGGCGGCCGCCGGGGTCGATCTGGCGGCCGTGAACGGTCCGCTGCTCGCGCCCGGCGTGGGCGCGCAGGGTGCGGGCGGGGCCGAGTTGGCCCGCGTCTTCGGCCCCGCGCGCCGGTCCGTGCTCGCCGCGTCCTCCCGGGCGGTGCTCGCCGCCGGCCCGGACCGTGCCGCGCTGCGCGCGGCGGCCCTGGCCGCCGCGGCCGAGACGGCCGCCGCGCTGCGCTGACGGACCCGGGGACGCAGTGCCGCTGGGGCCCGAGCACGCGGTGCCGGCTGCAAGAATACGACGTATGACCCTGCGCGAATCCGTATCCGACTCGTCCGCCCGCTCCACCGAGGCCCTGGCCGGCCTGAACATCCCCGGAACCTGGAACGCCCGCGACATCGGCGGGGTGTCGACCGGGGACGGCCGCCGGATGCGCACGGGCGTCGTGCTGCGCACCGCGGGCCTGGCCGGGTTGACGGACGACGGCGTGCGCAGCCTCGCGACGTTGGGCGTATCGACTGTGGTGGACTTGCGCGGGGCGGACGAGCGCGCGCGCGACGGCGTGGACCGGGTGCCGCCGTCGGTCGAGGTGATCGTCCGGGCGATGGAACCGCCCGTCTCCGCCGATGACACCCGCGGCCGCGGGGCCTCTGCGGACGTGCGGAGCCTGATGGCGGCCCTGGCCGGCAGTGCGGACCCGCAACGGGTGATGCGCGCAATGATGGCCCGCGTCTACGAGACCTTCGTGCTCGACGCCAGCGTGCGCCGCGCCGTCGGGGCGGCCGTCACGGACATCGCGGCCGCGCCGGGCGCCTGCGTGGTGCACTGCACCGCCGGCAAGGACCGCACCGGCTGGATCGTCGCACTCGTGCAATACCTGTGCGGCGTGGACGAGCAGACCCGCCTCGACGAGTACCTGGCCTCGCGCGGCGGCGCGGCGGAACTCGCCGCAGTGCTGCCGGAGCTGCCCGATTTCCCCGTCGAAGCCCTCGCCCCGCTGACGGGCGTGGCGCCGGAGTACTTGGCCGGCGCGTGGGACCTGGCGGAGCGCGAATACGGCGGTATCGACGAATATCTTGCAGTCTGCGGGGTGGGTGAGGTGACCCGAGCTGCTCTGGTTTCCCGGTTGGTGGCATGACGCGCCGGCTGAAACGTTGCCTGTGGGGATGCGCGTCGCTACCGTCGAGGAGTCGGACACTCGCGTTGGTGCAGGTCGCCCCGGCCGGTGCCCCTGCGGGCGCCGGCACGACGTCTGCCCATCCCTCCGAGGACAGAAGTAGGTGACAGCGTGGCACTCCCACACCTGACCCCCGAACAGCGAGCGGCAGCGCTCGAGAAAGCCGCGGAGGCGCGCCGCGCCCGTGCGGAAGTGAAGAACCGCCTGAAGAACTCACGCGGCTCGCTCAAGGAAGTCATTGAGCGCGGTCGCACGGACGAAGTGATCGGCAAGCTCAAGGTCGTGTCGTTGCTCGAGTCCCTGCCCGGCGTCGGGAAGGTCAAGGCACGCGCGATCATGGAGGAAATCGGAATCGCGGAAACCCGGCGCGTGCGTGGCCTCGGCCCGCACCAGACCGCCGCGCTCGTGGAGAGGTTCGGCTGACCACACGATGGGCTCGAATGACCGGGTGTCCCCGGCCCCGGCCGGGGACACCCGAATGCCTGCCCGCCTGACGGTGCTGGCCGGACCGACCGCCGTCGGCAAAGGCACGGTGTCCGCGGACATCCGCGCCCGGTACCCGCAGGTGTGGCTCTCGGTGTCGGCCACGACCCGCGCCCCCCGCCCGGGCGAGATCGACGGCGTGCACTACCTCTTCGTCGGCGGCGCCGAATTCGACCGGATGGTCGCGGCCGGCGAGTTGCTCGAATGGGCGGTCGTGCATGGCCGGCACCGCTACGGGACGCCGCGTCGCCCGGTCGAGGATCGCCTCGCCGCGGGTGTGCCGGCCTTGCTGGAGATCGATCTGCAGGGCGCCCGCCAGGTCAAGGAGACGATGCCGGATGCGCGGTTCGTCTTCCTCACCCCGCCGTCCTGGGACGAGTTGGTCCGGCGCCTCGTCGGCCGGGGGACCGAGGACGAGGTGGAGCGGGAGCGTCGCCTTGCCACGGCCCGGGTCGAATTGGCCGCCGAATCGGAATTCGACTACGTCGTCGTCAACGACGACGCCCATCGCGCCGCGGACGAGTTGGTGGCCATCATGGCGATCGATCCTGACGCGGTGTCCGATCCGACACGGTAGGCTGGAAGGCCGTCCGCTGTTGCCCACCCACTGGAGTTCATTCGTGTCCGGAACTGTTGCCGCCCCCGAGGGCATCACCGACCCGCCGATCGACGACCTGCTCGAGCGCGCCGACTCCAAGTACGCGCTCGTGATCTATGCGGCCAAGCGGGCCCGCCAGATCAATGCCTACTACTCGCAGCTCTCCGAGGGCCTGCTCGAGAACGTCGGCCCGCTCGTCGAGACCCGCAACCAGGAGAAGCCGCTGTCCATCGCGATGCGGGAGATCAACTCCGGCCTGCTGTCGGTGCGCGCCACGGACCCCGGTCCCGCGGACGAATCGGCGCAGTGAGCACGGCGCGCCGCGACCTGGGGAGATCCGGCGGATGAGGATCGTCCTGGGCGTGGCGGGCGGCGTGGCGGCCTACAAGGCCGTCCTGCTGCTCCGGCTCCTGCGGGAGGCGGGACACGCCGTGCGGGTGGTGCCCACCCGCGCCGCCCTGCGGTTCGTCGGCGCTCCCACCTGGGAATCGTTGTCCGGTGAGCCCGCCACGGCGGACGTGTTCGACGACGCCGCCGGCGTCGCCCACGTCGCCCTCGGGCGGCAAGCCGAGCTGATCGTCGTCGCGCCCGCCACGGCCGACCTGCTCGCCCGGGCGGCCGGCGGGCGGGCCGACGACCTGCTCACCACCACCCTGCTGACCGCCCGTTGCCCGGTGCTCATGGCGCCCGCGATGCACACGGAGATGTGGCAGCACCCCGCGACCGTCGCCAACGTGGCGACGCTGCGCGCCCGGGGGATCACCGTGCTCGATCCGGCCGACGGCCGGCTGACCGGCGCCGACTCGGGGCCGGGGCGGTTGCCCGATCCGGCGCAGATCGCCGCCGCCGCGCTGGCCCTGGTCGCGCCCCGGGGCGCGCCCGGACCGGGTGCGGACCTGTCCGGCCGGCACGTGGTCGTCTCGGCCGGCGGCACCCGCGAGCCGATCGACCCGGTGCGGTTCATCGGCAACCGGTCCAGCGGCCGGCAGGGCGCGGCCCTGGCCGCAACCGCGGCCCGCCGCGGCGCGCGGGTGACGCTGGTCGCCGCCAACCTCGCAAACGACGTGCTCGACGCCGCGCTCGACGGTTCCGGGACCCGGGCGGACCCCCGCTCGGTCGCCGTCGTGCCGGTGGAGAACACAGCCGAGCTGCGGGCTGCCGTGCGGGCCGCGGGAAAGGATGCCGACGTCGTCGTCATGGCCGCCGCGGTGGCGGACTTCCGCCCGGCCGCAGTGGGCGAGGCCAAGACCAAGAAGGTGGCCGGCCGGGCGCCGACCCCGATCGAGCTGATCGAGAACCCGGACATCCTGGCCGAACTCGCGGCCGACCGGCTGCAGCCGGGGCAGGTCGTGATCGGATTCGCGGCGGAGACGGGCGACGACACCGGAACGGTGCTCGATCACGGCCGGGCGAAGGCCCGCCGCAAGGGCGCCGACCTGCTGGTGGTCAACGCCGTCGGCGCCGGGCGCGGGTTCGGCACGCCGGACAACGCGGTGACGATCCTCGACCGAACCGGAGAGGTGGTCGCCGTGGCCGAGGGCACCAAGGCGACCGTGGCGGACGCGATCTGGGACGCCGTGGCGGCGATTCTCGACGATCGGCCGATGCGCCCGGACATGCCGGTCGGCACGTAGGCTGAGCGTCATGTCCAACCAGCGCCTGTTCACCTCAGAATCCGTCACCGAGGGTCACCCCGACAAGGTCTGCGACCAGATCTCCGACGCGATCCTCGACGCCATGCTGCGCCAGGATCCCGGTTCGCGGGTGGCCGTCGAGACCCTGGTGACGACCGGCCTCGTGCACGTGGCCGGCGAGGTGACCACCGAGGCGTACGTCGAGATCCCGCAGGTGATCCGGGAGGTCGTGCGGCGGATCGGCTACACCTCCTCGGCCATCGGGTTCGACGCCGATTCGTGCGGGGTCTCCGTCTCGATCGGCCAGCAGTCGCCCGACATCGCGCAGGGCGTGGACAAGTCGCTGGAGGAGCGGGTCGACGAGTCCGGCGCCCGGCACGATCCCATCGACGCCCAGGGCGCGGGCGACCAGGGCCTGATGTTTGGCTACGCCTGCGATGAGACGCCGGCCCTGATGCCGCTGCCGATCTGGCTGGCGCACCGGCTCGCCGAGCGGCTCGCCGCCGTGCGCCGGGACGGCAGCGTGCCCGGCCTGCGCCCGGACGGCAAGACTCAGGTCACCATCGAGTACGACGGCGACCGGCCGGTCCGGCTGGACACCGTCGTCGTGGCCACCCAGCACGATCCGGACGTCGTTCAGGAGAAACTGCACCGGCAGGTGCAGGAGGCGGTGGTGCTGCCGGTGCTCGAGGCTGCCGGGAACGCCTCGGGCTTCGACCCGCGCGACTTTCGGCTGTTCGTGAACCCGACCGGATTGTTCGTGGTCGGCGGCCCGCGCGGGGACGCCGGGCTGACCGGGCGCAAGATCATCGTCGACACGTACGGCGGCAGCGCCCGGCACGGCGGCGGCGCCTTCTCCGGCAAGGACCCCTCGAAGGTGGACCGGTCGGCGTCGTACGCGACCCGGTGGGTGGCCAAGAACGTGGTCGCGGCGGGGCTGGCGCGCCGGTGCGAGGTGCAGGTGGCGTACGCGATCGGCGTCGCGCACCCGGTGGGGCTGTACGTCGAGACGTTCGGCACCGAGGCCGTGCCGGTCGAGCGGCTCGCGGCGGCGATCCGCGCCGTGTTCGACCTGCGGCCGGCCGCGATCATCCGCGACCTGGATCTGCTGCGGCCGATCTACGGCGCGACCGCCGCGTACGGGCACTTCGGCCGCGATCTGCCCGACTTCACCTGGGAGCGCACCGACCGGGTCGCCGACCTGCTCGCCGCGATCTGAGCCATGGGCGACGGTTCGGGCCCGGGCGCCCGGCCCGGCTCGGCGCCGTCGACCGAGGCCGGCCGGGGCACGTTGCCCGGGCCGTCGGCAACGACCACCGCGCGGCCGCCGTCGACCGAAATCGGGGCGCAGGGCGCGTTGCCGGGATTGACGCCGCCCGCGAAGGCCCGGGCGGCCGGCGCCCGGTCCCGCGCCGAGCCGGCCCTCGCCGGCGAGCGCCCGATCGCCCGGGTCGCGCTCGAACTGCAGCCTGCCCACCTGGACCGCGTCTTCGATTACCTCGTTCCGGCCGCGATGGACGCCGATGCGCAGCCCGGCGTGCGGATCCGGGCCCGGTTCGGCGGGCAGGATGTCGGCGGCTACCTGCTGGCCCGGGTGGCGGCGAGCGAGCACCCGGGTCGGTTGCTGCCGCTGCGGCGGGTCGTCTCGGCGGAACCGGTGCTGACCCCCGAGGTGGCGCGGCTGGCCCGGGCCGTGGCGGACCGGTACGCGGGCACCCTCGCGGACGTGCTCCGGCTGGCAATCCCGCCGCGGCATGCCCGGGTCGAGGCGGCCGGGACCGCGGCGCCGGCCGTCGAGCCCGGGACCGAGCCCGGGACCGAGCCCCGGATCGGCCCCGATTCGGCATCCGTTCCCGGGTTCGGCGACCGGTCCGGGCCGACGCCGGGCGCGGCGTGGGCGGACTACCGGGGCGGGGCGGCCTTCCTTTCCCATCTCGCTGCCGGGCACGCCCCGCGGGCGGTGTGGACCGCCCTGCCGGGCGCGGCCGGCGCGGCCGGCCCGCATTGGGCAGCGGCGATCGCGGGAACCGCCGCGGTGGCGGTGCGCAGCGGCCGGGGTGCGCTCGTCGTCGTGCCGGATGCCCGCGACGTGGCGCGGGTCTGCGCGGCCCTGGCCGCGGCCGGCCTGCCCGAGCCGGACCGCTCGAACACAGCGGCGCCGGTGGTCAGGCTGACCGCGGATCAGGGTCCCGCGGCCCGCTACCGGGCCTTCCTGGCCGCCCTGCGCGGTTCCGCCCGCGTCGTCGTCGGCACCCGGGCTGCCGCCTTCGCCCCCGTCCGGGACCTCGGCCTGATCGTGACGTGGGACGACGGCGAGGAGACGCTCACCGAGCCGCGCGCGCCCTACCCCCAGGCGCTGGATGTGCTCGCGATTCGGGCCGGCCTGGAGACGTGCGCCATGCTGATCGGTTCGCTCGGCCGCACGGTCGAGGCCCAGGCCCGGCTCGAATCCGGGTGGGCGCGCGAACTGGCCGCGCCCCGGGCCGTTCTGCGCGCCCGCGGCCCGCGGGTGCGGGCGCTGACCTCAGCCGAACTCGCCAACGAGGGTCCCGGCGCCGCCGCGCGGATCCCGTCGGCGGCCTGGCGCGCGGCCAAGGCGGCCCTCGCCGCCGGGCCCGTCCTGGTGCAGGTGCCGCGGGCCGGCTACCTGCCCGTGGTGGCCTGTGCCCGCTGTCGGGAGCCGGCGCGGTGCTCCGTTTGCCACGGCCCGCTCGCGGTACCCGCGGCCGGCGCCGGGCCGCAGTGCACCTGGTGCGGCGCGCTGCCCGGCGGCTGGAGCTGCCCGGCCTGCGGCGGGACGGCCCTGCGCTCGATCCGGGTCGGCTCGGCCCGCACGGCCGAGGAACTCGGCCGTGCCTTCCCGGGCGTGCCGGTGCGGGTCTCGGCCGCGAGCGCGCCCGGCGGCGTGCTGTCGGAGGTACCGGCCGGCCCCGCGCTGGTGGTGGCGACGCCGGGCGCCGAACCCGCCGCACCCGGGGGCTACGCGGCCGCGTTGCTGCTCGACGCCGCGGCGAGCACGACGCCCGTCGGGCTCGACGTGGCGACCCGGGCACTGCACCGGTGGCTCGCTGCGGCGAGCCTGGTCCGGCCGGCGGCAGCCGGCGGCCAAGTGCTGTTGGTCGGGGACGCTGCCCCGGCGCCGACCGGCGCCCTGGTGCGGTGGGATCCCGGCGGGCTGGCCGCCCGGGAATTCGCCGACCGGCTCGAACTCGGCCTGCCGCCGGCCGTTCGGGTGGCGGCGGTGACGGGGGACCGCGCGGCCGTCGCCGCCGTCGTCGGCCGGATCGAACTCGCCACGCCGCAGGCCGTCCTGGGACCCACCGAGGTCCACACCGCCGAACCCACCCTGGACCCGAAGGTGCGGGTCGCGATTCGCGTCCCGGCCGCCGCGGGCGCGGCGTTGGCCGCGCAGGTCGCGGCGTCGATGGCGGTCCGCTCCGCCCGGCGGGAAGGTGGGACCGTCCGCGCCCAACTCGACCCCAGGGAGCTGGTGTGACGCCACGGCCGACGCCCCGCCTGATCGACGCCGTCCTGTTGGACTTCGGCGGCGTCCTGGTGCATTGGGATCCTTACCTCGCCTACGAGGGGCACCTGTCCCGGGCGGAGGTGGAGCGGTTCTTCGCCGAGATCGACTTTCCCGCGCTCAACCACCTGCAGGACGGCGGGCGCAGTTGGGCCGACGCCCGCCGCGCCGTCGTCGCGACGCACCCGGAGCACGGGCCGAACCTCGACCTGTATGTGGCGAACTTTGCCGCCTCGCTCGTCGGTCCGATCCCGGGTTCGGCGGAACTGGTGGGCGAGCTGCGTGGCCTCGGGCTGCGGCTGTACGGGCTGACCAACTGGTCGGCCGAGACCTTCCACCACGCGGCGGGCGCGGCGCCGGCCACCACATTGCTCGACGACGTCCTCGTCTCCGGCCGGGTGGGGCTCGCCAAACCCGACCCGCTGATCTTCGACGTGACCATCCGGCGTTTCGGCCTGGCCCCGGGGCGGACGCTGTTCGTCGACGATTCGCCCGCGAATCTGCTCGCGGCCGAGGCCTGCGGCTTGCGGACGCACCTGTTCGACGGCGTGCGCGGCCTGCGGGCGGCGCTGATCGGGCTCGGGGTCGCGGTCGCGCCGAGTTGAGTGGTCGGACGGCGCGGGCGGGCGGCCCGATCGCCCGTCCGGGCGTTGGATACGCTGGTATCGATGCTGAACACACGTGCGGAGGGCGCTTTCCGTGGCGCTGTCGCCGCCTTCCGGAGCCCGATGCTCGGCCTGCTGCACGGCCGGTACGCCCCGTTTGTGGTGGCGGCGCTGTCGGTGGTCTTCACCGCGGATCGGCCCACGGTGAGCGTGGCCGACGCGCATCTCCACGTCGGCGACATGCTGGCCGAACTGCGGGCAGCGGGCTACGGCGAGGTCGACGACGGCGACCCGCCGATTCCGGCGGGGACCGGCCGGGACCTGTGCCGGCACTGGGCGAAGGTCGGCTGGCTGTTGCCGCAGATCGAGGGCGACACGGAGGTCTATCGGCTGTCCGCGCACGCGGTGGGCGCCCTGGAGATCGCGGGTCGGGCGGGCAGCAAGCGGGCGCGGGTCTCCGAATCGCGGGTGCGGACGCTGCTCGAAGCGGTGGAACGGCTGGCGCAGGACACTGATCCGGACGTCGCGGTCCGGATCGCGCGGCTCGCGGATGAGATCAGCGACCGCCAGGCGGAACTCGCCCGCCTGGAACGGGGCGGCGCGATCGAGGCCGTCGCCGACGAGCGGCTCCTGGAGGAGGCGGAGAACGTCCTGCACCTGGTCCGGGAACTGCCGGCCGACTTCGCCCGGGTGGCGGAGTCGATCAAGGCGATGCAGCGCGACACGGTCACGGACCTGCGCCAGGACGTGCGCCCGAGCGGCGAGGTGCTGCGCGAGTATCTGCAGCGCGGGCGGCACGTGCTGGAGTCGACGCCGGAGGGCCGCGCCTTCGACGGGGCGATGCACCTGATCGGCGATGCGGGGCGGATCGACGCCCTGTCGACGCACCTGCGGACGGTGCTCCGGCACCAGTTCGCGCGCCGGCTCGACGCCGTGCAACAGACCGAGTTGGGCGCCGTCGGCCGCCGGATCCAGCAGGGCGTGGACGAGGTATTGGCGGCGCAGCGGCAGGCGTCGCACGTCATCACCACCCAGGTTCGCACGCACGATCCGGCCCGTGACCGCCAGGTGGACGATCTGCTGCGGGATGTGATGTCCGGGCTCCAGGCGTGGTTGCCGGGCTCGCGCCGGGCGGATCCGATCGAACCGCTGCGCCGGCTGCCGGTGGCCGAGGTGGCGCGCCTGCGCCAGTCGCTCGGCGACCTCCACCCGCCCCGGCTCCCGGCCGACCTGTCGGACTGGACCGACGAGGCCGAGTTTGCGGAGGAGGACCTGCGGGCGTGGGGTGGCCCGCAGTACGCGCTCCTCGAGGAGCACCTGCACGCCGTCGCGGCCGACGGCGGCCCGGTGGACATCGCGGCCGTGTTCGACGCCGCGCCCCCGGCCCTTCGCCGCCCGGTGGACCTGCTCGGTCTGCTCGAGGTGGCGCATAGTTACGGCCTGACCGAGACGGGCCAGGTATCCGCCGTTGACGCCCGCCGGGCCGACGGGACGACGCGGCGGTTCGCGTTCGGCGCGGTGACCACGGCCCCGACCACAGCCCCGACCACAGCCCCGGGACGGACGGAGACCGACGATGAGTGACGCCGCGGGGTTCATCGAGCCCGTGTCGATGGAGGAGGACCCGGCCGAATGCTTCGCCGGCGACCGAGGCGTCCTCGACCCCGAGGTGCGGCGGGTGCTCGTGCGGCTGCTGCAGCGCCGGTTCCTGCAGGCGGAGCAAAGCCCGCGGCTGTGGCAGACCCTCCTGACCCACCAGCCGACCATCGAGTCGCGGCTGCACGATCTGTTCGTCCGGCTGGTGGTGGACCACGAACGGGGCATCGCCTACAAGCGGCAGGTGCGTTCCGCCGACCTCGACGTGCCCATCCTGCTCAAGGACGACCCGTACAGCCGGGCGGAGACGCTCGTCCTGGTCCATCTGCGCACGGTGCTCCAGCGGGAGCGCACCGCGGGGGAGGCCTCCGCCCGGGTCGACGTCGAGGAGATCGAACAGACCGTTCTCACCTACTACGATGCGGCGGACGGCCGGATCGCCGGCCCGCAGGCGGAAATCCGCCGGGCGATCGAACGTCTCGAGCGGGAGGGAATCATTCAGGAGGAGTCCGTGGGGCGATTCCGGATCACCCCGCTCGTTGAGATCGTGCTGAGCACCGAGCGCCTGGCCGAGTTGAAGCGCTGGTTGCGGGCCCGAACCGAGCCTGCGGCCGGGGACCGGGCCGAGGGCACCAGCGCGGAGCCGGCGCGATGAGCATGATCGACACCCTGTTCGGGCTCATTCCCGCTGCCTCGCGCGGGCAGCAATGGATCGCCCGGGATCTTCAGCTCGTGAACTGGGGCGGGTACGACGGCGGCCCGCACCGGGTCCGGTTCTCGCCGACGGCGACGCTGCTGTGCGGCGGCTCGGGCTCGGGCAAGTCCACCCTGATGGACGCCTACATCGCGCTGCTCATGCCCCACACCACACCGTTCAACGGGGCGTCCAACGGCGGCGTCGTCGGGCGCCCGCGCGGCAAGGACCAGCGCAACATCCTTTCCTACGCCCGCGGAAAACTCGACGAGTCGCGCACGGACGAGGGCACGAAAGTGCGCGTGCTGCGGGGCGAGGACCGGGACATTTGGACCGGGATCGCGATGACCTGGGTCGACCCGACCGGGGCCCTGTTCTCCGCCGTGCGGGCCTGGTACGTGCCGGTGGCGGCCCGAACCCTCGAGGACGTCACCGCAGTCCGGGCGACCCGCGACGACGCCTTCGACCTCATGGACCTCGCCGCGGCGGCCGCCGCGCGGTTCGGCAAGCCGGCGGTCGCGGCCACCGGCCTGACCCCGTTCGACACCGACCGGGATTTCACCGCGCGACTGCACTCCACCCTGGGCATCGGGGCGGCCGGCGGCGGGCATAAGGCCGTGAGCCTGCTGGGCCGCATCCAGGCCGGGCAACAGATCACGACGGTCGACGACCTCTACAAGCGGATGGTCCTGGAGGAGCCGGAGACGCTCGCCGCCGCCGACGCCGTCGTCGCGCATTTCGACCAACTCGCCGCGACCCATGAACGGATGCGCGTCGCGGCGCAGCAGGTGCGCGTGCTCACCCCGATCCGCGAGCACCGGAAGGCGCTGCGCGCGGCGACCGAGCGGCGGGACACGATCGAACACATCGGCTCGTTCGACGACGAGTCCTCGCCCGCGGCCCGGTGGCGGGCCGAACGCCGGCTGAGCCTGCTGCGGGCGGTGGAGCAGGAGGTGCGGCAGCGCCACGGCGAGGCCGTCGCGGTCGTCCAGGAGCAGGAGTCGCGCCTGGCGTCCGCCGAATTGGAGCGCGACGGGCTGGCGCAGACCCTGAGCGCCTCGGGCGGCGACCGACTCGAGCGAGCGCGACACGAATGCCGGGGCGCCGAGGAGCGCCTGCTGAGCGTCGGCAAGCAGCGGCAGCGGCTCGACGACGCCCTCACCGTCCTGGGCGGGCCGGTCGCGACGGCGGCGGAGTTCGCGGAGTTGACGGCCCGCGCCCGGGCCGAGGCGGTCGGCGAGGCGGCCCGCGAGGCGGCCCGCACCGAGTTCGCCGAGGCCATGGCGCAGCAGCGGGACGCCCGGGGGACGCTGACCGGACTCGAGGCCGAGCGCTCGGGCGCTCAACGGCGTCGGGACAATATTCCGCAGCCGCTGCACGAGGCGCGGGCCGCGCTGGCCGCGGCCGCGCGGCTCACGCCGGAGGACCTGCCGTTCGTCGGCGAACTGGTGGAGGTCCGCACCGAGTACGAAGTCTGGCGGGAGGCGATCAACCTCGCCCTCGGCTCGTTCGCCACGACGATGCTGATCGACGCCGCCCACCTGTCCTCGTTCCGCACGGCGATCGACGCGGTGCGGACCGGGACGCGGATCCGCTACGAGGGCGTGCACACCGGCCTGCGTGGCCCCGCCCTCGACGACCGGACGCTGCCCGGCCGGCTCGACTACCGCCGGACGCCGTTCACCGGCTGGCTGCAGGACGTCCTGACGAGCCGATTCGACTACGTCTGCGTGGAGACACCCGGCCAACTCGGGCAGCATCGCAAGGCGCTGACCCGGACCGGTCAGCTCTCCCGCGGCAGCCGCGGCGCCCACGGCGGGCACGGGCGGCTCAACGTGTTGGGCTTCACGAACTCCCGGCTGATCGCGCGCCTGGGCGAGCAGATCGACGAGGCCCGCGCGGCGTTGGCCACGTGCGATGCGGCGGTCGAACGGGCCGTCAAGAACCTCAACGCCGTCGACGAGCGCCGCGCCGCCCTGGCCACCGTCCTCGACCTCGCCTGGGATGAGGTCGACGTCGTCGCCGCCGAGGGGGACCGGGATCATTGGCTGAGCGTCATCGAGAAGATCACCGGCGGCAATCCCGAACTCGGCGATCTGCAGCGCCGCCACAATGAGGCCAAGCAGAAGGCCGACGTCCTGCGCGAGGCCCTCGGGAAGGCCAAGGGCGACCGGGACGCTCTGGCCGCCAAGTGGTCCAGGACCACGGACGAGGTCGACATCGCCCAGGGGCTGCTCGACGTCGTCGGCGCGGGCGATGGTGTGGATGGGGTCGGCGCCGGCGTCGATCCGGTGCAGCGGGCGTACCTGGAGGATTTGTTCGAGGCCCCGGCCGGCGCGGAGCTGACCGAACCCGCCCTCGCCCTGGCCGACTTCGACAGCGCGCTGCGCCGCGCGGCCGAGCGGCTCCGCGCCGAGCAGGCCGCGGCGTCGGCCGCGATCGAGGCGGCGCGCGGCGCCCTGGGGCAGACCTTCGAGACCTTCCTCGATCGCTGGCCCAATCCCAACCTGATGGCCGACCCGGACGGTGCGTACGGGGATTTCGAAACGATCCTGAGCGACCTGGAGACCCACGGGCTGCACGAGCTGAAACTGGAATGGCGCGACAGCCTGCTGACCCTCTCCGGCAACGACCTGACGAACCTGGACGGCACGCTGGTCCGCGCCATCCGGGAGATCAAGGACCGGATCGAGCCGATCAATGCCATCCTCGCGGACCTGCCCTTCGCCGACGACCGGCACCGGCTGCGGATCGACACCCAGGAGAACCACAGCGCGGTGCGGCAACGATTCCGCCGGGACCTGCGGCAGGTGCGCGCCTACATCGATCGGGCCTCGACCGACGCCGATCGGCAGGCGGCCTATGCCCGGATGGTCGACGTGATCGGCCGGCTGCGCCGCACCGCGCCCGACTTCGCGGACCTGGTGGACGTGCGCAATCACGTGCGGGTGAGCGCCGAGAAGGTGCAGGCCGAGACCATGGCACACGTCGCGCTGTACGACCACATCGGAGAGAAATCCGGTGGCGAGTCGCAGGAACTCGTCGCGTTCATCGTGGGGGCCGCGCTGCGGTATCAATTGGGCGACGCCGGGGCCGCGCGGCCCCGGTACGCGCCGGTCTTCCTCGACGAGGCCTTGATCAAGGCGGACGCGCACTTCACCGGCCGGGCCATTGGGGCCTGGCGCGGGCTGGGCTTCCAACTGGTGATCGGTGCCCCGAACGACAAGTACAGCGCCATCGAGCCGCACGTGGATGTGGAGTACGACATCCTCAAGGACACCCGCGGCCACTCCCGGCCCAAGCTGAAGGTCGGCTTTCCGGCGGAGCCCGCCCGGTCGGCGGATGCCGCTCGTTCGGCCCGGCCCGGCGGATGAGTCCCCGACTCGTCCTGCCTGCGGAGGCCGCCGAGCGCGTGGCGGCCGCCGTCGATCGGCGCTGGGCGGAACTGATCTGCGCCGTGTTCGGCGGCGCCGAACCGGACCGTCCGATCGCCTGTCCGCTGCGGCCCGGCGTCACGGGCGAGACCGCCGTGCTCGGCGTCGGGCTGGATGCCTGGAACACCTGGCGCGCCGCCTGGCGGGCCTTGGACGGCGCCGATCTGCCCGGGGTCCGGCTCGAGCACCGAGCGGTGAACCTCGCCCGGGTGCCGGTGGCGGTCCCTTTCGCGCTGCACGTCGAGGGCCTGGATGCAGCCGTCGCGCTGCTCGATCGGCTCGGTGGGCCGAGGCCGGCCGTCGACGTCGACCGGGCCCGCTCGGTTGCCGCCCGGCTGCGTGCGGCGCGGGTCGCGCTCACCCCGGCGGTCCTCACTGCGGCGTACCGGCAAGCCGACCGCGACGTCGACGTCCTGATTCGCGCCGCGACCTGGCTGGCTGAGCACGCCGACCTCGGCGGCTGGACCGCTCGGCAACTGCCGGTGCCCGGGATGGACTCCAAGTGGGTCGAAGCCCACGGCGGGCTGCTCCGCGTCGTCGTCGGGCGGGATCTGCGGGCCGAGCTGCGGGCCCGACCCGCCGTCGTCCACCTCACCTATGTCGATCCGGACTACCTGGCGACGGGCCGGCGTCGGCACGACGCCTGGACCACCGGCGACCGGCACGAGATCGCGTACCGGCCGCACGCCGTCCTGGTGGTCGAGAACCGGGACAGCCGACTGTGGTTTCCGCCGGCGCCCGGGACGATCGTGGTCGAGGGCGGGGGCAAAGCGGCCGCCGCCCTGCTCGCCGAGGTGCCGTGGCTGCGCGGCGCGCGGGTGTTCTACTGGGGCGACATGGATGGCGACGGATATGCGATCCTCGACGGGCTCCGCGGCGCCCTCGCCGCCGTGACACCCGGCGCCGCCGGTGCGGCCGTCCGCTCGATCCTGATGGACGTGGCGGATTTGCAGCGCTACGCCGCGTTCGGCGTCGATCACGACCGCCATGGGCGCCGCCTCGGGCCGGCCGCCACGCGCCTGACCCGGCTCACGGCGGCCGAGGCCGAGGCGTACGCGGCGGTCGCGACCGCCGGCCCGGCGGCCTTTCGGCGGATCGAGCAGGAGCGGATCCCGCTCGACGATGCGCGCGCGGCCCTCCTGGCCGCGCTCGCCGGGGACTGACACCCGCCCGCGGCTACACTCGCGACCATGCGCCTGCTCTTCGCCGGCACGCCCGAGGTTTCGGTCCGCGTGCTGGCTGCCCTCCTCGACTCCGACCACACGGTGGTGGCCGCCCTGACGAGGGCCGATGCCCGCACCGGCCGGGGCCGGACGCTCGCCCCGAGCCCCGTGCGGGCCCGCGCCGAGGCGGCCGGCCTGCCCGTGTGGACCGACCGCCCACGCGGCACGGACTTCGAGGCCTGGCTGCGCGACCTCGCGCCCGACTGCGCCGTCGCCGTCGCCTACGGCGAGATCCTGCGGCCGGAGGTCCTCGCGATCCCCGCCCACGGCTGGGTCAACCTGCACTTCTCCGTACTGCCGGCATGGCGCGGCGCCGCCCCGGTCCAGCGAGCCATCATCGCGGGGGACCAGGTCACCGGGGCGACGACCTTCCGGATCACCCCCGGACTCGACGAGGGGCCGGTCTACGGCGCCACCACCGAGACGGTCCGCCCGCGGGACACCGCGGGCGACCTGCTGGATCGACTGACCACCAGCGGCACCGGCCTGCTGCTCGCCACCCTCGACGCGATCGCCGACGGCTCCGCCCAGCCGATCCCGCAGCCGGGCGACGGCGTCAGCGCGGCCGCCAAGCTCACGGACGCCGACGCCCGCGTCGTTTGGCAGCACCCGGCGCTTGCGGTGGATCGATTGATCCGCGGGTGCACCCCGGTGCCCGGGGCGTGGACCACCCTGCCCGACGGCGCCCGGCTGGGCCTCGGCCCGGTCCGGCCCCGGCCCGACGTCGTCGACCTCCCGCCCGGCCGGGTTCGCGCGGGCAGGCGCGACGTCCTCGTCGGTACCGCGTCGCACGCCGTCGAACTGGGGCTCGTGGCTGCGGCCGGCCGCAAGCACATGGCGGCGGCGGACTGGGCGCGCGGCGCGCGCTTGGCCGACGACGCCGTGCTGGGCGCGATCAACGGCGCGGCGACGCCCGCTGGTGGTGCGTCCGTTCGGGGTGCTTGCGGCGGTGGTGCTTCCGGAAATGTTGCGTCGAGCGGAGTGGCGCCGAGCGGGGCCGGCGCATGACCGGGCAACGGGACGGCGAGCGGCGCGGCGACCGTCGCGGCGACGGCCCGCGCCGCGACCGCGCTGACGGTCCCCGCGGCGGCGACCGCCGCGACGCGTCCGGGCGCCAGCGCGGCGCCGCCCGCACCCGCGGCGATGCCCACCACACCGCCGTGGCGCCGGGGGAGCGGCGGCGGGCGACCGACCCGGCCCGGATGGCGGCCTTCGACACCCTGCGCGCCGTCGACGCATCCGATGCGTACGCCAACTTGGTGCTGCCCCAGATGCTGCGCGAGCGCCGGGTCCGCGGCCGGGACGCCGGCTTCGCCACCGAACTCGCCTACGGCACCTTGCGCCTGCGCGGACGATACGACGCCGTGCTGAGCCGGTGCGCGGACCGCCCCCTGGACCAGATCGAGGCGCCGGTCCTCGACATCATGCGACTCGGCGCCCACCAACTCCTCGGCATGCGGGTCCCGCCCCACGCCGCGCTCTCGGAGACGGTGGGCCTGGCCCGGGCGCGGACCGGCATCGGTTCGGGTCAGTTCGTCAACGCCGTCCTACGCCGGGTCAGCGAGCGGTCACTGGATGAGTGGCTCGCGGTGATCGGCGCCGAGACGCCGGACGAGGTCGCCCGGCTGGCCGCCGTCGAGAGCCACCCGGCCTGGATCGTGCGCGCACTGCGCGCCGCGCTCGTCGCCGGGGGCCGCGAGGCGGCGGACCTGCCCGCCCTGCTCGCCGCCGACAATGCCGCGCCCCGGGTCACGCTGGTCGCGCGCCCGGGCCTGGTCGATCCGGCCGAGCTCGCCGGGGACGCGTCGCTTGCGCCGGGGCGGTGGGCGCCGACGGCGCACGTCCTGGAGTCGGGCGACCCGGGCTGGTTCGCGTCCGTTCGGGACGGCCGGGCGGGGGTCCAGGACGAGGGCAGCCAACTCGTCACGCTGGCCTTCGCGGCGGTTCCGGTTGAGGGCACGGACCACCGGTGGCTCGACCTGTGCGCAGGCCCGGGCGGCAAGGCCGCCCTGCTCGCCGCGCTCGCCGTCGGACGGGGTGCCCGCCTGGTGGCGAACGAGGTCCAACCGCACCGGGCGGACCTGGTCCGCAACGCGCTGGCCGCCCTCCCGGCGGCGGCGGAGGTCCGGGTCGGCGACGGCCGCGCCGTCGGGATGGACGAGCCGGCCGGCTACGACCGGGTCCTGCTCGACGCACCCTGCACGGGCCTCGGCGCCCTGCGCCGGCGGCCGGAGTCCCGGTGGCGGCGGACCCCGGCCGACCTCGCGGTGCTGTCCGGCCTGCAGCGGGAGCTGCTGGCCTCGGCGCTCGACGCCGTCCGGCCCGGCGGCGTGGTGGGTTACGTGACCTGCTCGCCCCACCTGGCCGAGACTCGCCTCGTGGTCGCCGACGTCCTCAAGCGGCGCGACGACGTCGAACTCCTCGACGCGCCGGCCGCCGTCCGGGCGGTCGTTCGCGACGGCGCCGAGATGCCGCTGGGCGAGCGGATGGACGTGCAATTGTGGCCGGACGTCCATGGCACCGACGCGATGCATCTGACGCTGCTCCGGCGGCGCTAGCCGTCCGCCCTCATCGGGCCGGCCGTCTGGTTGCTGATCGCGGTGGTGCTCGCGCTTCGGGGTCGAGTACCGAACCGGAGGAGATCCGCGCAGATATCGAACGCACCCGCACTGAGTTGAACCCGTCACGCCCAAGGCGAACGGCAAGGACAATCCGGCCGGGCGGGCGCTCAACCGACCGCGTCGAGATCTAACGTGCCGACCCTCTGAGACGGCCGTCGCCAGGCCGGTCCCGACTGTCGCAGGTCTGCGACAGGTTTGGGTCGGTTCTGAGGCCTTTGGGCATCAACAGCGCCCTATGGTCGGAGCATGCAGATTTCTTCCACTCATCGTCCGTTCGGCGCCGCCGCCGTCTTTGTGGCCATCGCCATGACCGGCGCTTGTTCGCTCGGCATCGGCGGCGAAACGAACAACAAAGAAGCGAACCAGGCCGACTCCGCATCCGGCCCGGGCGCCGACTCTGCAACGGGTTCGGGAGCCGGTGCGGGCGGGTCGACGCCGATCGCTGAGGACCCGGCCAGCGACCTGCCGACCGTGCGCGGATACCGGCCCGGGGAGATTCCGCCGATCCCGCTCTTCGTGATCCCTGACCTGTCCATGTTGAACGAGTCTCTGGCCGGCTTCGCCATCGACACCAAGCGCAAAATCGGCAGCTACGAAGGGCTCCAGGTCACCGCGGCCAAGTGTGACGGGGAAGGCCGGGTCATCAGCAATGGCGGCGGGACCGTCGTCGTCGGGGATGGCGCGGCGACCTTCCGCGACCCGACGACGACCATCGAGAACGATGGCAAGGGCGCCGGCCGGTACAGCGACCCGACCACCACAGTCGTCGTCAACGGGGACGGCTCGGGCCGGTACAGCGACCCGACCACCACGGTCCTGGTCAACGGGGACGGCTCGGGCCGGTTCAGCGACCCGACCGTCACCGTCCAGATCGACGGCAAGGGCGCCGGCCGGTACAGCGACCCGACCACCACGATCGTGATCAACGGGGACGGCTCGGGCCGGTTCAGCGACCCCACCGTCACGATCGTCAACAACGGCGACGGGTCGGGTCGTTACAGCGACCCCACCCTCACGATCAAGAATGACGGCAAGGGAACCGCCCTGGTCAACGGCGATCCGGTCCGGGCAGAGCCATTGGCTCCGGTTCCCGACGCCGGAAAATTCCCGTCGATGGGTACGCTTCAGCCGGTCAAGTCGTGCGGCGTGACGATCACGTTATCCGACGGCGTCCTGTTCGACTTCGGCAAGGCCGACATCCGGCCCGAGGCCGGCAAGGTGCTGGGCTCGGTCGCCCAGGCCCTCACGGACCTCGAAGCACCCAAGGCGCTCATCGGCGGACACACCGACTCCATCGGCACGGACAGCTTTAATCTGGACCTGTCCGAACGCCGAGCCGCGGCGGTCGCGAGCGCATTGCGCAGCCAGGGTGTGCGGGCCACCATCCAGTCGACCGGCTACGGCGAGACCAAACCGGTCGCCCCGAACGAGGCGGACGGCAAGGACAACCCGGCCGGACGCGCGCTCAATCGCCGGGTCGAGATCTTCGTTCCCACGTTCTGACCCGCCTGCCCGTCGTGGGACGTCTCATCCCGCCGGGCCGGCGATCCGACATCATGACAACCGGAGGAATCATGCACATTCGTACTGCGAGTCTGAGCGCACTTGCCGTCAGCGTCGTCCTGGCCGTCAGCGGTTGCTCGCTGGATACCCTGCGGGGCGACGCGGGCGAGGCAAAGAAGGACGCATCGGTTTCGCTGGGAGCCGACGGCGTCAAGGTGGGCGACGGCGAGGGCAATGGCGCGTCGCTCGGCCCGGACGGCGTCAAGGTGGGCGACGGCGAGGGCAATGGCGCGTCGCTCGGCCCGGACGGCGTCAAAGTGGGCGACGGCGAGGGGGCCGGCGCCGACGTGTCCATCGGCCCGGACGGCGTCAAAGTGGGCGACGGCGCCGACTCCGTTGCTTCCGGCCCCCGCCCCCGGTCTGCGGTCGAACTGTCCTGTTCCGACGGTGCGGCGCTCATCACCCAGGTGAACGCCGAGGTGGACTTGCCCGACTGCGCCGTGGTCAAGGTCTCGGCCGCCAACGCGCAGGTCACCGCCGGTGTGATCGGCACCCTCACCGTAACCGGCACCAACAACGAGGTTCATGCGCGGTCCGTCTCGTCGGTCTCGGTCTCGGGCGCCAACAACAAGGTCACCTGGAGAACTGGCCGGCCCAGTGTCGTCCAGAACCAGGGCGTCAACAACGAACTGCACTCGCGCTGACACCACGGAGGGGAGCGACCATGGCACCGAATCCGGAGCCGTGCGCATCGCGCCCGCGGCTTCTCCTCGTCGACGATGAAGAGGCGATCCGGACCGGGCTCGAGCCTTTTCTGGCTCGCTCCGGCTACGCGGTCGTGACCGCGGCGGACGGCATGGCGGCGCTGCGGGTCCTGGACACTACACGGATCGACATCGTCGTCTCCGACGTGCTGATGCCCGGGGTGGACGGTCGGGAACTGGTCCGGCGAATGCGCGCCGCCCGGAATTGGACGCCGGTCATTCTGCTCACCCAGATCGGCGAATCGCACGAGCGATCCGCCGCGCTGAACGAGGGTGCGGACGACTACCTCAGCAAGCCCTTCGACCCGGCCGAGCTCCTGGCCCGGGTGCGGGCGGTGCTGCGACGGTCCGAGCCCGGCCGGCCGCCGCTCTCCGCGGCGGACCGGCTGCGGTGCGGCCCGCTCATCCTGGATCGGGCGGCGCGGCGCACCTGGCTCGACGGCCGGGAAGTCACCTTGACCCCGAAGGCGTCGATGCTGCTGGACTACCTGATGACACACCCCGGCGAGGCGCACACGCGCGAGCACCTGCTGACCGCGCTGTGGGGGTTCGATTTCGCCGTCACGACCCGCGCGGTCGACCATCGCGTCGCCGAAATCCGCCGGGTGCTCGCCGACGACGCCGCGGCGCCGCGATTCGTCGAGACCGTGGCCGGAGTGGGGTACCGGTTCCGCGGCGAGGTCGACCGCGGCGGCGTGGGGTGAGGCCGGCCGACATTCGTCGTCGGTGGGTGGTCGCGGCCGCGGCCGGCGCGGGGGCCGGTATCCTCGCCGGCGCCCTGCTCGCGGTCACTCAGTCCGACCTCTTGCTCCTCGTGACGACCACGCCTGCGGCCGTCGCGGCGGTCACCGGCTGCGTCGTCGGTCTGACGTTCCTTGTGGCCGGCCTGTGGTCGGCGTCGGTGGCCGGCGCCCGGCGCGCCGCGCTTGCCGAGGGGCAAGCGCAGGAGCGCGCCACGCACCGCCGCTTTCTCGCCCGACTGGACCACGAACTCAAGAACCCGGTGACCGCGATCCGGGCGGCGATCGCGGCCGAGGGCGACCCGGCGCGATCGCCGCACCTGGCCGCCGTCGACAACCAGGCCCAGCGTCTGGCCACGCTTGTGGGGGAACTGCGCAAGCTCGCCGAACTCGAAACCCGCCCGCTCGACGCGGAGGACGTCGACCTCGCCCAGATCTGCCGCGAGGCGGCGGTCGACGTCGTCCAGCACCGGGCGGCGCAGGGCGATCACCGGCCGGTCACGTTCGCGTTCCCGCAGGCCCCGTGGCCGTTGCCGCATGTATCGGGCGACCCGGATTTACTGTTCCTCGCGGTGCATAACGTCCTCACCAATGCGGTGAAGTACTCGCCCGCCGGTTCCCCGCTTGAGCTCCGCGGCTCGGACGACGACGGCTGGGTGGCCCTCGAGATCGCGGACTGCGGCATGGGCATCCCCGAGGCGGAGCAGGCCACGGTCTTCGACGAGCTTTCGCGGGGGAGTGCGGCGCGGGGAATCCCCGGGTCGGGGCTGGGGCTCGCCCTGGTCCGGGCCGTCGTCGAGCGGCACGGCGGATCCGTTGCGCTGCGATCCCGGCAGGGGGAGGGGACCAGCGTGCGGTTGCGACTGCCCGCCGGCCCCGCCGTCGGCGCCCTGGCCCGGGCCGTCCGGGCCTGAGCTGCCCGGGCCCGGGCCGTCCGGGCCTGAGTTGCCCGGGCCTGAGCTGCCCTGCCTGAGCTGCCCGGGCCTGAGCTGCCCGGGCCTGAGCTGCCCTGCCTGAGAGAGATCGCGCGGATCGGTGGTTCGGTGGGTGTGACGGCGCGGGCACCAGGTGCCCGGTTCGATGTGGATTGTCAAGACCTGCATCTGAGCAGGAAGCCACCTGGTGCCCGCGGTGTCATCGTCGCTCGTCGAGCTGTTGTGGGTCCGGTCGAGGCGCTGGTCGCGGACTGTCGCGTGGTTCACCTGTTGGGTTGTGACCGTGCCCGCGTCCTGGACCGCATTGGATCGGGTCGTGTTCGACGAACTCGTCTGCCTCGCGTGCGACGCGGCCCGGTCGGGCGGGCGGTGGACGTGAGGTGCTGCGT
>JAVBMU010000090.1:0-47203 GCA_031552185.1 Cellulomonadaceae bacterium | reverse complement strand
ACATCCGCCGTTCCCTGGGCCGCACCGGCATCTGCTACGACAACGCCGTCGCCGAATCCTTCTTCGCGACCTACAAGAAGGAACTCGTCCACACCCGCCCCTGGCCCACCATCAAGGACCTGCGGGCCGCGACGTTCGAATTGATCGAGACCTACTACAACCGAACCCGCCGCCACTCCACCCTCGGCCGGCTCACCCCCCACGAACACGAACAAGGCAACCGACACCTCTACGAACTCGCAGCATAAAACCCGTCCACAAAAACGGGAACACTCCACTTTGGTGGGCCCGGAGGGACTTGAACCCCCGACATCCACGGTGTAAGCGTGGCGCTCTGACCACCTGAGCTACAGGCCCTGGTACAGCGGTGGACAGCCTACCGCTCGGCGGCGAGACCGCGGCACCGATCCACCCGCGCCCCCACCGCTCGGGCCGCCGTCACAACGCGGCGACCGCCTCCAGGTATCCGGCCAGGTCGCGCCGCTGCCCCCGGCCATTGACGACGCACCACCGCACAACGCCGTCGGCGTCGATCAGGAAGGTGCCGCGCAGGGCGTTGCCGTCGGCGTCGTCGAAGGCGCCGTATGCGCGGGCGACCGCGCCGTGCGGCCAGAAGTCCGAGAGGAGATCGAAGCCGAAGCTCTCCTGCACGGCCCAGGCCCGCAGCGCGTAGACGGCATCGCAGGACACCCCGAGCAGGGTGACGCCCGCAGCCTCGAAGTCGCCGAGGTTGTCCCGCAGCTCGCACAACTCGGAACTGCAGGTCCCGGAGAAGGCGAAGGGGAAGAAGACCAGGAGCACAGGTCGCCCGCGCAGCACCCGCAACGAGGTGGGCGTGCCGTGGGTGTCCAGGAGCGTGAAGTCCGGCGCGACGTCACCCACCCGCACGGCGTCGCCCGCTTGCACGGCGTCGCCCGCTTGCCCGACGCCGTCAGCGGCCACGGCCCCGCGTGCCGAGCTTCGTCGCGGACCAGTCGGGCGCGATGGAGAACGTGCTGGTGGCGTGGAGACCGGCCGTCGTGGCCGCCTCCTGGATGTCGTTGTGTTCCACGTGCCCGGGGCGACCGGGCTTGGGGGTGAAGATCCAGATTGCGCCGCCGTCGTCGAGCACGGTCTGCACGTCGACGAGGGTGTCGGTGAGGTCGCCGTCATCCTCCCGGAACCAGACGATGACGCCGTCCGTGACGTCCCCGTAGTCCTCGTCCACGAGTTCGGCACCGATCAGGTCCTCGACCTGGATGCGCAGCCCGTCGTCGACATCGTCAGCCCAGCCGAACTCCTGAATCACCTGGCCTGAGTCGAAACCCAGACGTTCGACGCCTTGGGGTCCCGTCGTGTCTGCCACCGCGTGTCCGTTCCCTTCCGCTTCGTCGTGTCAGGCAAACCTAGCCCACCACACCCGCGGGTGCCGCCAGTACGCACCGACGAGATGCCTGAAGACCCGACCGCCGGGACCCGCGAGCGGGCCGCGGACCGGACACGACACCTGGATAGTCCGATTTCGCCCTCCCCCGCTCGCGCCTGCCCCGTGCCGGCCACGCCGCGCCTCGCGCCGGCCGCGCGCCGCCCTGGACCCGCGCCATTCGCGCCCGAATCATGCATGTCATGGACGTCACTGTCCTTCGGCACCCGAACAGTATGACTTTCGCCCCCGCCGGTCGGACAATGGTGAGGTCAACCGGCCCAGCCTCCGGCGCCACCAATCTGCCGTGCGGTCCGGTTCCCGACGTGGTGGGATCCCCATGATGCATCGTGCCCACATCGCGATGCCCGGACGAGATCGAGGTAGCAGTGGCTTCGTACGAGGAGACGGGTCCGTTGATCAACGGCCTGCTCAGCCAGGTCGCCGACATCGACCCAGGTGAGACGGGCGAGTGGGTCGAGTCGCTGGATGGCCTGATCGACGAGCGCGGCGGCCCGCGCGCCCGCTATGTGTTGCTGAGCCTGCTGAAGCGGGCGCGGGAGCGCAACGTCGCCATCCCGGCGTCGTTCACGACGCCGTACGTGAACACGATCGGCGTCCACGAGGAGCCGTTCTTCCCCGGCGACGAGGCGATGGAGCGCGCGATCCGCCGCGCGATCCGCTGGAACGCCGCGGTCATGGTGACCCGGGCGCAACGCCCGGGGATCGCCGTCGGCGGCCACATCTCCACCTACGCGTCCGTGGCGACGCTGTACGAGGTGGGCCTGAACCACTTCTTCCGCGGCAAGGACCACCCGGGCGGCGGTGACCAGATCTACTTCCAGGGACACGCCTCCCCCGGCGTCTACGCGCGCGCCTTCCTCGAGGGTCGGCTCAGCGCGGACCAACTCGACGGCTTCCGCCAGGAGGTCTCGCACCCGGGCGGTGGGCTCTCGTCGTATCCGCACCCGCGGCTGATGCCCGAGTTCTGGGAGTACCCGACGGTCTCGATGGGCCTCGGCCCGTCGAGCGCGATTTACCAGGCGTGGACCAACAAGTACCTGCACAACCGCGGGCTGCGCGACACCAGCCAACAGGACGTTTGGGCGTTCCTGGGCGACGGCGAGATGGACGAGCCCGAATCGCGAGGCATGCTCCAGCACGCCGCCCAGCAGCAGTTGGACAACCTCACCTTCGTGGTGAACTGCAACCTGCAGCGCCTCGACGGCCCGGTGCGCGGCAACGGCAAGATCATCCAGGAGCTGGAGGCCGAGTTCCGCGGCGCCGGCTGGAACGTCATCAAGGTGATCTGGGGCCGGGAGTGGGACGCGCTCCTGAACGCGGACAAGGACCGGGCGCTGGTCCACCTGATGAACGTGACGCCCGACGGCGACTACCAGACCTACCGGGCCGAGTCCGGCGCCTTCATCCGCGAGCACTTCTTCGGCCGCGACCCGCGGACGAAGGCGCTGGTCGAGAACATGACCGACGACGACATCTGGAACCTCAAGCGCGGCGGCCACGACTACCGCAAGGTGTACGCGGCCTACGCCGCGGCCCGGGCGCACACGGGCCAGCCGACGGTGATCCTCGCGCACACGATCAAGGGCTACGCGCTCGGCTCCGCCTTCGCGGGCCGCAACGCGACGCACCAGATGAAGAAGCTCGGCCTCGCGGACCTGAAGGGCATGCGGGACCTACTGCACATCCCGTTCACGGACGAGGAACTGGACGCGAACCCGTACGAGCCCCCCTACTACCACCCCGGGATGGACTCGCCGGAGATCCAGTACGCCGTGCAGCGCCGGCGGGAGCTGGGCGGCTTCCTGCCGGAGCGCCGCCCGCGGCCCACCAAGCTGACGCTGCCGGGCGACAATGCGTACGAGGTGCTGCGGCGCGGCTCGGGGCATCAGGACGTGGCGAGCACGATGGCGTTCGTCCGGCTGCTCAAGGACCTGATGAAGGACAAGGAGTTCGGCAAGCGGATCGTGCCGATCATCCCGGACGAGGCCCGGACCTTCGGCCTGGACTCGATCTTCCCGTCCGCGAAGATCTTCAACACCGTCGGCCAGCACTACATGGCGGTCGACCGCGAGCTGATGCTCAGCTACAAGGAGTCCGAGGCCGGGCAGATCATGCACACCGGCATCAACGAGGCCGGCTCGGCGTCGGCGTTCGGGGCCGTCGGGACTTCGTACGCGACGCACGGCGAGACGCTGATCCCGGTCTACATCTTCTACTCGATGTTCGGCTTCCAGCGCACGGGCGATCAGCTCTGGGCGGCGGCCGACCAGATGGCGCGCGGCTTCATCATCGGCGCGACGGCCGGCCGCACCACGCTGACGGGCGAGGGCCTGCAGCACGCCGATGGGCACTCCCACCTGCTGGCCGGCACGAACAAGGCGATGATCGGGTACGACCCGGCGTACGGCTACGAGATCCGGCACATCGTCCGCGACGGCATCGAGCGGATGTTCGGCGACGGCTCGGACGGCCGCGACCAGAACGTCATGTACTACCTCACGGTGTACAACGAGCCGATGCGCCAGCCGGCGGAGCCGGCGGACGTCGACGTCGAGGGCATCATCCGCGGCATCCACCGGATTTCGGTGGGCGAGGGCGACGGCCCGCGCGCTCAGTTGCTCGCCTCCGGCGTCGGGGTGCCGTGGGTCCTGGAGGCGCAGCAGTTGCTGCGCGAGGACTGGGGCGTGGCGGCCGACGTCTGGAGCGTGACGAGCTGGAACGAGCTGCGCCGCGACGGCCTGGCGGCCGAGGAGTTTGCCTTCCTGAACCCGAACGCGGAGGCCCGCGCACCGTACGTGTGGTCCAAGCTGGCCGGCGCCCAGGGGCCGTTCATCGCGACGAGCGACTGGGACAAGCTGGTGGCCGACCAGATCCGCCCGTGGGTCCCGGGCGACTACGCGGTGCTCGGCGCGGACGGCTTCGGCTTCTCCGACACCCGGCCCGCGGCCCGGCGGCACTTCAAGATCGACGGGCCGTCCGTCGTCGTGAAGGCGCTGCAGATGCTCGCCCGGCGCGGCGAGGTGCCCGCCGACGCGCCCGCGAAGGCAATCGAGAAGTACCGACTGCACGACGTCACGGCCGGCACCTCCGGCAACGCCGGCGGCGACGCCTGACCCCAACGCCCGAACGCGCCGGCCGTCAGCGGCCGGCGCGTTCGGCGCGTTCGACGGCGCGGCGCAGTTCGGCCTGCAGGGACGCCGCCTCGACGGCGTCGGGATTCATCGCCAGGGACTCGATGTGGTGGCGGGCCTCGAAGGGCCGGTCGGCCTCGATCGCGGCCAGCACCAGTTGGCGGCCGGCGTCGAGGTCGTGCTCGCGGGCCCGCCAGTGCCCGACGCCGAGGCCGAGGGCTTCACCGGGCAGGCCCGCCTCGCGCAGCACTTCCAGGGCCTGAGCCAGGGCGCGCCCGCTCGGGTCGCGCTCGGCGGCGGTGGCGAGGCGCCGCAGGGCGGCGCCGGGGTCGTCCCCCAGGGAGAGCCGGCCGAGTTCGATCAGCGGATACCAGCCCCGGGGATTGCCGGCGAGTTCCTCGGCCAGCGCCCAGTGGGCAAGGTTCGCGGCGTGTTCGCGCTCCTGTTCGTCCACGGGCGCGGCCAGCGGATCGGCGAAGGTGGGCGATGCGGCGGCCCGCCGGCGGACCAACTCGGCCAGCGTCCGGAACGCGGCTTCGTCGTTCGGGTCGGCCGCGAGCACCGAGCGCAGGGCGGCCTCGGAGCGGTTGTCGGTGCGCGTGGCGCGCAGCCGGCCGGTCGCCGCCCGCGGGGCATTCGACCGGTGCGTCCAGCCGCGCAGACGCGACCACCAGGCCATGTCCCGACCCTACCGCGCCGCTCCGGCGCCGCCGGGTGAGGGAGCCGCGCCGCCGGGTGGAGGGAGCCGCGCCGCCGGGCGCAGGGACCACGAAGCCGGCATTTGTGGACTGTCCACAACTGCGGTCCTATGCTCACAGGCGTGAGCGTCACCCGACCTACCGGTCATCCGGACAACCTGCAGCGGCTGCGGAACGGCACCGGGGTGTTGTTCGCGGCGGCGCTCAAGCGGCTCGACGAGGAACTGCCCTGGTATCGGGCGCTGCCCGCGGAGGCCCGGTCGCAGGTCGGCCTGGTGGCGCAGTCCGGCATCGCGGCATTCGTCGCCTGGTATGCGGATCGAGACCGCACCCCGCACGGCGTCAACGAGATCTTCGCCGGCGCGCCGCCGGAGCTGACCAGGTCCATCTCCCTGCAGAACACCCTGCACCTGCTGCGCACGATGGTCGACGTGGTCGAGGCGCACGCCGACCGGCTCGCCGCGCCCGGTGCCGAACAGGATCTGCGCGAGGCGGTCCTGCGCTACTCCCGGGAGGTGGCGTTCTCCGCCGCCGAGGTCTACGCCCGGGCCGCCGAGACCCGCGGCGCATGGGACGCGCGCCTCGAGGCGCTCGTCGTTGATGCCCTGATCCGCGGCGACGTCGACGACTCGCTGCGCTCGCGGGTCTCCGCGCTCGGCTGGGTCGGCGCGGGCTCCACGCTCGTCATGGTCGGGACCGCCGAGGCCCCGCTGGACGATGTCGGCACCGCCGAGATCAGGCGCGCCACCCGACGGGCCGCCGGCGACGGGCTGGTCGGGATCCACGGCGACCGGCTGGTGCTCGTGCTCGGCGGCGAACAGAAACTCGAAGCGGCCGCCCGGTCGCTGCTGCCCCGGTTCGGCCCCGGCCCGGTGGTGATCGGTCCCGTCGTCCTCGGCCTGGAGGAGGCGGCCCGCTCCGCCCGAGCGGCGCTCGCCGGTTTCGCGGCGGCGGCCGCCTGGCCACAGGCGCCGCGGCCGGTGCTGGCCGACGACCTCCTGCCCGAACGCGTCCTGACCGGGGACGCGGGCGCCCGCCGCGCCCTGATCGAGCGGGCGTACACGCCGCTCACCGAGGCGGGCGGCGCCCTGTTGGAGACGCTCTCGGCCTACCTCGGCACGGGCCGCTCGCTCGAGGCGGCCGCGCGCGCGCTGTACGTGCATCCGAACACCGTGCGCTACCGGCTGCGCAAGGTGGCCGAGCACACCGGCTGGGACCCGCTCGACGCGCGGGAGTGCTTCGTGCTTCAGGTCGCGCTGGCGCTCGGCCGGCTCGGGGAGGCGGCGTAGGCCCGCGTTTGTAGGCTCGCCACAATGCTTGTCCAGTAGGTGTGTGCGCGTCATGACGGGTTTCGACGCTCCGCATTTGGCAGAGTGTGTCGGGTGCTTGCCGTCGTGTGCCCAGGTCAGGGTTCCCAGACCCCCGGAATGCTCGGCCCGTGGCTGGATCAGCCCGGCGTCGCAGACCTCGTCGACCGCGCCGGCGCGGCCGCCGGCCTGGACCTGCTGACCCACGGGACGACGTCGGGCGCGGACACGATCCGGGACACGGCGGTCGCCCAGCCGCTGATCGTCGCCGCGTCGCTGCTCTCGCTGCGGGTCGTCCTGGCCGGCCGGGAGCCGGCCGACTTCGTAGACATCGTGGCCGGGCATTCGGTCGGCGAGTTCGCCGCCGCGGCCGTGGCGGGCGTGTTCGACGACGACGCCGCGGTCACCCTGGTCTCCGCCCGCGCCGCCGCGATGGCCCGGGCGGCGGCCGAGGCCGAGCCGAGCGGGATGACCGCGATTCTCGGCGGGGATCAGGACGAGGTGCTGGCGGCGATCGAGGCGGCCGGCCTGTGGCCCGCTAACGTCAACGGCGCCGGCCAGGTGGTCGCGGCGGGCACCGCCGCCGGCCTGGCCGCCCTGGCCGCGCACCCCCCGGCGCGCGCGCGGCTGCGACCGCTGCCCGTGGCGGGCGCCTTCCACACCCCGATCATGGCGCCCGCCCGGGACGCCTTCGAGCCGATCGCCGCCGAATGGCCCGCGACGGACCCGAAGCTGGACCTGCTGTCCAACGCCGACGGCAACTCCTACCGCACGATCGGGTCCGGCCCCACAGGCTTCGGCTCCGCGCCCGACGTGCGGCGCCGGTTGACCGACCAGATCACGGCCCCGGTGCGCTGGGACCTGTGCCAGGAGACACTGGGGGCGTCGGGCGTCACCGCGATCCTTGAACTCGCCCCTGGCGGCGTGCTCGCGGGCCTCGCCAAGCGAACCCTGCCCGACGTCGAGCGGGTTGCCATCAAGACGCCCGCGGACCTCGACGCCGCCCGGGACCTCATCGACCGACACGCCGGCACCGGAAAGGCCACCGCATGACCACCCCCGTCCTTCAGCAGTCGAGCGGAGCCGCCCACTCGCGCATCCTCGCGTTCGGCGGCTGCCGCGGCGAAATCGTTGTCACGAACGACGAACTCGCGGGGCCGATCGACTCCTCGGACGAGTGGATCCGCCAGCGGACCGGCATCATCACGCGCCGCCGCGCGCGCAAAGAACAGAACGTGCTGGACCTCGCCGAGGCCGCCGGCCGCGACGCGTTGGAGCGGGGCGGGATCGCCGCGGCCGACATCGACGTCGTCCTGGTCTCGACCGTCACGCACACCATTCAGACGCCGTCCGCCGCCGCGATCCTGGCCGATCGCCTCGGCTGCACCCCGGCCGCCGCCTGGGACATCTCGGCGGCCTGCGCGGGCTACGCCTACGGCGTCGCGCAGGCCGACGCCCTGGTCCGCTCGGGGACCGCGACGAACGTCCTGGTCATCGGCGCGGAAAAGATGTCCGACTTCCTGGACCCCACGGACCGGACCATCTCCTTCCTGTTGGGCGACGGCGCGGGCGCGGTCATCGTCGGCCCGTCGGACACGCCCGGCATCGGCCCGGTGGTCTGGGGTTCGGACGGCTCGAAGGCGCAGGCGATCCGCCAGACCCATGGCCTGCTGCAGCCCGAGCTCGGCGTGCCGACCCTGCGCCAGGACGGGCCGACCGTCTTCAAGTGGGCGAGCTTCCAGATGGCGCCGGTCGCGGCCAAGGCGATGGCGGCGGCGGGCGTCGGCCCGCAGGACATCCAGGTCTTCGTCCCGCACCAGGCGAACATGCGCATCATCGATCAACTGGTCAAGCAGCTTGCCCTGCCCGACGACGTGATCGTCGCCCGGGACATCGCCGACAACGGCAACACGTCCGCCGCGTCCATCCCGCTCGCTACACTGCGTCTGCTCGACGAAGGAACGGCCAAGTCCGGCGACCTCTCGCTGCAGATCGGCTTCGGCGCAGGGCTCGTCTACGCCGCCCAGGTGATCGTGCTGCCTTGACCCCCGACCCCGGGCGGCCGCGCCGCCCGGGCCGCGAGCGGACGCCCGCCGCGGCCACCCGACCCGGCCCCGCCAGGGCGCCGACCACGGGGCCGACCGGCCCCACGACAAGGAGAAAACGCATGGCTTACACCGAGCAGGAAGTCCTCGCCGGCCTCGCCGAGATCGTCGCCGAGGAGACCGGGCTGCCGACGGACGCCGTCGTGCTCGAGAAGTCGTTCACGGACGACCTGGACATCGACTCGCTGTCGATGATGACGATCGTGACGCACGCCGAGGACAAGTTCGACGTTCGCATTCCCGACGAGGACGTGAAGAACCTCGCCACCGTCGGCGACGCCGTCGCCTACATCACCGGCGCCCAGGCCTGAGCGGCGCGCGACCCGCGGCGCGGCCGCCGCGGGTCGCCGCTCTCGCGGCCCACGTGAACCGCCGACCAGCAGATCTACCCCAGGAGCGCGCATGTCCAGCCACCGCGATGTCGTTGTCACCGGCCTCGGCGCCACGACCCCGCTCGGTGGCGACGCACCGAGCACCTGGGCCGCCGCGCTGGCCGGGGAGTCGGGCGCCCGCCCGTTCGACAACGATTGGCCCGAGCGCTACGACATCCCGGTCCACTTCGCGGCGGCGGTCAAGGTCCCGCCCACGCAGGTGCTGCCCCGCCAGGAACTGAACCGGATGGATCCGTCCGCCCAGTACGCGATCATCTCGGCTCGGGAAGCGTGGGCCGATGCGGGCACGCCCGAGGTCGACGGCGAGCGGCTCGGCGTAGTGGTCTCCTCCGGCATCGGCGGGATCTGGACCACGATGGACGGCTGGGACACCCTGCGCGAGCGCGGCGCCCGGCGCTTGCTGCCGATGACGGTCCCGATGCTGATGCCGAACTCCCCCACCGCCTTCGTGGAACTGGAATTCGGCGCCCGCGCCGGCGCACACGCTCTGGTGTCCGCCTGCGCGTCCGGGGCCGAGGCTGTTGGCTACGGCGTCGAGATGATTCGCTCCGGCCGGGCCGACGTCGTCATCGCCGGCGGCACCGAGGCGACGATCCACCCGATGCCGATCGCCGCCTTCGCCGCGTCGCGCACGATCTCCCTGCGCAACGACGACCCGGCGGGCGCATCCCGGCCCTACGACATCGACCGGGACGGGTTCGTGATCGGCGAGGGGGCCGCCGCGCTCGTGCTCGAGAGTGCCGAACACGCCGCGGCCCGCGGCGCCCGGGTGTATGCCCGCCTGGCCGGCGTCGGGTTGTCCTCCGACGCGTATCACATCACCTCGCCGGACCCCGAGGGCCGCGGCCAGATCGCCGCGATGCGTCGGGCGGTCGAGGACGCCGGGGTGAGCTTCGACGACGTCCGACATCTGAACGCGCATGCAACCTCCACCAAGGTCGGTGACTTGATCGAGGCGCGGGCGGTCCGGGCCCTGTTCGGCTCCGCGGCCGATCGGGTCGCCCTGTCCGCCACCAAGTCGATGACCGGGCACCTGCTCGGCGGGGCCGGGGCGCTGGAGACGATGTTCACCGTGAAGGCGGTCGCCGAGCGGCTCGCCCCGCCGACGATCAACGTCGCCAACCCCGACCCGGAGCTGACGATTCCGCTCGTCCGGGACACCCCCGAGCCGTTGCCGAGTGGACCGATCGCCGCGCTGAACAACTCGTTCGGCTTCGGCGGGCACAACGTCGCGCTCGTCGTCACGTCCCGCTGATCGCTCCGGGCCGGTGCCGGTCAGCCGACCTGGTGCAGCCAGCGCACCGGCGCGCCGGCGCCGGCGTAGCGGAACGGCTCCAGTTCGTCGTCCCAGGCCTGGCCGAGCGCCAGGTCGAGCGCCGCGCGCAGCGATCGGGAATCGGGCGAGTCCTCCAATGCCGCCCGGATCCGATCCTCCGGAATCAGGATATTGCCGTGGATATCCATCGGTGCGTGGAAAATACCCAGGTCCGGGGTGTGGGACCAGCGACCGCCGTCGGCGCCATAGCTGGCGTCCTCGGTCACCTCATAGCGAAGGTGCGACCAACCGCGCAACGACGAGGCGAGTTTCGCGCCCGAGCCCTGCTCCCCTTGCCAGGAATATTCTCCGCGAAACATGCCGCGGGCAGCGGGCTGGGGTATCCAGTCCAGCGCAACGCGCACGCCTAAAACGTTCCCGGCCGCCCACTCCACATGTGGGCACAGCGCGCGGGGCGCAGAGTGCACGAAAAGTACACCGCGGGTGATGGCACCAGCCATGTCCACTCCTCCTCGTCCGAGGTTCGTCTTCCCCAACGTCCTCGAGAGGCGGATCACATGGCACACACGGCGTGCTTGAGTTCATCTTGCATGAGGCATCGGCAGTGCGCGAGTGGTAGAACGTCGCTCTTCACGAGGTCTCCACGCGCGACCCGGCGCGGCGCTGAACCGAGCTTCAGTCAGGCGCGGTACAAGCGTCGGCAGCCGGACACCCCGGCCGGGGTCAACAAAAAGGTGCGTCAGAGCTGTTCGCGCAACTCCCGCATCGCCTTCTTCCGCACGCTGCGGTCGAGTCGGTCGAGGTAGAGCTTGCCGTCGAGGTGATCGCATTCGTGTTGCAGGCAGCGGGCCATCAACTCGGTGCCCTCCACCACGACCTCGTTCCCGTCCAGGTCGATGCCGACCACGCGGGCATACCAGGCGCGGCGCGTCGGGTACCACAGGCCGGGCACGGACAGGCAGCCCTCGTCACCCTCCTGGTAATCCTCGGACAGTTCCACGATCTGCGGGTTCAGGACATACCCGATCTCGTCGTCGATATTCCACGAGAAAGCCCGCAGATTGACGCCGATCTGATTGGCGGCGAGACCCGCGCGGCCGTCCGCGTCCACCGTCTCCACCAGGTCCGCCACCAGCGCTCGGACCCGGTCGTCGATGGTGGTGATCTCGTCGCACGGGGTTCGCAGCACCGGATCGGGGATCACGCGGATGTCTCTCATTGCCATGCCGGCATTCTTCCATGGCCGGGCCGCCGGCACGGCCGATTTCCACGCTCACCCCAGCCCGGCCGCGAAGTCCTCGAACGCCATCGGCTCGCTGTGGAACCGGCGGATGCGCAGCGTCATCTGCTCAGCCAACCCCGGGCGGTATTCGCCCGCCGGCGCGCGGCCAACTAGCATCGGGAGGACCGCCGATCCCGCTGGGACCGGAACCGCCGGCGCCGCCCCGCCGGCGCACCCGACCGAGGAGCGTCCGTGAAGATCGTCGTCGGCTTCGGTTGGGGCCGCGATCCTGCGGCGGCCCGGGTGACGAGCGACGGGATCGTCGACTGGGGCCGGGTCCGGCCCGCGGTGAACGACGACGATCCGGCCGCCGCCGCTCTTGCCGCCGACCTCGCGGCGGCCTTGGGGGCGAGCGTGGTCGGGGTGACCTTCGGCGGCGGCGATTCCGCCTGGGCCGCCGCGCGGGGCGCGGCCGAGACCGTGGTCGTCGACGACGCGACGCCCGGCGCCGACACCCTCGCCACCGCGCGCGTCCTGGCCGCGGCCGTCCGCTCGATCGACGACGTCGCGCTGGTCCTCTTGGGCGACGGCGCCTGGGACCGGGCGGTCCCGGTCGCGGTCGCCGCCGAACTGGGGCTGCGCTGCGTCGCCCAGGTCGTGGGCGCGGTGGCCGGCGGCGAGACCGCGGCGGGCGCGGCCGGCGGCGCGGACGAGGTCCCGGCGCCCGGCGCGGTGCGGGTGACCCGCCGGCTCGCGGGCGGGGACGAACTGGTCGACGTCGTGCTGCCCGCCGTACTCTGCTGCGCCGCGAGCGGCGCCGAGGCTCGCCCGCCCGGCATGAGGCAGGTCCTCGCCGCCCGCCGGCTCCCCCAGACCCGTCGCACCCTGGCCGACCTCGGCGTCGGCGAGTCGAGCGCGCTCACCACCGTCGGCACCCGGCCGCCCGCCACGACCGGCGGGCAGATCCTCGGCGGCGCCGACGCCCCGGCCCGGCTCATCGCGGCGCTGCGTGCCGACGGCGTGCTGTAACGGCCCCGGACATCTCGAAGGAGCGCGCTCGACATGCAGACCTGGATCATCGCCGCCGGCGAGGGGCCGATCCGCACGCTGGTTGCGCTCGCCCGCCCGATGGGCGGAGCCGTGACCATCCTCGCCGTCGGCCCGGCCGACGTGCGCGACGCCGCGGCGGCCGCCGGCGCGGATCGCGTGCTGCACGTCCCGACCGGTAGCGACGCGAACGCCGCGGCGGCCGCCGGCGCGTACCAAGCGCCTACGGAGGCGAACGCCGAGGCGAACGCCGGCCCGGCCGCCGAGGCGTACACCGCCGGTGTCGCCGCCGCCGCGCGCGAGGCCCGGCCGGGCGTCGTGCTCTGCCCCGATTCGCCCGCCGAGCGGGTGCTGGCGGCGGCCGTCGCCGCCGCGATCGGCGCCGCGTGGGTGCCCGGGATCCGCTCGCTGCGCGCCGCCGGCACCGGCGTCGCCATCTCCCGGGTCGCCGTCGAGGGGCGAGTGATCGAGGACCTGACCGCCACGGGCCCTGTCGTCGGCATTTTCGACGGCCCCGACGACGCCGGGACGGCGGGCAGCGGGACGGCGGTCGGCAGCGCCGGGACGGCGGGCAGCGGGACGGCGGGCAGCGGGACGGCGGTCGGGGCGTCGGCCGCCGAGCAGACCGAGGCTTCGGCTGACGGGTCTTCCGGCGGAGACGCGAGCGGCGAGGCCGCGCCGGTGACCGTGCTCGACCTGGTCCCCGATGCCGGGCTACGCCGGGTCGGGCCGGCGCCGGCCGCCGGCGGGGATGCGGACGACGCCCGCGCCCTGGCGACCGCGCCCCGCGTCGTCGGGATCGGGCGCGGGGTGCGCTCGTCCGACGAGTTCGCGCTTGTCGAGCGGCTGGCCGCCGCGATCGGCGCCGATCGGGCCTGCACCCTGCCGGTCGCCGAGGACCTGGGTCGGCTCAGCCTGGACCGCGTCGTCGGGCGCACCGGGCGCGTCATCAAGCCGCAGCTCTACCTGGCCGTGGGCATCTCCGGCCAGCCGCAGCACGTCGACGGAATCCGGGACGCCCGCATCGTCGCCGCCATCGACGCCGACCCGGACGCGCCGATCTTCCGGCGCGCCCAGTACGGCATCATCGGCGATGTCGCCGACGTCGTACCCGCCCTCCTCGCCGAACTCGAGACAAGATGAGCGATACGGCTGAGTGATCCGGGCGCGGATCGCCCGATTGCGCGTTTCGCCACCCGATGTCGAAGTGATCGCGCCGAACTGGATGAGTGTTCCTGAGTCGGGTCCGGTCGGCGGTACGGTGGCCCGGCCAGTCAGTACCGGGTGCGCCGAGTCAGTACCGGGTGCGCCGAGTCAGTACCGGGTGCGCCGAGTCAGTACCGGGTGCGCCGAGTCAGTACCGAAAATGCCGGAAAACGGGCACCATATTGCCGCTTAGTACTGACTGGCGGCGCACGGTACTGACTCGGCAGCACCGTGCGCCCACCTGAGCAGTGCCCGCCCCGTCCGGAGGGCACCTCACGGCACACCCCGCCCGGGTGCGCCTCAAGACCCCGCCTCGCGCAGCGCCCCCGGCCGTTGCACTTCTCGACACCACCGGCAAATCACCCGCCATCAGGCACTTCACGGCGATAGGTTAAACCAGACCAACGACGGGAGAAGCCGTGACAAAGCCAAGTCACGCCCACCCCTCCGACGACGCCCGGCCTGAAGGCCAACCCCTCGTCGTCGTCATCCCCGGAATCCTCGGCAGCGTCCTGGCCGCGGACCGCGGCCCGACGCAGGAGCCGGGCGACGATGTCTGGGGAGCGAGGTTCTCGACCATCGGGCGGACGGTCCTCGATCCCACGCGGCTGAGTCTCGACGCTAACCCGACGCCGGCACCGGTCGGCCTGATGCCGAACATCGCGCTGGCGGGGTGTGTCCTGGTCCCCGGCTACAACGCGCTCGTGCGCGCCCTGGTCAATCTCGTGGGGCCGAACACGGCGTGCGTCGTCGCACCGGGCCGGCCGGCCGAGCCCAGCGCACGCGTCCTGCTCGCCCCGTACGACTTCCGGCTCGGCGTCGAGGCCGCGGCCGAGTACGTCCGCGACGGCGTCGAGCCGTACCTGGCGGGGCTGAGCGACGACGCCCGGGACCGGCGGCTGATCGTCGTCGGGCATTCGATGGGCGGGCTGGTGGCCCGGGCGTGGCTGGGACTGCTGTCGGCCCGCGGGCGCCCGGCGTGGCGGGATTGCCTCAAGCTCGTCACCGTCGGCACGCCCCATCGCGGGGCGCCGAAGGCGCTCGATGTCTTGCTCAATGGGCGGTACGGCCGGGTCCGCCTGCCGGACCGGTTCCTCGAGATCGTTCGTAATTGGCGCTCGGCCTACGACCTGTTGCCCCGGTTCCCGGGCATCGCCGACGGCGCCGCGCACCGCTACCCGCACGAGCTGACGGCCGAGCAACTCGGCGCGCTCGGCGCTCCGAGCAGTTTCGGCCACCGCGCGGGCGATGCATACAAGCTCCACCTGGCCATCGAAGAAGCATGGTCCGACCTGCCGGGAAGGGGACCCGGTCAGGCTTTCGTCCGGGCCGTCGGCCACCGCACTTTGGGCCGCGCCGAACTCGGTGCCGGCGGGCTCGCCGTCGAGAAGCGGGACATCGAGTGGTTCGGGCGCCCAAACATGCTCGGGGACAAGACCGTGCCGGCGGTCTCGGCGGTGCCGGTCGAGAAGGACGGCGACGCTGAACTCTTCCACCCCGCCCCACAGACGCACCTGCGCCTGGCGGGCTGCGACGTGTTGACGGACCTCCTGCGGAATTACCTCGCCCCGCGGGCGGCGGACATCCGCGGCGGGCCGGAGCGGGCCGAGCCGTCGCTCGGCGTCGATCTGGACCCGGTGCACCGGGCGCGCGATCCGATCCCGATCTCGTTCACCCTGCGCGACGCCGATCGGCCGGCGCAAGCCGCGTACGCCACGGTGCAGCCGAGCCGCGGCCGGCGCTGCCTGGGACCGGTGGAAGCGACCCCCGCGGGCGACGGCTGGACGGTCCAGTCGATCCCCTGCCGCCCGGGCTGTACACCGTCCGGCTTGAGGCCGTGGGCTCTGGCTCCAACAGCATCGTGTGCGAGGACGACGTCGCCGTCGTGGAAGCGGAGGAGGTGGCGCCGTGACCTGGTCTGCGTGGGACCGAGCCGCAGATCCGGCCGGGCTGTTGCGTAATGTCGAGCGCGGCGCCCTGGCCCGCTCCGTGGCCGAGGCCGGCCCCCTCCCCCGCAGCCCGCCCCCTCGCCGTCTGCTCACGCCGGCGGCGTCGAGGCGAAGCCGAGCCAGGTGTGCCGGTTCCCGGCCCAGCACCAGCCGACCTTCGGCGCGTGCCGACGCTCCGCTCCGTCCCGGCCGGTGCCGTTGCTGATCCAGATGGCCGGCGTGCGCGCGTCCAGCCCCTTCGCGCCGGCCTTGCGGGTGCCGATGCACATGAAGCAGGCGTCGCGCTCCAGCCGGTCGGGTTCCTGAAGCAACCACGAGATGCCCTCGCTGAGCGTCAGCGGCCGGCGGCCGCGCGCGGCGAGTTCGGGCAGCGCCTCGTTCGGGCTCCAGTTGCGCAGGTCGTCGCCGCGGTCGATCTCGGCGATGACGTACAGCCCCGTCGTCGGCACCTCCACCTGGTCGGCAAACTCGTCGAGGTCCGTCATATCGACGACGACGAAGCCCGGCCGGTCCCGATGCCGCAGCAGCGGCGCAAGCAGCCGGGGCCGAACGAGCCCCGGCGCAACGACCACCGTGCCGCCGTCGGGCAGGCCCGCACCGAGGGACCGGAACTGGGCCGGGGAGAGGCCGGCGAAGTGCGGCACACCCAGCTCGATCAGCCGGTCGATCTGCGCGGCGATGTCCATCGCACCAGGGTACGGTGCCGCCGGCGCGTGGCCGACCTCGGCGCCATCGCCGAGTGGGCCGTCGACGTCCAGCGGCGGCACCGGGGTTGGAACTGAGCCCTGACGCTTCTTGCCCTATTGCCGCTGACGCTCCCGGCGCGGAATGATCCGCAGCAGGGCCGTCCCCGCCGCGATCAGCGCGAAGGCCGCCAGGGCCATCCATAGCCAGCCCGCCGGACCCGTCGTCGCGAGGGCCGCGACCGAGCCGACGCCGGCGACGCCGGCTAGGGCGGATGAGTTGTGATAGGTCACCGGTTACCACCTTCTCTGTGAGTTGAACAATGAGTCCAGGTAAGCCTTTCCGTGGCACACCTGGAGGAAATAGTCGAACGGGAGTTCATACAGCAGCCCGGCCGCGAACCGTCGGCCCCATCCGCGGCCGCGTAACGTCACGACGCGCTCGAGCGCGAAGAGGCCGGTGATGCCCAGCCAGAACGGGGCGATCGTCAGGCCGCCGGTGAACACCAGCGACCAAAGAATCGTGCCGAGATAGATGGCGGTCACGAGCACGCCGAGCATGGTGAATACCTGCCGCCCCCAATACGAGGCGGTGACCCGCGTCATTCCGTACTGCACACAATTCTCGACCGCGCCGCGCTTCCAGCGCAGCCGCTGATTCCAGAGCTGGCGCCAGGACTCCATGACCTCGGTTGTCAACGTGCAGCCGTTGGGCGAGAGAATCCTGTACCCGAGATGCATGAGCGCAAATGAGATCTCGTTGTCCTCGGTCAGCACGGTCGTGTCGTAAATTCCGCCGTGCCCATCTCCCGGGGGGATCGTTCCGGCCAGGCGGGCGGCGCGCACCCGCCGCAACGTGCTGGCGCGGAAGACCGCCGCGGTCCCGGTCACGACCAGGCACTTGCCCTTCAGGCGGCTGACGTCCCGGGCGTAGCGGGCGTACTCATTGCGCTGGAGGTGCCCGACGAAACCGCCCCCGGGGCCACCCCGGAAGACACCGCCCACGGCCCCCAGGTCCGGATCAGCCGTCAGGTGGCCCAATGCCGCCGCAATAAAGCCCGGGTCCAACACGCTGTCCGCATCCTGGATCAACACGAAGTCGTTGCCCTCGAGGGCGTCCAGCACGTGGGCGAGCGCTTGATTCAGCGCGCCCGCCTTCTTGCACGTGTTGCCGCTGGTCTCCATCACCCGTGCCCCGGCCGCCCGGGCGAACTCAACCGTTCGGTCCGTCGAGTTGTCCGAGACGACGAACACGTCGTCCGGTGGGCGGGTTTGCCGGGCCAGCGCCTCGATGGTCTCGGCAATGCCGGCCTCCTCGTTGTGCGCCGGGACCAGGACGGTCACCCTGCTGAGACCGTCCGCCGGGGTCTCTCGCTCGCCGGTGACGGCTCCCACCCGGGTCGGGTACCACGGGCCGACCGGGCCGGCGCCCGGGTCGTGCGCTCCGCCGGCGCTCGGGGGGACCGACGACGCGTCGGTCCTGAGGTCGAGCCCGGGATCGAACAGGCGGGTGGCGGCGAGTGGGCTCTTCCCGGCCGGCGTCGGGCGGCGCCGCGCCGGGTCGGACCGGGCCGAGTTGGACAGTGCCGGGCCGCCCGCGCCGTCGGTGGCGGTCGCATCGTTCTGAACGGCCCAACTCAAGGGCCCACCCCCTGTCAAAGCGCACGATTAGCGATAAATTAGCCCGCGTTCGCGCGCGCTTCAAGGTCATATAGGGGTGAAATCCGCTTTCTCCCGGTATGTCCGGCCCGCATGTGGTGATCTCACCCGCCCGCGCGACGGAGTTCATGGAGCCGTTCCAGTCGCGCGCTCGGCCGGTGACACCCTGAGCGAGTGCCGCCGCCGGATCATCACCAGACCCGCCGTGGGCCCGACGCACCGGCGACCCGCAGCACGACGCCCGCAGCACCACCGCCCAACGGGCGAACCCTTGCTCTCTCCGATAAGCGCCGCACTCGGCTGGAGCCCCTGGCTCGCTACCAACGCTCACGTCAGGGTCCTCGCGACCACCGGCAGCTGCCAGCGCATCACCGATGCCTACCGCCAGGCCTACCCCGACGCCCCATCCGTGCCGCGGGCTGGATGGATGGTGATTTCCAGGCCCTTGGTCTTGTCCAGGGCGCTGGTGTCGATGTGTTGATCCTCGGTCAGCTCGAGAACGCGCAGCGCCCGGTGGCCGACGAGGGGCGTGATGTCGCGGACGGGGGTATCTCCGATTTTCAATGTGGTCAGGTTCACCGATCGGGTCAGCGGGGCGAGATCGTGCACGCGGGTACCGCTGATGTCGACGTAGCTGAGGTTGACGTTTCCCTGGAGTGGCGACAGATCACTGACCCCGGTGCCCTGGACGATCAAATAGCTCAGGTGGTCGCATTCGCGGAGCGGCTCGACCGAGTCGATCGAGCGGCAATCGCCGGTGGCGGGCAGGTAATCGGCGCACCCCGAGTAGAGGCTTTCGAGGGCGTGCGCGTTCTCCAGGCCGTGAAACGACCGCAGCCCGTCCAGGCCCCAGACATCCAGCTCTTTCAGATGCGGCAGATCCGACACCACCGTCAGATCCGTCGCCGAACCGTCGAGCACGCGGGACCAGGACAGGTCCACGCGCTCGAGGGAGCCCATCGTCGAGATGGCGTCCAGGCCGGCGATCTCCAACTTTCCCAAGTCCAGGCGACGGATCGACTTGTGATGGGCGAGGGCCGAAATGTCCAGCGGAGAGCGTCCGCGCTCCACCTCCGGGGCGATATCCGCAATCGTGAGCGACCTGAGGCCGCTGAGCGTCTGGATTCCCTCGAGGTCGGTCACAGCAGGAGCGATATCCGACGGTTCGTGGCTGCATATCAGTTCCGAGAGGTGGTTCAGCTTCCGTCGGGCGACGATCGCGTCCTCGCCGACCCCCAACGCGTCGGCGACACACGACCTCAGCATCCGATCCGGGAAGGCCCTCGACAGTGCCGACGTCGCCTGCCCCGGGCCGAGGGCAAACCACCAGTACACCCCCGCGCCAAGAGACACCACGAGGCCAACTACCGCCGACGCGATCACCCTCCGGCGCCGGGCGCGCAGTCCTGCCGGGGTCATGCGACGAGCGGCGGCCATCAAAGCTCCCTTCCATTGGGCACTACGGCGGCAGCCACGTCGCCCAACGTGCGATCACCCAGCCCGTCAGAGATCGAGCTAGGACCGCGATACTTCCTTCGCCGACGCGAATTGCGGTCGGCCACAGTCAGACGTCGCGCCGTTGGTGCGTGCCAGTGTGGGTGAACCCGCTCCAGCCCTGGCAGGTACTCGGCGCTCCCTCTTAATGTCACACCCATGGTTAGAGCCGCGCTCGAGTCGAATTCTTGTGACGCCGCGATCCAGGCCGAGTCGGACGGTCACGAGCCCGCTGCCGTCCTTGCCCTCGACGTGGTCGGGATTGCTCGGTGCTGCGCCGCTCCGGTAGGTGTTCATTCGTCGCCTTTCCCATCCGTGCCGGGCGCTGGATGGATGGTGATTTCCAGGCCCTTGATCTTGTCCAGGGCGCTGGTGTCGATGTGTTGATCCTCGGTCAGCTCGAGAACGCGCAGCGCCCGGTGGCCGACGAGGGGCGTGATGTCGCGGACGGGGGTATCTCCGATTTTGAGTCTGGACAGGTTGATCGATCGGGTCAGCGGGGCGAGATCGTGCACGCGGGTGCCGCTGATGTCGACGATAATGAGGTTGGGGTTTCCCTGGAGCGGCGACAGATCACTGACCCCGGTGTCGGGGGCGGTCAAGGTTCTCAGGTGGTCGCATTCGCGGAGCGGCTCGAGCGAATCGATCGAGCTGCAATCGCCGATGGCGGGCCAGTAGTCGGCGCACCCCGAGTGGAGGGTTTCGAGGGCGTGCGCGTTCTCCAGGCCGTGAAACGACCGCAGCCCGTCCAGGCCCCAGACGTTCAGCTTTCTTAGACGTGGCAACTCCGACATCACGGTCAGATCCGTCGCCGAACCGTCGAGCGCGCGGGACCGGAACAGGTCCAACTGCTCGAGGGAGCCCATCGTCGAGATGGGGTCCAGGCTGGCGATCTGCAGCATTTTCAAGTCCAGGTTGCGGATCGACTTGTGATGGGCGAGGGCAGAAATGTCCAGTGGCGGGCGATCTCGATCCGGGGCGATATCCGCAATCGCGAGCGACCTGAGGCCGCTGAGCGTCTGGATTCCCTCGAGGTCGGTCACACGAGCGGCATCCAGATCCGGCGACTCGCTGCAGGCGAGTTCTGAAAGATGGTTCAGCTTCCGTCGGGCGACGATCGCGTCCTCGCCGACCCCCAACGCGTCGGCGACACACGACCTCAGCATCCGATCCGGGAAGGCCCTCGACAGCGACGACGTCGCCTGCCCCGGGCCGAGGGCAAACCACCAGTACACCCCCGCGCCAAGAGACACCACGAGGCCAACTACCGCCGACGCGATCACCCTCCGGCGCCGGGCGCGCAGCCCTGCCGGGGTCATGCGACGAGCGGCGGCCATCAAAGCTCCAACGGGTACAGATCGGATGTGCAGAGCGAGGCTAGCAAAACCTGCCGATCCGTTCCAATTCGGCCCATGCGCAGCTCCGCCAGTTCTGACGTTGGCCTGCGCGAGGCAGGTGGCTCGTACGGGAAGGGCAACCAAATGCGGCCCGTCTCGGAGTTCCTCAGCCTGGCCGGCTGCCGCTGCGGTGCTCGAGCGCCTCGGCCCGGATGACCTCGTGTTCACCGCGACGCCGACCAAGAGGTGTTCTCACCAGTGTTGGTGATTGAGGGTGCGGTATTGGGGCGCTGAGCTGCGTCGTGGTTGTTGGGGTGGTTCAAGGACGCCACCCGGGTGCACCTGCTCGCGATCGACGCCGGGATCTGGATCGCGACCGCCTACCGGTACCTGCACGAGGCGATCGACGTCATCGCAGCCCACGCCCCCGACCTCGAGCAAGTACTACGAACCGCACGCGAACACGAATGGCCGTTCGTCTGCCTGGACGGCACCTTGATCCCGACCGCCCAGTGCCACGGACCGAGGAACACCTCGGGAGCCGAGTCCTGGCCCACGGCGGCTACCGCCCGAAGCCCACATCGACGACCTGACCCGCGACAAACTCCTGACCGGACTACGAGCCGTCGCCGAACGCGCCAACACCCTACTCAAGACCACCTGGCACGCCCTGAGATGCGTCACCCTCGACCCGAACCGCATCACCCAAATCGCAGCCGCAGCCCTCGTCCTACTCCACCTCCAACGACCAACCCGGTGAGAAAACCTCCATGACGCTCAACGTGTACGGGCACCTGTTTCCGGACCGTCTGGACGACGTGCGCGACCGTCTGAACAGCGCGATTGCCGCGCGATCCGGCCAGATTCCGGCCATCCGGCCTGCTGAGTAGCTGATTGGAGCTGAGGCGTGATCGACGCCGGGCCGCTGATCAGGCAAGATACCCAGTGCGCCTCCACTCAACACTCTCGAAGCTGAGCGGCAGCTTGGAGGATCGGCTCACCCGCTCCCGTCGTGACAGACGACACGCCACCGCGGCCGTAGACGCTGCGCGGGCGGCAGCACGGCAGCCGAAGCGTGTGACGATCTTCGGACCTGACGAGATCGCCGAAGCCGCCAGGCGCTACGAGGCGGGCGTTCCGCTCTGCGAGCTTGCGAAGACATATCACGTCGGTAAGGAGCGCGTTTCCGCAGAGCTGCGTGCCGCTGGGATGGCGATCCGTCGGCAGCGACAGGACATCACACCAGAGCTGATCGCAACAGCCGTGCGTCTCTACAACGATGGCTTGGCCATCCTGCCGATTGCGAAACGGCTCGACATCGCACGTTCGACGCTCGGCAAGATTCTCGTTCGCGAGGGTATCGAAATGCGGAGTCGGCGCGGTCAGTCACAGCCTGGAGAAATACGAATCAGCCCGGGAAGGAAGAACCTAGAATAATTCTCCACAGACGATTAGCCTCAACGTAATCGCCATCGACCTCCGCTTTGCGTGCTCTAGCGGATCGCTCGGCAGCTGAGTCTAATGCTTGCAACACATCCTGTCGTCCACTCCAATTCAGGTAGCTACTCAAGGTTCCAGATTGCCCGCCAGGATCGCTAACGTCAAGATGGGACGGCGCCCACTCAAAGAAACTGGCGAGACCACTTTGCCGATTGCTCCCGAGTGTCTTAAATGTATGAGCCGCTATGGTCTCAAGATGAAACGACCTCAGCCGCTTCGAATGTGCGTTGTTCCACTTCTTTAACATGCGGACAAGCGGAGCGAGGTTGTACCCAAGATCGGCATGCCTTTGGGCAAACCAAGCGTTAGCGACGGTCGGCGCGGTGTTGATCCATCCGCCAGTTCCGTTCGGCAGTCCGTAGACATCATTGCCGTGGAAAAAGACAGGTGCGACATCGACATGTCCGCCGTTCTTGAAGAAGACGCGTATCGCCTGCCCGCGTGCGCCCACTTGCGCAATCTCGACACCACTGTAGGCGCGTCGAATCCGGTAAAGAAACGCCTGCGAGTCGTAGCGATACGTGCTCCACGCATCATTCTCGTCCGAGAAGACCGCAAGTACATCAATGTCGTCAATCGGACGAACGATCGTTCCCTTGGCTGCGGATCCCATCAGCACGGCTCGGCTGAATGGCAGATCACTTGACGTCGGGAACGCTTCTGTGAGATTTGCGATAGCGCTGTCTTTGCGCGCCTTGATAATCGAGGTCTTCTGGTAGTCGGTGACGCTGATGTCTGTCAAGAATTGTGTCATCGCCTGACTCGTGGTTGTCATTCTTCCTCCTTACGGGCTCGTTTGCTCAGCTGTTCCGCTGCGCTCGACATTGCGGCCTCGTTCTTCATTCGCTTCAATCGGTAGACAAAGTCCGGGACCGTGGGGGTATCGCGCCGAAGATCGTATAGCGACTCCTGCCAGACTCGAAGATTCTCAGCGGTAACAGGATCCTCGTCGTTTCCGATCTTGCTCTCGATCTCACGAAACAGCGCTTCGCGGTCGCGAGTCGAACGCCTTATCCCGATAACGTATTCAATTGCGTCGAGAAAAGCTGGAAGTACCGGAAGAGCAACGCCCAATAGGAACGTCGAAAGTGACAGTCCGATCACACAACAGACAATGGCGAGCGCGGCGGTCCAGAGGATGGCCACGACCGCCCAAGCGATCCAGGTCGTTCGGAGGAGCCGATAGCTATAAGAGGCGTTCGACCGTTGCGCGATCGCTACTGCGACCGTTCCCGGATCGCTTGCCGAAACGACATACCACTCCAGCATTCTCTCGCGGGCGGCGATTTCAGAGATGGCCGAATCGGAGCCAGCCGCCAAAGCGATCTCCTCTAAAGAAGGAAGCTTCGGGCGCGGCGTGCCCTGAGGCATTTCGTAGACGTAGAAGTCGAACTGTTCCTGAGTTGCCGCGGCTCGCTCCGTTTCCGTCTTTTGAAGGGACATAAGCAATGTTCGTCCGAGAAAGATCCATAGGCCAGCAATACTCCCAGCAACAACCGCCATCTGCGGCCAGATGATGGAGACCACTGGCGCAGCGAGACCGATCACGAGCATCCCGAACCAGCGGATCGAGAGGCAGCGCTTGGCTCGCGAATACATGCGCTTCTGAGCAATCAGGTAGCGCAGCGCGTCAAGTTCGTCCTGCCGCCGAAGCAGGACGGCGCCGGTTGCGGGGGGTGTGTAGTCAGGAGTAGGCGTCATGCGGGCACTACCTGTTGAAGAGCAGCTTCAACTGCTCGATTGCGTCAGCGTGCTTGCCATCACTTTCGTAGTCCTTGGCGTTGCGCGCCCGTGTGACGGCGGTACTCAACCTTGATAACGCTATCGCTCTTTTCGACTCTGATGAACATGCACCGAATCTTGAACCGAGCCCGGTCGGGTCGTTCATCGAGGCAAGCCCAGCGACATACATCTTGTTCAGGGCCAAGTACAGGTCTATGGGCGAAACGTAGGTCGTTTCGCCATTCATGTGCTGCGCTGCGCGCATCTCCAAATAGCAGGATGATACTGGTACGTCGCGTCGATACTTCCAGATCTTTAGCTGTCGAGCCAGCGTCTTCGCCGCACCATTGTGTTTGATGTTCACGTCGTTGACATATCTGTTGTGTGACTTCGGGTGTGATTTCATCCAGCCATCGGCTGGGTTGGCAATCCAGTAGCCACTTTCTGAGGGATAGGCTGGAACGATCTCCACAATTCCGTCTGCGAAACGACACACTACAGCGGGTCGACTAACCGTGATTGGCGTTCCGGGAAAGCGCGCTTGAAGCGTCTCCTTTACTTTTCCTAGCATCGTCCACGGCGAGTCGGGCTTTATGCCCTTGAGCGACACCATGTAGTCGGCATCACTGTATTGCCAGACGCCAGTGCCATGACGCAGCGATCCGATCTCGAACATCTCATAAACACCAAGATGGGCGTCGAGCCGGTTTTCGATTGAAGCGCGGTGGCTGCGGGCTCCATCAAACTGAGTGGGCGTGGGCGTAAAGAGACTCGTGAGTTCGGAGAGCCAGGCGCGGGTAGTCTGTGTCATCGTATGTACTCCTTTATACTGGTCTAGACCTGACTGTCCGGGCGTATGAATCCGACGCTACAGCTAGCCTCCGACATCGGAGCGAGGCACGACTGCGTAGCTTGGTGCCGCCGGACGGCGGTATATGTACATTATGGCAGAAACCGCATATTTACGGAAGATCCGCTGAGTTCGCCTTGGGTGCGCGCTGACTCCTAGCGTCTGCGCGGGCTGTTCATGCAAGGGCCACCTCCCTGGATCACCAGCGCGATCACCGCTACCTTCCACCCTTCGCACGTTACAACGGAGGGAAACATCATGTCTGACCAGCTCGAACGCCAGCCTGTCGACCTTGACAACGACGCACCTGCGAAGCCCGAGACCCCCGCATGGTTGGCGGACGATCCATGTCCGTCATGGTGCGAAGGCGATCACCCGGCCGAGGAGCATCCTGAGGATCGTTCGCACGTCGCGGCGGTGCATGTGCCGGTGGTTCACGCTCCGCGCTCGGGTGCTGATGCCGAGGCGGCTGAGTACGTCGTCGTGATGCGTCGGCACGTTGGGCAGATGGATACGTGGGTCTACCTCGGCGAGGGCGAGGATGCTTCGCGAGCTGTGCAGGTGACGGTGGAGTCGGCGCGGCGGTTGGTTGCGGAGGCTGCGGGACTGATCGATGCCGCGTTCGCGTGACAGACTCAGAAGCGGATCGGCTCCGCCGCTATCGACGGTCACGCTGCCACCATCGACGCTTCACACGCCGACATCACCAAGGGGAACCGTCAAGAAGCGAAGCTCATCGCCACCCGCATCGCCGACGTGAAAGCCGAACGCGTCAAGTGGGCCGAAATGGTCATGCACGAGACCGTGCCCGCCGACATCGCCCGCGACAAGCAAACCGAACTCGCCGCCCAACTCGCCGACCTCGAGGAGATGCAGACCGGCCTCCTGACCTCCGACACGAGCGAACGGGACAAGATCAGCGCCGCCTGCACCATCATCCGCTCCGCAGCCATCACCTACGCCAACAGCGACAACCAGACGCGGCGGGCGTACAACCAGACCTGGTACAAGGCGATCTACCTGGACGAGACCAGCCGCCGCACCCACGTCACGGACACTCGACACTCCGCCGCCATGACACCGCTCTACGACGCCACCACACGCCCCAGAGACACCAGACCACACGGCCGATCCGACAGCTCACGCCCTAGAGACACAGGCACCGCTGGCGGCGGCTCACGCCGTTCACCAGCGAAAAGACACCCCAGCCTTGGCCGGGGTGTCTCTAGGACTCATGGTTCGAACGATGTCGTTCTGGTGCCCCGTGCAGGACTTGAACCCGCGACCGAGAGATTATGAGTCTCCTGCTCTGACCAGCTGAGCTAACGGGGCGTCAACCGACGAGCATACCGGCCGGGCGACCAGGCTCCGGGTGTGGCGGGCCGCCGTGCACCGGTCGGCCGGCTCGCCTGGTGTTGTACGCCACAGGAACCGGAATGTTGGCTATGCCATACAGTTGCCCAGGCGAACATATCGTACGCTCACTTCGGCGTTAAGTCGCACTCCGGCCCGGCGCCCATGTGCCTACCCCTCCGGGGTCAAGCACTGTTTTCTCACCGACCATTCGATCGACGGCGTGCCGGGCCGATAGTTGCTCGGCGCAATTGTCGATCGCATCACCGGAGGTGTCATGAAAGCCCGACGTTTCTTCGCCCTTGCCGGGGCATGCGCGCTGGTCGGCTCGATCGTCGCGATCCCGGCCCAGGCCGCTCCGAGCCCGGTCGCGTCGCCGAGTTGGTGGACCCCCACGAAATCGACCACCTTCCAGTACGCCCTGAGCGTCGTGGACACCAAGACGAACGTCAAGGTCGTCTTCATGGATGGCGAGGACGCCACCGCCAGGCAGGTCACGGCGGTTCACAACGCCGGCCGCAAGGCCGTCTGCTACATCAGTGCCGGCACGTGGGAGGACTGGCGCTCGGACGCCACATCCTTCCCGGCGTCGGTGCTCGGCTCCGCGGTGGACGACTGGCCCGGCGAGCGGTGGCTCGACATCCGCGCCAAGAACACGCTGATCGCCCTGATGGAAAAGCGCGTCAGCACGTGCAAGGCCAAGGGCTTCGACGCCGTGGACTTTGACAACGTCGATGCGTACACCAACAAGTCGGGCTTTCCGCTGACGGGAGCGCACCAGATCGCCTACAACACGGCGCTGGCCAACCTCGCGCACAGCAAGGGCCTGGGGGTGGGGCTCAAGAACGACGTCGACCAGGCGGCACAACTGGTGTCGGTGTTCGACTTCGCGGTCAACGAGCAATGCCTGCAGTACAACGAGTGCAAGCGCTACCAGCCATTTCTGAAGGCGGGCAAGGTCGTGTTTCACATCGAGTACCGCGATGACACCGCCTTCTGCTCGGACCCGCGGCGCGCCGGACTGACGTCGATCGCCAAGCGAATGGAACTCGGGACCTGGCTGCTCGCCTGCCCCTGACATCTGATACGGCACGCCGACGCCGTGGCACCGCCGCGCCGGATGAGTGATCCTGACGGCGGCGGCCCGGACGCGCGATCTCCGGGCCGCCGTCGGGAGCCCAGCGGCGGTATACGGGGTGACCTCCGAGAACCCGCCCGACAATTCGGAATCACTCATCCGCCGTCGAGATGGAGCACGCACAGCCTGCTGGATGCCCGCGTCAGGGCGACGTAGAGGTCTCGCTCGCCCGAGGACCGCGCGGCGACGATCTCATCGGGCGCGACGACGACGACGGCGTCGAACTCCAGACCGCGGGCGCGCGATGCCGGGACCAACTCAACGGCGCCGGCGCCCAGAGCGGCCACGCCGCCCAACTCGCCGGCCACGCCGGACTCGCCGGCGAGGCCGGCACCCCACCCATCGGCGGCGATCACCCCCAGCACGCCGCCGGGATGCAACTCGGCCTCCCGACGGATCTCGGCCGCCAGCGCCGAGCCGGCCCGGCTCGCAGGCACGCGAACATCCCGCGGCACCTCGCCGTGCCGGACGGAGGTGCTCGGCTCGTGGTCGGGCGCAATCCGGGCAAGGAGGTCACGGGTCCGGTCGAGGATCTCGGCAGTCGACCGGTAGTTGACGGTGAGCGGGTGCACGCGCATCCCCTCGGCCCCGACGACGCCCGCGAGCGCCTCCCGCCACGTCCGCGCCCCGGCGAGCGGACCCGCCTGGGCGAAGTCGCCCGAGACCGTCACCGATCCGCCCGGGCACCGACGCCGGATCGCCCGCCACTGCATCGCGGTCACCTCCTGCGCCTCGTCGACGACGACGTGCCCGAAGGTTCGGGCCGGCGGCCCGGCCACGAGGGCGCGGGCCTCGTCGAGCAGCGCCAGGTCGGCATCGGGCCAGGCCACGCCGCGTGCGGGGAGCGGACGGGCGAGCACGGCCGCGCGCTCGTCGGCGTCGAGTTCGGGGACGAACCGCAACAGCGCGTCGTCGTCCGCCAGCAGGCCGCGAACAACGTCCTCAGGCGTCGGCGTCGGCCACAGCCGCTCGATGACGGCCAGAACCCGGCGGTCCCCGGCGAGTTCGGCGCGCGTCGCCTCCGCGTCGAAGAGGCCCTCCGGCCGGTCCGGTTCCGCGCCGAAGCCGAGCGAGGCGAGATCCGCCGCGGCGGCGGCGTCGAGATCCAACCCGGTCGCGGCGAGGTCGGCGTCGAACTGGCCGAGCAGATCCTCCGCCCGCCGTTCCAGTGCGTCCACCAAATCATCCACGATCGCCGCGGCGAAGACCGCCTGCGCCGGGTTGTGCGCCAACCCGACGGTGAGGGCGCGGTCCCGCGCGGCGACGACGGCGGCGGCCGGCAACCGAACCTCGTCGTCGCCGAGCCCGAACCGAATGCCTCCGGGACCCGGCGCGGGCCACTGATCGCGAAGCCACCGGGCGAGGCCCTCGGCGAGGGCGACCTTTCCCATCGCCCGCGCTCGTGCTTCGGGCTCGACCGGCCGCTCCCCCACGCCCCCCGGCCCCACGCCCCCCGGCCGCTCCCCCGCGCCCTCGGGCCGGTCCGCCTCGCCCACCGGCCGGGCCGCTGCCCCGAGCCCGGCCTCGACCCCGACCAGCTCCGTCGGCGTGGCGAGGACCGCGTCGTCCTCCCCCAAGGACGGCAGCACCTGGGAGATGTAATCCAGAAACCGTCGATCCGGGCCCAGCACCAGCACGCCCTCGTCAGCGAGGCGGGGCGTCGCGTACAGAACGTAGGCGGCGCGGTGCAGCGCGACGAGCGTCTTGCCCGTTCCCGGCCCGCCGGTGACGACCGTGACCCCGCCCACCGGCGCCCGCACGGCGGCGTCCTGCTCGGCCTGCAGCGTCTCGACCGCCGCCGCGAGCCGCCCGGTGCGGGCGGCCGCGAGCGCCTGCAGCAGCGGCGGATCGCCCGGGATGTCGGCCGGCCCGGGCTCGGAACCATCGAGAATCTCGTCGGCGACGCCGATCACGCGGCGACCCTCCAGCCGCAACTGGCGGCGCCGACGCAGGCCCATGGGCTCCCGCGACGTCGCGGCGTAGAACGGCCGGGCGGCGTCGGCCCGCCAGTCGATCAGGAGCGGGCCGCCGTCGGGTCCCCGCTCGGGTCCCCGCTCGGGTCCCGGCTCGGGTCCCCGCTCGGGTCCCCGCTCGGGTCCCGACTCGGCCCGCTCACCCAGGCCGACCCGCCCGACGTACCGGACGCCGCCGTCGGCCCGGTCGAGCCGCCCGATCACCAGCGCGTCCTCGGCGGCCAGCAGCCGGCGCAGCCGGCGGGTCCAATGGCCGATCGCGACCTCTCGCTCGTGCATCGCGGCCGCCCGCTCCGCGGCGTCGCCCTCGACGGTGACCGCCGACCGGGCCGCCGCCAGCCGGGCCCGGGCGCGGGCGACGGCGTCGTCGTACTCCCGGTAAATCGCTGCGACCCGACGCCGCTCGACGGCGAGCTCGGTCGCCGCGCGGCTCGCCGCGTCCCGTCCCGGCACCCCGCCTCCTTCGGTCGCTGCCCCCACCGCACCTCCTCGAACCGCCCGCCGGTTCCGCACCTTGTCCACCCAAGCTGCCGGGGCGCTTGCGCTGCGACTACCGTTGGAGCATGCTGCGGCGCCGATCCCACCTCCCCGACCAGGTCCGGCAAGCCTTGGACCTCCCACCCGGCGATCGCGTCCTGGCCGCCGCGCATCTCGCCGATGGTACCTGGGGGGTCGCGTCGTTTCGGTGTCTTCGCGTAGTCAGCGATGCCGGCGCCCGGGTCGCCGGCGGAAACTGGTGGGACGTCGACCGGGCGGGCTTCGACCCGGAGACGTCCACGATGCGGGTCCAATGGGTCGACAACCGGCCCGACCTCGAACTCCCGTTCGGCAAGGGCAACCCCTCCGCGTTCGCGCTGACGGTGCGCGAACGAGTCCAGCGGTCGGTCATCCTGGCCGATTCGGTGCCCCTCGGCGGGGGGAAGACGGCCCGCGTCGCGGTCCGCCGGGACGGCGACGGCGTCATGTTTTCCCAGGTGGTCGGGGACCCCGGCGTGGACCTCGGCAACCCCCGGATCGCCGCCCTGGTGGACGACGCCGAGGCCCGGGTCCGATTGGCGTCCGGGCTCCCCGAATGACCTGCTACAGTAATCCCCGGTCGCCGGTCCTCGGACCGGACGCCAATCCTGCGTAGCTCAGTTGGCAGAGCGTCCGACTGTTAATCGGATGGTCGCTGGTTCGAGTCCAGCCGCAGGAGCCCATCGCCCCCGTCGGGATCCTCGACGGGGGCAATTCCATCACATGGGGGATTCAACCTCCCATACGCGTCCACCGAGGTGTTTTCCAGGCCGGCTCGGAGCGTCCGGCTCAGACCAGCGGCCGGCAGGCGGGGCAGAAGTAGATGTTGCCGCCGAGGAATGCCTGCCGGGTGATCGGGCTGCGGCACGTGGGGCACGTAAGCCGCGGGTTCTGTCTCCCTCCGGTCTGGCACCGGCGCCGATCCGGGCGCTAATAGCGCCATTGGGCCATATCGCTACGATACGTGGAGTAGATCCGCGGCGACAGGAGCGTCGAGGGCGGCAGGTCGAGCCGCGGGCCGGGACGGTCGGGCGACAGCGTCGCCGTCGCGCGCAGGGAGGCCGCGGTGTGGAAGCGGAGCCCGGCGGGCAGCGTGGTTTGCGTGAATGGCGCCGTGCCCTGCGGGAGGCTGAGCGCGAAGCCCCATTCGCCGAAGGACGGCACGTTCTGGGCGAGCGGGACGACGACGCGCCCCGGCGCGCCGGCGTCCATCGTCGCGACGACCTGCCAGTAGGCATGCGGCGTGAAGTACGACGACGTGGCCTGGGTTGCGAAGACGCCGCCGGGGCGCAGGTGCGCCGCCACGGTTCGGTAGAACTCCGCCGAATAGAGCTTGGCGATGCGCTCATTGGACGGGTCCACGAGGTCGATGAGTACGGCGTCGTAGGCCCCGGCACCGCCGCCGCGCAACCAGGCGAAGGCATCGGCGTTGACCAGGCGGACCCGCGGGTCGTCGAGGGAGTGCCGGTTGAGATCCGCGATGAGGCGGTTGCGCCGGGCGAGGTCGGTCACGGCGCGGTCCAGGTCGACGACGGTCACGTCGGTCACCGTCGAGTACCTGAGCACCTCCCGGGCGAGCAGCCCGTCCCCGCCGCCGAGGATCGCGACCGAACGCGGCGCGGCCACGGAGGTGAGCGTCGCATGGGCGAGCGTCTCGTGATAGCGGGCCTCGTCGTCGGCGGAGAACTGAAGCTGATCGTCGAGGTAGAGCCGTACGTCGTCGCGATAGTTGGTGACCACGATCTTCTGGTACCGCGAGGTCTGGGCGTGCACGACGGGGTCCTGGTAGAGCAGCGTCGTCAGGCTCGCCTCGATCCGGGTGGCGAACCCAAAGCTCACGAGCAGCACCATCAGCACCGCGAAACCCACCCAGTTCACCGCCGTGCGGTAGCCCAATCGGCCGAGCATGAACAGCGCGACGGCGGTGTTGAGCAGGGCGACGGCCAGCGCCGTCCGAACAAGGCCCAGGTAGGGCAGCATGACAAAGGGGAACAGCAGGGAGGCGATCAGCGCCCCGAAGTAGTCCAGGGCCAACACCTTGGAGAGCAGGTCGACGCTCCCGTCGTGCCCGCGTTCGCGCAGCAGCGCCACCAGCAGCGGGATCTCGACGCCGATGGTCGCGCCGATGATCAGCGAGAGCAGGCCGAAGACCAGCCAGTACAGCTCCGACGCGCCGAACGCGACGTAGAGCGCCAGGACCGAGAACCCGCCGACGACGGCGAGCACCAACTCATTGCGGACGAAGTTGAGGCCGGGCCGGCTGGCAAGTCGCGTCGCGAGCAGCGATCCGAGGCCCATGCCGAAGAGCGTGACGCCGGTGGCGATCGAGAAAGCGACGATCGAGTCGCCGAAGAGATACGACGCCGCGGTGCCGAGGATGAGTTCGTAGACGATCCCGCCGACGGCGACGAGCAGCGCCGCCGCGAAGACCGTCGGCTTGTCGGGGGCCCGCCCACGTGGCCGGCGCATGCCCACGCCGGCCGCGCTCAGGATGCGATGGTCCCGGCGATGATGATGGCGATTGCCACGGCGATCCCGGCGATCATCACCCCGAACGCCACGTTGTTGTCCTCGACCAGTTCCTCACGCATGTTGAGGTTGAAGAGCTTGTTGACCACGACGATCGTCAGCACGAGCATGATGATGCCGAGCACCGAATAGACAACCGTGGACACCAGCGCCTGCAGGCGCAGTTCGTCGAGCCAGCTCATGAGTTCTCCGTGAGATGTGGTGGTGGGTTCACTTGCCATGACGGGTCACTTGCCGAGGCCTCCGCCGCCGCCCCCGCCGAGGCGTCCGCCGCCCCCGCCGTAGACGGTCCGGCGGTAACAGATCTGCTTGTCGTCCTGGGAGACGATCTTGTCCGTCGTCACAGGCTGGACGGCCGAACGGGGCGTGCAGTAGGTCGACGATCCCGAGGACGAGCACGACGCGGCCATGCCGAGCACCGCCGCCATCCCCGCGATCGGCATGACGAACCACGCCAGCAAGCGGCCGCCACCGGGCGCGATCACCTTGCCGAAGTGGGCCTTCTGCTCGCGCCGGGACAGGACCCGGCCGGCGTAGACGTCGTGCCAGACCTCGTTGTATTTCTCGATCGACAAGACCTTGCCGTCGGAGCCGGTGAGCTCCGCGTAATACATGGTTTGGCCGGCCTGGATGTCGTACGTGAACCCACCGCGCACCGACTCGAGCGTGGCCGCACCGACTTCGGTCACCTGGTAGTTGCGGCGCTTGCCGGCGACGTGGATCCGCACTTCCTGGCCGAGCATCAATTGCTCCGGGTGCGGCGCCGGGTCCACCTCGACCGGCTGGTAGAGCGTTACCGTATTGTCGTCATGGTCCAACTCGACCCAGAAGTCGGTGTGGTCGTAGCCGAGGAGTTCCCACTCCTCCCAGTAGTACCTCTTGTGGTCCTCGGGGTCCACCATCGAGTAGACGGCGACGCCCTGGGGTAGGGAGCGCCACGGCGGGTCGCCGATGAGGTGTTTGCCCAGTGACATCTTTGCCTTGGGCCCCGGGGCCATTCAGCTCACCGTCCGAACGTCGACGTGGCGGGCGCCGAAGGCTTCGCGCAGCAGGCCGGCCGCGGCGTCGGCGAAATCGGGCGCCGCGGGCGGCCGGCAGGTCGTGAGGGTCACATAGGCGGCGCCGGCCTCGGGCCAGGTGTGCACGGCGATGTGCGATTCGGCGAGCAGGATCGCGGCGCTCAGGCCCTGCGGGGAGAATCGATGCTCGACGTCGGCGACGGGCGTCAGGCCCGCGCTCGCGACGATGTCGGCGAGGCACGCGCGGACGCGGGGGGCGTCGTCGAGCGCCGCGCGGTCACCGCTGTCGATGTCGAAGACGTACACGTAATTGCGTCGCGCGGGCACGGGACCTCCGGTGGGGACGGGATACCGAGGCCAGCGTAGCGGGAAGCGGTTCCCCCGTACCAAACCCCCTGCGCCCGGGTGTGGAAAACTCGGCTCCGGCCTGCCTCAGGCCTCCTCGCGGAGCAGGCGGCGGTGGTTCTCCAGGTCGATGAGGGCCGCGAACGCGGCCGCGTGGGCCTTCGGGTCGCGGGCGGCATCGGTGCGCTGGAGCCGGCTGCGGGCGTCGGCGATCCGGCGCATGAGGCCGTGGTCGATCAGCGCCCGCGCCAGCCCGGCGACGTAGGCGGGCAGGGCGGATTCGCGGTCCTCGGGCAGCGGGGTGACGGCGAGTTGGGTGATCAGGGCGCGCAGCGGTTCGGCGGCCTGCCGGACGACGGCCTCGACCCAGCGGTCGGCCGGTCCGGCGGCGCCGGTCGCCGCTCCCCCGGCGGCCCGGATCGCGCCGTGCACGGCCCGCCAGGCGGGGACGTCGAAGGCATCTTCGCCGAGGTCGTCGAACGCCGCCGGGACGAAGCCCGGGTACTGGAGGACGGCGACCAGCACGTCGTGCTCGAGCCGGACGGCGGGGTCCCGAAGATTCGGCGCGACCGGCCGCGCCGCGCCGTCGGCGCCCGGGTCGCGGTCACCCGCGCCGTCGCCCGGCCCGCCGGCACCGTCGCCCCGGCCGCCGCCCCGACCCCTCTGCCCCCCCGGCCCGGACCGGGCCGCCCGGGCCGCCGCCGCGACGGCGTCGCGCACCCGCGCCTCGTCCATGCCGATCCAGCCGGCGAGGTTGCGGGCGTACTCGGGCCGCAGGGCGGCATCGCGAATGCCGGCAATGATGGGGGCGGCCGCCCGCAGGGCGGCGACCCGCCCCTCGGCGATCTCGAGATCGAAGTCCGCCAGGGTGGTCCGGATCACGAACTCGAACAGCGGCACCCGACCGGTGACGAGCGCCCGCACGGCGTCCGGCCCTCGGGCCAGCCGCAGCTCGCACGGGTCCATCCCGCCGCCTTCCACGGCCACAAAGGTCTGGGCGAAGAATCGCTGATCCTCGCCGTAGGCCCGGACGGCGGCCTTCTGCCCGGCGGCGTCGCCGTCGAAGGTGAACACGACCTCTCCCCCGAGCGAGCCGCCGGCGGCCAACTGCAGCCCACCGGCGGCCTGGGTGTCCCCGAGCAGCCGGCGCACCACCCGGGCGTGATCCGCCCCGAAGGCCGTCCCGCAGGTGGCGACGGCGGTGGTCACCCCGGACAGGTGCATCGCCATCACGTCCGTGTAGCCCTCGACGATGACGACCCGCCTCGTCCGCGCAATTTCCCGCTTGGCCAGGTCGATGCCGTAGAGCACCTGGGATTTGCGGTACAGCGCCGTCTCGGGGGTGTTGAGGTACTTGGGTCCCTGGTCGTCGTCGTACAGGCGGCGCGCGCCGAAGCCGACGACGTCGCCGGTGACGTCCCGGATCGGCCACACCAACCGGCCGCGGAAGCGGTCGTAGATGCCCCGGCGGCCCTCGCTCATCAGGCCGGAGGCCACGAGTTCGGCCTGGGTGAAGCCCCGACCCTGCAGGTGGCGTTGCAGCGCGTCCCAGCCGGCCGGGGCGTAGCCGACGCCGAACCGCTCGGCGTCGACCCGCTCGAAGCTGCGCTCCGCGAGGAAGGCGCGGGCGGCCCCGGCGCCGGGGCCGAGCAATTGCTCGGCGTAGAACTCGGCCGCGATCCGGTGGGCGTCGAGCAGCCGGCGCCGGCGGCCGGGCTCCTCGGTGCGGGGGCGCCCGGTGCCGCCTACGGCGTTCTCGTAGCGCAGTTCGATGCCGACCCGGCCGGCCAGGTGTTCGACGGCCTCCGTGAAGCTCAGCCCGTCGAGCTTCTGGACGAAGGAGATGACGTCGCCGCCCTCGCCGCAGCCGAAACAGTGCCACCGGCCGACGCCGGGTCGAACGTGGAACGACGGCGTGCGCTCGTCGTGGAACGGGCACAGTCCCTTGAGCGAGCCGACGCCGGCGGGCTTGAGCGTGACGTGCGCGGAGACCACCTCGTCGATCCGGGCACGCTCGCGCACGGCCTCCACGTCTTCGCGTCGGATCAGCCCTGCCACGAGGTGAGCCTATCCGCGCCCTCGGGCTGAGCACGCCGAGCGATTGGCGAAAGAATACGACACATCGCTAGTGTCACCCCATGGCGGATGAACACGGGACGCAAACTTCTAATGGGACAGATGACTGGACAACCGGAAAACCGGCCGACGTCCGTTCTGCCCCTCGACACCCCCGACGGCGCGCTTCGCGCCGATTGGGGGCGATGGGCGTGGTGGCCGCCATTGTGGTCGGCGTCCCGGCGGGACTCGCCACCGCGTCGATGATGGGCGCAGTGGTGCCGGACACCCTCGGCCCGTTGGCGCCCATTGCCTCCGCCCTGCCCGGCGCGAAGAACGACGACCCGCGCGCGGGGTCGTTCAGCGCGGCCGAGGCCGAGCTCACCCAGGCCGACGGGCCGCGGTCGCGGCGGGACGGGCAGCCCTCGCCGCCGGACGGCGCCGGCAACTCGCCGACCACGGCCGTCCCGTCCCCGGCAACGACCACCTCGGCGCCGCCGACGAGCGCCGAGCCGACAAACACCGTCCCGCCAACGACGACGTCGCCCGGTGCCTCCGCCGAACCGCAGCGCGTGCCCCGGCCGTGGCGGCCCCCGGCGCCCAAGCCGTCGCCGACCACCCCGGCGCCCGCGCCCAAGCCGGCACCGACCACGCCGGCGCCGACCGGGCCGGCCGCGGTGCGAGCCGACATTCTCGCGCGGACGAATGCCGAGCGGGCGCAGGTCGGCTGCGGCGCGGTGCACCTCGACGACCGGATCAACGCTGCCGCCCAGGCGCACAGCGAGGACATGCTCGCGAACAACTACTTCAGCCACACCGGCCTCGACGGGTCGTCCTTCGCGGACCGGCTGCGCCGGGCGGGGTATCCCGATCCGCGCAGCGAGAACATCGCGATGGGCTACACCAATGCGGCGTCGGTGATGACCGGGTGGATGAACTCGCCGGGACACAAGGCGAACATTCTCGACTGCAGCGCGAAGGCGATGGGACTGGGCCTGGCGGGCACGTACTGGACGCAGAACTTCGGCTTCAACTGAGCCCGAACCGCCCGGCCGGGCTCAATCAGGCGGCCGGGCGGGCCCGGCCGCCCCGGTCCGCGGGCCGGGCACCGTTCACAGGAGCGCGTCGTAGACCTGCCAGCCGGTGCCGAGGGTCCGGCGGGCGCCGAGCGCGGTGCCGCTCCACGGGTACTCGTACAGCGTCCCGTTCGGGCCGACCGCGATGATGCTCGGCCGCCCGGTCCCACTCCAGTCGCCGAGGACGGCGAGCCGGGACAAGGTGTTCCAGCCGGTCCCGATCCGGCTCCGGGCCCCGAGCGCGCCCCCGGCGGCGCCCCGGTACAGGAACAGCCCGCCGCTGTTGTCGCGGGCGACCAGATCCGGCCGGCCATCCCCCGTCAGGTCTCCGGCCCCGAGCAGCGCCGTCATCGGGCCCCAGCCCGAGCCGATCTGCTTGCGGGCGCCGAAGCCGCCGGCGCCCGTGCCCGGGTAGAGCCACAGCCGCCCGGAGGTGTCGATCGCGGCGACGTCGGCGGCGCCGTCCCCGCTGAGGTCGCCGGCGGCGGCGAGCCGGTTCATGACGCCCCAGCCACTGCCGACGGCGCGGCGGGCGCCGAAGCCGCCGGTGCCGCCGGCCGGGTACAGCCACAACGTGCCGGCGCGGTCGACGGCGAGCACATCCGGGTTGCCGTCCGACGTCAGGTCGCCGGCCCTGGTGACGATCCGCATCACCTGCCAGCCGGTGCCGATCTGCCGGGCCGGCCCGGCGTAGCCGCCGGCGCCGTTGCCCTCGTATACCTTCAGGACGCCGCTCGGGGTTCGGGCCAGAAGGTCGAACCGCCCGTCGGCGGTGAAGTCCGGGTCGGCGCGGGTGGAGCCGGTGACCTTCCACCAGGCGCTGCGCAGGCCGAACGCCGTCCGGAACGCCGCCCCGGTGACCGTGACCGACGTCGTGGTGCCGGCGATGGTCACGGCGGAGACCCGGCCGGCCCATTGGCCGCCGCCGCCGCGCGCCGTGACCGTGATCGCCCGCGGGGTGCCGATCGCCGGGTACGCGGCCCCGATTCGGGCCACGGGCAGCCGCACGGACCAGGTGGCGTTCGGGTTCGAGTACGCGTCCCACGGATCCGGCTTGGCGACGAGATAGGGCTGGCTCCCGACCGCCGTCCAACCCCCGTTCGACGAACTGAACTGCGCGAATGCGGGGACCGACCGATAGGTGCGGATCTGGTTTGCGGTGGCGGTGATCGCGGCGGTCGTGGCCGGGTACTCATGGGTCGAGGTCAACTGACCCGCGCTCGAGTAATGCCGGTACCCCGCATAGACCTGGCAGGCGGTCGAGTCGCAGGTGTCCCAGGCGCGGGTACCGGCGTCGTGCCGGTTCCGCGAGGCGTAGCTGCGGGCGGCGACGGCCTGCGCCTTGAGCGCCTCCGCGGCCCAGGAGGCGGGCATCTCGGCCGGGACCACGGACCGCAGGTACAGCTCCATCGGGACAACGTTGACGCTGCGCAGCCCCGGCGCGGCGCCGTTGGCGACGGCCCGCACGGCACCCCGATACTCGCGCTGCCCGTTCGGCAGGACAACCCGGATCAATCCGCTCGGCGAGCCGAGGGTGACCGGCGCCGCGAGCGCCGTCGACCACGTCCGCCAGGCCCCGCCGACCAGCCCCGCCACGACCATCCCGGCGGCGGTCCGGGTGACCCGCCACTGGGTCGCGGTCGCCCCGGTGAAGGCGAGCGGCCGGGCCGCCCCGCCGCCGGCCGCGGCGGTGAGGCCCGACGTCGCCAGGACCCGCAGGTCATTGTCCGTGTCGGCGGTCAACTGCACCCGGAGCGTGCCCGAGCCCGGGCTCGACGCCGTCGTGCCCGGGTAATAGAAGGACAGGATGCTTTGGTAGCCGACCCCCGCGGCGGCGGCGCCGCGCGCCCCGTACTGAGACATCCCGATGCCGTGCCCGTACCCGTGCCCGGCGACGGTCACCGCGCCGCCCGGCGGCAGCGTGACCCGCTCGGGCACCGCGCCGGCGGCGCCCGCGGGGGCGGTGAGCCCGGCCGTCGCAGCGAGTGCCAGCACGCAGGCGAGGCCGGCCGGGGCGAGGCGCCGATGGGGTCGGCGCAGTCCGGTCCAGGTCGGGGGCATGATGCCACGGTAGGCCGCGCCGGTCGTCTTCGCCCACGCTCGTGGAATTCTTCACAATCGAAGTCGAGTGGATATTTCGGACTCGGCGCGGCGGCCGGGAGTCAGGGCCGCCGGATTAGGGCCGGGGACGGACCAGTCGGGCGTGCCACTGCATGGCCGAGACGTCCGTGAGCGCGGCCACCTGGTCGATCACAACGCGCAACCGGGCGGCGTCGTCCGCGGCGTCGGCCCAGTCCGCGGCAAACGTGGGCTCGAGCGCGATCGGCGCCCGCTCGCCCACCACCTGCACCAGGTCGGCGAGCATTTCGCGCTGGCGGCCGTACAGCGGCTCGGCCTCACGCGGCCTCATCACGTAGGTGACGGCGATGCCCTTGAGCACCTGGATCTCCGCGAGCGTCTGCGCCGGGACCACCAGCCGGGCGCGGTACCGGGTCAGCGCCCCCTCGCCGAACCTCGCCCGGGTCGCCTCGACGGCGGCGTCGGAGAAGCGGCCGATCAATTGGCTGGTCGCGTCCTTGAGCGCGGCGAGCGCCCGGCGCGACCCGTCGAAGCCGGTCACCAGATGACCGGTCCCCCGCAGCCGCGTGATCGCCGCCTGGAGTTCCTCGGCGTCGTGGGCGGTCCCGTACCAGGACCGCACCGCCTGGACCACCCGGTCCCGCTCCTCGGCGTCGGCGAGGCGGGCGAGGTCGATGCGGCCGCCGACGACGGCGTCCTCGACGTCGTGCACGCTGTAGGAGATGTCGTCCGCCAGGTCCATGACCTGGGCCTCCATGCACTTGGCGCCCTCCGGCGCCTGGTCCCGCAGCCAGTCGAAGACCGGCCGGTCGTCCTCGTAGACACCGAATTTCGGGGTCCGGCCGCCGTCGGCCTGCAGCGGCCGATCAGCGTAGCGCCACGGGTACTTCACGCCGGCATCCAGGCTGGCCCTGGTCAGGTTCAGCCCGACGGCGCGGCCGTCCGCGGCAAAGACCTTCGGCTCCAGGCGGGTCAGCAGCCGCAGGGTCTGGGCGTTGCCTTCGAAGCCCCCGATATCAGCCGCGAGTTCGGCGAGCGCCCGCTCGCCATTGTGTCCGAACGGCGGATGGCCGAGATCGTGGGCGAGGCAGGCGGCGTCGACCACATCCGGGTCGCAGCCCAGCGCCTTGCCGATCTCGCGCCCGACTTGGGCGACCTCCAGCGTGTGGGTCAGCCGGGTGCGGACGAAGTCGTCGTAGCCCGGGCCGAGCACCTGAGTCTTCGCGCCGAGGCGGCGCAGGGCGCTCGAATGCACCAGCCGGGCCCGGTCCCGCTCGAAGGGGCTGCGCCGGGCGGACTTCTCCGGCTCGGGCAACCACCGTTCGACGTCGGCGGGGCCGTACCTGGTCGCCGCGCCGGGCAACGGCGGCGCGAGGCCCGCCGTCGACCCCGCAGCGTTCGGGGCGGCGGCGGGGCCTGTGAATCGCGCACCGGGCACGGCTCCACCCTAGCGACTGCGCCGCCGCGACCGCGGCGCGGCTCGCGCCGTCAGCCGCCGGAAACCGCCAGTTCGGCCTCGCGCAGCTCGGCCTCGTGCGCGGCGTCGAGGTCGCGCGAATTCAGCCAGCCGTACGGCAGGTGGGGCTGCTTGGGGGTGCCGGTGCGCCCCCGCGGCCCCTCGGCCCCGTCGCCGGGGTACGGCTGGTCGAGGTCGAGGGCGTCGAGGCGCTCGCGCAGTTCGGCGAGCGAGGAGATCATGGCGAGGCCGTGGCGGGCCTCCCCGCCGACGGCGTACCCCTTCAGATACCACGCCATGTGCTTGCGCAGGTCGCGGCAGGCCCGGTTCTCGTCGCCGAACGCCGCGGTCATGAGCTCACCGTGCCGGTAGATCGTGTCCGCGACCTCGCGCAGCCCCGGCCGGATCCGCTCGGGCCGGTTGGCGAAGCCGGCGGCGAGGTCCGCGAACAGCCAGGGCCGGCCCTGGCAGCCCCGGCCGACGACGACGCCGTCGCAGCCGGTCTGTGCCACCATCCGCAGGGCGTCCTCCGCGGCCCAGATGTCGCCGTTGCCGAGCACCGGAACCTGCGTCACCGCCTCCTTCAGCCGGGCGATGGCCGACCAGTCGGCCGTGCCTGAATAGTGTTGCGCCGCGGTGCGGGCGTGCAGCGCCACGGCCGCGACGCCGAGGTCCTGAGCGACCCGACCCGCCTCGAGGTAGGTGAGATGGTCGGCGTCGATGCCCATCCGCATCTTGATCGTGACGGGCACGCCGTACGGCTCGGCGGCGCGCACCGCCGCCCGGACGATCGCCGCGAAGAGGGTGCGTTTCCACGGCAGGGCGGCGCCGCCGCCCTTGCGCGTCACTTTCGGCACCGGGCAGCCGAAATTCAGGTCGACATGGTCCACCCGGTCCTCGCCCGCCAACAGGTCGACAGCCGCCCCGACCGTCGCCGGGTCGACCCCGTAGACCTGCGCCGAGCGGGGCGTCTCGTCGGCGTCGAACGTCACGATGCGCATGCTCTCGGCGTGCCGCTCGAGCAACGCGCGGCTGGTCACCATCTCCGCGACGTAGAGCCCGGCACCGTAGTCGCGGCACAGCCGGCGGAAGGCGTGGTTGGTCACGCCGGCCATCGGGGCGAGCACCACCGGCACGTCGACGACGATCGGTCCGATCCGCAGCGGCGGGAGCAGGGCGCGGCCCGGCGGCACGGGCCCGCGCCCGGCGGGCGCGGGCCCGGCAGCGGCGGCCGAGGTGGAGGGGATCACGCGCTCCATTCTCCCATTCGGCCGGCGCCCCGCCCCGACGACGCCGAGGTAGATCCGTGCCGTTGCCGCACCGGCGGGTCGGGCGCGCGACGGTTCTACCTCGAGCGGCGTGGCTCTACCTCACGCGACGAGTCTGCCTCGCGCTGGACGCATGACTCGTTCGTTCGTGATACCTCTCGCTCGCGCGCCCGCCTGGCGCCGCATCGCGCCGGGCGGCCGTCCGCCGAGGCGTCGTCGGACACGGCGTGCCGCCCCTGCCGATCGACGGCCAAACACCCGCCGGCGGCGGCGACACTCGTTTGGAATCACTCGCCCAGACGCGCGTGCGGGCCGCTCGTGTTGGGAATGGTTTTGACATTCATTCTCATCAAGCTGACACTGAGGGGGTGACCTTCCCGCGCGCCACCGGCACCCGAACCACTGTCCGCCTCCACAACCCCGCCCGCTTCCGAACCACCGCCGGCACCAGGACCGCGGCCGTGCTCGCGGCGGCGGCGCTCGTCGGCGTGGCGGCAGGCTGCGCCGGTACGGGCTCGGAGCCCCCGGCCGACGGCCGAAAGGTGGTGCTGGCCTCGTTCTACCCGCTGCAATATGTCGCCCAACAGGTCGGCGGCAACCTCGTCGAGGTGCGCAACCTGACCCCGCCGGCCGCCGAGCCGCACGACCTCGAGCTGTCCCCCGCCCAGGTCCGCGCCGTCGGGCAAGCGGATCTGGTCGTCTACCTCTCCGGCTTCCAGCCGGCGGTCGACGAGGCAATCGATCGCCGCAAGCCCGCCCACGTCGTGGACGCGGCCGACGACGCTGAGCTCGAGGCCCGACCCAACGGTGCCGCCGCCACAGCCGTCCCGGACGCCGACGCGGACTCGGCCGAAGCCGCCGGCCCGGAGCCCGACCACGGCACGGACACCGACGCCGACCACGGCCACGACCACGCGCTCGATCCGCACTTCTGGCTCGACCCGACCCGGCTGGCGCGGATCGCGGAGCCGGTGGCGATGGCCCTGGTCGCCGTCGACCCCGAGAACGCCGCGGCATACCAGGCGAACGCCGCCCGGCTGACCGCGGACCTGACCGACCTGGACACCCGATTCACCACCGGACTGGCCCCCTGCCCAGGCGCGGTCCTGGTCACCTCGCACGCGGCGTTCGGCTACCTGGCCCAGCGCTATGACCTGATCGAGGTCGGGATCACCGGCTCGGATCCGGAGGCCGAACCCGCCCCGGCCCGGCTGCGGGAGGTGAGCGGCATCATCCGGGACAAGAACGTGCGCACGCTGTTCGCGGAACCCGGCGCGGGCACCGCGGTCACCCGCGCCCTCGCCGCCGATCTCGGCCTGGACGCGGCGGACCTCGACCCGCTGGAGTCGCAACTCGACCCGGATGCTGATTATGTGCAGGTGATGGCCGCCAATTTGAACGCCCTCACGAAAGGGCTGACCTGCCGATGACGACCCGAGCGGCAGCCGACGCCGCCGACCCGACGCCCCCGCCGATCCGCGCGACCGGGATCCGCGTGGACCTGGGCGGCGGGGAGATCCTGCGCGGGGTGGACCTGACGGTCCCCGCCGGGGACGTCGTCGCGCTGTTGGGCGCGAACGGCTCCGGCAAGTCCACCTTGGTGCGCACGCTGGTCGGCGTGCTGCCCCGGACCGCCGGCACGGTGGAGTTGTTCGGCCGGCCGCTGGGCCGGACGGTGCCGTGGGACCGGATCGGCTACGTGCCGCAACGGGTCGGCGCCCAGTCCGGGACGTCGTCGACGGCCGCGGAGGTGGTCGCCGCCGGGCTGCTGTACGGGCGTCGGCTGCGGCTACCGCGGGGGTGGCGGGACCAGGTGACCCACGCGCTGGACCTGGTCGGCCTCGCCGACCGGGCCGGGCGGGCGACCACCGAGTTGTCCGGCGGTCAACAGCAGCGGGTCCTGATCGCCCGGGCGCTGGTCCGGGCCCCGGAGCTGCTGATCCTGGACGAGCCGGTGGCCGGCGTGGACGCGCCCAGCCAGCAGGCCTTCGCCGCCACGCTGGAACGGCTGATCGACGCGGGCCTGACGACGCTCGTCGTCCTGCACGAACTCGGCCCGCTCGCGCCGCTGATCCGGCGCGCCGTCGTCCTGCGCCATGGCCGGGTGGTGCACGACGGCGTGCCGCCGCGGCCGGCCGCGGAACACGCCGACCGCTCGCACGAGCACATCCACCCGCACGCCGCGGTCGATCTCATCGCGGACGCGGCCTCGCTCGGCCTGACGGGCGCCGTTTCCACCCCGCGCCCGCCCGGCTCCGATCAGAAGGGCGCCTGATGTTCGACGACCTGATCGCGATGGCGACCGATCCCTTGATGCGTAATGCCCTCCTCGCCGCGCTCCTGGTCGGGGCGTGCGCGCCCATCGTCGGTACCTATCTGGTGCAGCGCCGGCTGTCGCTGCTCGGCGACGGCATCGGCCACGTGGCGCTGACGGGGGTGGCGCTCGGCTGGCTCGTCGGCTCCGCGATGGGGCTGGTGCCCGACGACGCCCTCGCGGTCCCGGGCGCGATCGTCGCCTCCGTCCTCGGCGCCATCGCGATCGAGGTGGTCCGCAGCCGGGGCCGCACGAGTGGCGACCTCGCCCTGGCGCTGCTCTTCTACGGCGGGATCGCCGGCGGGGTGCTGATCATGGGGGTCGCGGGCGGCTCGGCGAGCAACCTGATGCGGTACCTGTTCGGCTCGATCTCGACCGTGACGGGGGCGGACCTTGTGGTCACGGCGGTGCTGGGCGCGGTGATCCTGGCCGTCGGGCTCGGGCTGCGCGGGGCGCTGTTCGCGGTCAGCCAGGACGAGGAGTTCGCACGCGCCTCCGGGCTTCCGGTGGGGGCGCTGAACATCGCCGTCGCCGTGGTGGCCGCCCTCACGGTCACCGTGTCCATGCGGGTGGTGGGGCTGCTGCTGGTGAGCGCGCTGATGATCGTTCCGGTCGCCGTCGCGCAGCAGATCACGCGGTCGTTCCGCCGCACCATGACGACGGCCTCGGCCGTGGGTGCCCTCGTCTGCGTGACCGGGCTCTCGATCACGTATTGGCACAACTGGTCCCCCGGCGCGACGATCGTCGTCCTCGCGATCGTGATCTACGCGCTCGCGGCGCTGATTCGCGCCCGGGTCCGCCCGCACCCGCCGGCGGGGGCGGACCCGCACCCGGATATCCCGGACGACCTGCAACTGGACCGTCCCGGCATCCGGCTGCCGACGGCGCGCGCGGCCGAGGGCGCGGTGCCCGGAGGTGACTCGTGCAACGCATGACCCGCCAGCGGCTCGCGGTGAGCGAGGCGCTCACGAACCTGGATGACTTCCGCAGCGCTCAGCAGTTGCACGAGATGCTGCGGGGCCGCGGCGCCGGCGTCGGCCTGGCGACGGTGTACCGCACGCTGCAATCGCTCGCCGACGACGGCGAGCTGGACGTCCTGCGGTCCGGCGACGGCGAGACCCTGTACCGCCGCTGCCGGCGCCGCGAGCACCACCATCACCTGGTGTGCCGGCACTGCGGGCGCACGGTCGAGATCGACGGGCCGACGGTCGAGACGTGGGCGGATCAGGTCGGGGCCGCGCACGGCTTCAGCGGGATCGAGCACACCATCGAACTCTTCGGCGTGTGCGCTCAGTGCCGAGGGTCGACGGCGTCATGAGCGCCCTCGTCGCCCTCCTGGCGGGTGTTGCGTGGGGCGGAGCGGACTACCTCGGTGGCACGGTCGCGCGGCGGGTCCGATCGATCGCGGTCACGGCCGGGTCACAGACCGCCGGGCTCGGGTTTCTCCTCCTGCTGGTGGGCTGGGACCTGCGCGCCGGCACGAACGTCGTCGTCTACGGCGCGCTCGCCGGGATCTGCTCCTGCATCGGTCTCAGCGCCCTCTACCGCGGGTTGGCGATCGGGTCGATGGGCGTCGTCGCGCCGATCGCGGCGATGTCCGCCGCCCTGCCGATCACTTGGGGCCTGCTGACGGGAGATCGGGTCGGCATGCTCGGCGCGGCCGGCATCGCGGCCTGCCTGCTGGGGATTGCGCTGGTCACGATTGACGCCCGGGGCGCCGATCGGCAGTCCTCGACCGCCTATCGGTCGATCCAACTGGGCATCGTCGCCGCCCTCGGGCTGGGTGGCGCCCTGATCTTTCTCGCCCGCGGGTCGGCGTCGTCCGCGGCGACGACGACGGTCGTGATGCGGTCGGTCGCCGCGCTGCTCGCCATCGGCTGCGCGCTGCTGGTCCGCGCGGCCCGGCCGACCGGCCGCGACCTGGGCACGGTCGCGGCGGTGGGTGTCCTCGACGCAACCGCCGCCTTCGCCTTCGCGTGGGCCGCCTCGACGGGCTCGCTGACCGTCGCCGCGGTCCTGTCGGCCCTTTACCCGGTCGGCACGGCGCTCCTCGCGTACGTCTTCCAACACGAACGCCTCACCAAGTTGCAGTGGGCGGGCTTCACCGGGTGCCTCGGCGGCGTGTTGCTGATCATCGCCTGAGCGGTTCCACGGCGCCGGGCCGACGGCTACTCCGCCGGCCCGACGGCGTCGACCGCCCCGCCGTAGCGACGGTCCCGGCGGGCGTACTCCTCGATCGCCCGCCACAGCGCCAGTCGGTCCACGTCCGGCCACGGCTCGGGCAGGAAGACCAACTCCGCGTAGGCGGCCTGCCAGATCATGAAGTTCGAGGTGCGCTGCTCGCCCGAGCTGCGCAGGAAGAGGTCGACGTCGGGCAGGTCGGGCTCGTCCAGGTAGCGGGCGACGGTTCGCTCGGTGACCCGTCCCGGGTCGAGCCGCCCCGCCGCGACATCGCGGGCGATCGCCGCGGCGGCGTCGGCCACTTCGGCCCGACCGCCGTAGTTGACGCACATGGTCAGCGTGCAGACCTCATTGTGCTTCGTCTGCTCCTCGGCGATCTCCAGTTCCTTGATCACCGAGGTCCACAGCCGGGGCCGCCGGCCGGCCCACCGCATCCGCACGCCCCAGCTCGCCATCTCGTCGCGCCGGCGGCGGATCACGTCGCGATTGAAGTTCATCAGGAACCGAACCTCGTCCGGCGACCGCTTCCAGTTCTCGGTCGAGAACGCGTACGCGGAGATGTACTTGACCCCGATCTCCACCGCGCCGGCGACGACGTCGAGCAGCGCGGCCTCGCCGGCCTCATGGCCGGCGGTCCGGGGCAGGCCGCGGGCATTCGCCCACCGCCCGTTGCCGTCCATGACGATGGCGACGTGGGTGGGCACGAATTGCGGCGGGATCGCCGGTGGACGCGCCCCGGACGGGTGCGGGAACGGCGCCGCGAACCCCGCCGCGCCGGCGGCCGAGCCGCCGTCGTCCGCCCGGTTCCGGTCGTCGGCGCGGAACCGCGCTCGGCCGCGGCTCACCGGTCGGCCTCCGCGCCGGGCCCGGCGGCCGGGTCCGATGGCCCGGCGGGCG
>JAVBMU010000065.1:0-9552 GCA_031552185.1 Cellulomonadaceae bacterium | reverse complement strand
CCGCAGGACCGGCTTCACTACGGCGGCCGGTACACCTCGTGGTACGAGTTCGGACCCGATCTGGGCCAGATCCTGCTCGGCGGGGCGCTCTGGTGCCTCGCCGTCGGCGTCGGGACCTGGCTGGGCCGACGCCGACGGCCGACGATGGCCGACATCGACCGAGTTCGGCGGCCGGCATGAGCCGGCACTCAGGGCACGAGCCTGGGCGCCGAGCCGTCGGCGAGGCGCAGGATGGCGAAGTGCCGCCGGTCGAGCGTGGCGATGGTCGCGGTCCGATAGTCCTCGGCCAGCACGATATTCGACGCATCTGCGAGGCCGATCGGCACGTCCGCAAAGCGGGCGACGATCTCCCGTGCCCTGCGCACCCGGCCCGGATCCATCTGGGCGAGTTCCCAGGCGCCGGAGGTGAGTTCGTCGAGGACGGCCAGTTCATGCCGACTCCCGTGCCGGGACAACACCAGGTAGTCCAGTTCGGCCAGCACGTAGGGCGAGATGACCAGCGGTTCGTTCGAGCCGTCGATCGCGGCGACGGTGGCCGCGTGTTCAGTCTCACCCTGGTAAAGAAACGAAAGCAGAGCGCTCGTGTCGACGATCATTGCCGGCGGCCGGGGTCGCCGGGGCACCGTCCCGCCGGATGGCGACGTGTGGCCATCATCGCGCGCCCATCACGGCGTGCCGAAGCCGGCGAGGAGTTCGTCGACGCGGTGCGCCATCGGCTCGTCGGTCCGCAGGATGCCCGCCCGTGCTCGCGGGCGGGCCGGCTCGACGTGGGCGCGGATCGCCGACCGGATCACCTCGGCCTCGGACATTCCCTCCTGCCGCGCGCGGAACTCGACGGCCCGCTTGAGGTCGTCCGGCAGGTAGACCGTGGTTTTGGTGGTCATGCCATATATGGTACCAGCGGTGGTACCAGCGGTGGCAGTCTCGCCGCTCCGCGTTCGCCGGTCAGGCGCCGAGCGGCGCCGGCAGGGCGCGCCGCGACCGGCGCGCCCGCTTTCGGGACGTTCCCGAGAAGCGCAGGCGATTGCCGCGGGCAACGCACGCGGACGACAAAATGTGTCAGGAATATGCACTATGCTCGGAGCAACAAACACCCAAAGAGGGGCGGTGGGGCATGCCGAGCGTGGAGACCGAGCAACTGAGGACCGCGGCCGAGACCTACACGGAGGCGGCCCGGACCGCGAGGACCGCGGTAGCCGGCCTGCCGGATCCGTACGGCAACTCCCTGGTCGCATCGGCGATGTCACGTTTCGTCGCCGGCTGGGAACCCGGCATCGACCACGCTCGCGAGTCGTTGACCACGGCCGGAACGCTGGCGGAGCAGGCGGCGGCCGACTACGAGGCCATCGATGAGAGGGCCCGGCAGGCTGCGGAGGAGGGAGGCGAACCGTGACGTTCTTCCCGGGGAACGCGGGCTTGATTCGGGCGAACGCCCACGAACTTCGGACGGAGGCCACCCGGTTCGACGCCACCTCGGAGCAGGTCGCGGGCATCGTCCTCAACGAGTGGGATACGGATGCGGGCGTCGCGGCGCGGCGCGCGCGCCGCACGATGGCCGGCGACCTCGCGGCGGCGCATTCGGCATACGACCGGTGCGCCGGGGCGCTGGAGACCTTCGCGGACGGGCTGGAGCGGCTCGAAGAGGGGTACAGACAGGCCGCCCAGGCCCTGGAACTGGCCACCGCACGTTCCGCCGCCGGTGGCGGCTTCTTCGATCCGGACCTGTTGGTCGAGAATCTCAGGTTCAGCACGACCCGCTCCGATCTCATCGACGAGTACCCGGCGCTCGCCCGGACCGCCGAGGCGGAGATCGTCGCCGCGGCCAACGAGGCCGCCGCGCACGGCGGCGGCGGTCCGTTCCAGACGCAGGTCTTCCCGAGCGACTGGGGCGACGAAGGCGTCCTGGACCGCAAGGTCCCCCTCGACGGCGAGGTCGACCTGTCCGACGCGGGTCTGGACCCGCTGCTGATCAAGCAGGGCGGCGCCGGCGACTGCTGGTACATCGCGGCGCTGATCTCGATTGCCGACAGCCCCGGCGGGGCCGATTTCATTCGGGACCACATGGAGTGGGACGAGGAAAAGCAGGGTTATTGGGTCACGCTGTATTTCCCCGACGGCTCACCCGGGAAGTACTTCGTGGACAGCGTGTACGCGGATGGCGCGGGGCAGGGCCGAGTCAATTGGGCCTCCGTGTACGAGGCCGCGCTCGTGCAGCACGAGGGCGGCGAGGACGACATCAACGGCGGATACAGCGACAACGCCTTCGAAATCATCACCGGTGGCGACGCTTCCCGCGGCGGGACGGATGTCGACAAGATGCGCGACGCGCTCGAGGACGGCAAGCCGGTGGCCGTGAGCACCGACTCCGAGCGAAAAGTACTGTGGGTGGAGTGGGGCGGCGCACCCACGGTCGACGCCCAGGTCGAGAATCCCCCCGGAGTGTGGACCTCGACGGAAATCGACATCGTCGACGGTCACGCATACTCCGTCGTCGACGTCGACGACGACGGGAACGTCTTTGTGGTCAACCCGTGGGGCCCGGGGAACTCCTCCGACGGCGGCGGCGTGATCAAGCTGTCCGAGGAGGAGTTCGAGCGGGCCTTCAGCAAACAGTCCATCGGTAGTCCGTTGTGAGGAGGCAAGAATGAGCGCGACCGGCCGAATTCTGCAGGCCACCGAGGGACGCGTCGCGGGCCGGCTCGTTGGCGTGCTCGGCGCCGGCTTCGACGACGACGGCGTCGGCTGGGCCCGCCTGGCCGTGATCGACGAGACGAAGCACCGAGCCGTCCTCAAGACGGGCGATGCCATGGACCTCGACCACGGCGCCCGCCTCATGCTGAACGGCGTGACGCGACCGGTGCGGGGCGGCGGCCACGCGATGGTCGAGGTCACCGTCTACGAGGGCGTTCAGGAGGGGTCATGACCTTTATCGAATTCGACCCGGTGCGGATGGCGTCGGCGGCGGGCGAAATGATGCAGGGTGCCCGGGGCCTCGAGGCGGTCTCGGCCCAGTACGGGATGGCCGGCGCCAGGCTGGGCAGCCAGTGGACGGGGGACGCGGCGACGGCATACAGCGCGCGGCACGCGCAATGGACGACGGCGGAGGAGGTGAATCGTGCCTTGCTGACGAGGGCCGCGACGATTCTGGCCGGAACCGCCCAGTCCTTCGCCGACCTGGAACGCAGGCAGGAAGCGGCGTGGCGTGAACTCGGCTGAGCAGGGCGGCGCCGGGACCTCCCGGCCGTGGTGGCGTGGGGTCGGACTCGCGCTCGCAGTTGGCCTCGGCGTCTTCGTCCTGTTTAACCTTGCGCTGTTCGCCACCGGCGACCGCTGCCTCTCCGGGCAGGCGATCGGCTGGCTGGCGGTCCTGACCGGGTTCGGCCTCGCCCTGACGTTCTGGCGGGCGTGGCGGGGGCGGCCCGCCTCGTGGTCCCCGCTCCTCGGCGGTCTGGTGGCGGGAGCCGTTTCGCTGCTGCTGTGGGCGGACTCCGCTGCGTCGAGCCTGATGTCGACGCCCGAGGTGCCGCAGCCGAGGGTCGGCTGGGGCGGGCACGCCTTCTGGTTCGAGTTCCGGGCCGAGTGGTACACCGGGCTGTTGGGCCTCGCCCTGTGGTGCGTCGCCGTCGTGGCGGGGTCGGCCCTCGGCGCCCGGCGGCGACCCGTAGGCTTGGGCCCATGTACGAGGGCGCAGTCCAGGACCTGATCGACGAGCTTGGGCAGTTGCCCGGCATCGGTCCCAAGAGCGCGCAGCGGATCGCCTTCCATCTCCTGGCCGCCGACGCCGCCGAGGTTCAGCACCTGGTGAACGCCCTGACCGAGGTCAAGGCCCGGGTCCGGTTCTGCGAGCTGTGCGGCAACGTTGCCGAGGACCGGCGCTGCCGGATCTGCTCGGACCCACGCCGGTCGGACGACGTCATCTGCGTGGTCGAGGAGCCCAAGGACGTCGTCGCGATCGAGCGCACCCGCGAATTCCGCGGCCGCTACCACGTGCTCGGCGGGGCGATCAATCCGATCGACAACGTAGGGCCGGACGATCTGCGGATCGGCGATCTGATGACCCGCCTCGCGGACGGCACCGTCGCGGAGGTGATCCTCGCCACAGATCCGAACGTCGAGGGCGAAGCGACGGCGACGTATTTGGCGCGATTGCTCCTGCCGATGGGAATTCGGGTCACGCGTCTCGCTTCCGGGCTTCCGGTTGGGGGAGACTTGGAGTACGCGGACGAGGTCACCTTGGGCCGCGCATTCGAGGGCAGGAGGGTAGTCGGTGGCTGACACGTGGGAAGACCTGGAACTCACCGGGGTCGCGCAGTCAATGTCCGGCAAGGTCAGGGCGTTCCTCTCGACCGTGGCGGAGGTTGCGTCCGGCGGAGCGCCCGACTCGGAGATCCCCCTGCTGTTGCTCGCGACGTCGGACATCCTCGCCGCGGGAGCGCGGCTCGGGGCGGCGGCCGACGTCGTCCCGCAGGAACGCTTCGAGCCCGACGTCGGCCCGGAGATCGACGTCGACCCGTTGCGCGAGGGTCTCGCCCGGCAACTGGACGGCCTGGACGAATACGCCGAGGTCGTCGACCCGCTGTATGGGGTCGAGGTCGGTTCCTCCTCCGTCTCCGGGGACATCGCGCTCGTCGCGGATGCGCTGGCGAAGGGGCTGCAGCATCACGACGCCGGACGGCGGCGCGAGGCCATGTGGTGGTGGCAGTTCTCCTACGTGTCGGTCTGGGGCGAGCGGGCGGCCGCGGCGGTCCGGGTCCTGCAGTTGATCCTGGCCCATCTGCGCCTGGACGTGGACGACGACGTCGCCGCCGAGGCGGAGTACGACGCGCTGCATTCCTCATAGCCGCTGCGCGAGCCGCCGTGGGCGGCGACGAACTTGTCGGCCTGGACGAACATGCCTCCCGAGCCGCAGGCCGGGTCCAGGACCCGCCCGTAGTGGGGCTGGAGCATCTCGACCAGGAGTTGAACCACGGAACGCGGGGTGTAGAACTCGCCAGAATGAGGCCGAGCACAACGTGTTTGTGGACGGCTGAATCCATCTTCCCGCGGAGCTTGTCCGCGGCCGCCCACAGCGTCGCTTCCAGGCTCTGGGGCTGGGTCGTCGTTTCGGTGGCACGATCCCCCTTCAGGCTGGCCGGACGGGGTCCCATCCTGGCATCGTGGGGGCACGCCCAAGCCATGCGGACGCGCCCGCTCTGCGGGGGAGGGTTGCGGCGCCGGTGGTGACGTATCGTGCAGAATCGCGTTGCGGGGGAGGACGCGGACGACGTCTCGTCCGGGTGCGGATTCGAAGGCAGGAGGGTCGCGCGGCATGGTCGGCGAGTCGCGGGTCGAGTTCCGGTCCCTTGACGGGACTCGCCTGGTCGGCGACCTTCTCGTGCCGGCCACGACATCGCCGTCGGGCGTGTTGCTGGTGCACGGGCGGGGCGTCACGCGGCACGAGTCGGGGTTCTTCGACCGCATGGCTGCCGGCCTCGCGGCGGGCGGGATCGCTTCTCTCCGGTTCGACCTGCGGGGGCACGGCGAGTCGGAGGGAACCCAGGAGGACGTCACCCTGGCGGGCATCCTCAACGACATCCGGGCGGCGTTCGGGCAGCTTCGCGCGTCGACCGGCGTCGAGGCGATGTCGCTGATCGGGCAGTCGTTCGCCGGTGGGCTCTGCGCCTACTACGCGGCCAAGCGTCCCGCCGAAGTGAACCGCCTCGTGATGCTGTGTCCGCGGATCGACTACAAGCGACGGACGATCGATGGCCGACCGTACTGGGTCAATGATCAGCTCGACGACGAGCACGTGGCGATGCTGACGCGCGACGGCTACCTGCAGTACTCGCCGTCCTTCCGGCACGGGCGGGCGTTTCTGAACGAGGTCTTCTGGCTGCAGCCGCACACCGCGCTCGGCGAGGTTGTCGCCCCGACGCTCGTGGTGCACGGCGACCAGGACACCCAAGTCCCGATCGCCACCAGCTGCGAGGCCATGCCCCGGTTGAACGGCGATTCCCGGCTCATGGTGGTCGAGGGCGCCGGGCACGGATTCGCGATGGCCGGCGACAAGGCATACCGCGAACCGCGAACTCTGGCGTGGCAGGCGGAGGTGATCGACGCGGTCGTCGACTGGGTCTCCGCGGGGTCAGGCCACGGATGACGCCTTGACCGACTCTTCTCCTTTGCGGCTATCGTGACGGCAACGGGGTCAGTGGAGGGAGGAACGGTGCTCAAGGCAGCGGACGAGGCCATCGGCTCGCGGCTCGCGACGCTTCGCAAGCTCGCCGGGTACACGCAGCGCGAATTGGCTGACCACGCGCACCTGTCTCTCGGCGCGATCAGGAAGGTCGAGCAGGGCGAGAGGCTGCCCACCTACGGTTTCCTGAACACCGTGGCGCGAACCTTGGCCGTCAGTGTCGAGGAACTCACCGGCCAGCCGTACCGTGGCCGAGATCGGGCCGATGCCCGCGTGCACGCGCCGATCGCCGCGATTCGCGCGGTGGCGCGATCGTACGACGTGCCGGCCCGGGAGCGTGGCATGAACGAGCGGGTCAAATTGCACCCCGGCGTGGTCGACAGGTTGCAGGCGCTGCACGACCTGTCTTTGCAGGAGTTCGCCCACCGGCTCGGGGTGGACCGTTTCGTATCGCGCGTCATCGGAGCGGGAGCGACACGACCGGTCGAACCTCAGGCGATGCGCGTTCCGCGGGGTAGCACGCCCGCTGGGACGCGCAGGCGCCGGATGGCAGACGTCACGGCCCCCAGGCCGAGGATGGCGTCGATGCCCAGGCCCCACGGCCAGACGTCGCTGTCGTCGAGGTCGCGTTCGGGTACGGGCGAAGGGCCGTCGCTGCCGTACGCGCCGCACCAGTCCGCCTCGAGCGCCGGTCCGGTATGGGCGGCGCGCACCGAGTATCGAATCGCCCCGAGCGGATCGGCGAGGAAGGCGGGCCGGTCCCGGCCGGAGGCGGAGCCGGCCGTGCCCTCGGCGGCGCGGGAAGCGTCGAACCCCGTGGCGTCGGCCACGATGACGAACGGATTGACGGCGAGCAGCCACCAAACCCGTTCGGAATGGGTGCGGGAGACCTCCTCGTACTCCCACGCACACCGGACCGGCCCGCGATTGCCCCAATCGGACGTCGCCGGGGCCGTCCAGACCCGGATCCGTTCCTCCTGGGTCTGGATTGCCGAGCCCAGGCCGAACAGGATCACCGTCACGATGCACAGCCCGCCCGTCGCCAGGTAGGTCATCGCGGTCGAGCCGGAGGTGGTGCGGACCGCCGCGGAGAACCCGATGCCGAGCGCACAGGCCACCAGCAGCAGAACGGCGATCAGGGCGGTGGCGGCCAGGAATGCGCGGACGCTGACGCCGCCCGCGTGCAGCGCCCAGACGATGAACGGCAGGCCGGCGATCAGGAACGTCAAGGCGGCCAGCCAGGCGGCGAGCAATTTGCCGAGCACGATCTCGGCCGGGGTCAGGAGGGTGACCTGCAGGCCGGCCAGCGTGCCGTTCTCGCGATCCCCGTTGATCGCGGACGAACTCAGCGTCGGGGCGAGGAGGATCCCCAAAAAGAGCACGAAGAAGACCACCGTGCCGAACACGCTTCGGCCGGTGGGCAGCCCGGAACCGGGGTAGCCCTGTGCCGCCAGCGAGCCGGTAGCCGCGATGGTCAGCACGGTGACGGCGCCGACGGCGACACACCACAGGACGAGCGCGAGTCGCCACCGGCTGGATCGGACCCGCCGGCGTAGGTCGAGCCGGATCACGACGCCGATTCCCCGGGGGCTCACCGTCCAGTTCCGCAGGCTCGGCCACCGCTTGCGCCCCTGGCGCCGGGCGTCGGTGCCCGCCGCCCCCGGCAGTCGGCTCCGGATCGAGTTCATGACCGGTCCTCCTCGAGGCTCCGGTAGCGGCTCTCGAATCGGCTGCCCGCGGGAGCAAAACTGACCAGCGGGACTGCGGCCGCGACGGCATCCCGCAGCAGCACCGCCGCCCCGGCCTCGCCGTCGATCTCGACCAAGACCGCGCCGTCGTCCTGCGGGGTGAAGGGAATGCCCGTCTGTGCGAGCCAGTCTGCGAGCGGTGCGGCGTCGAGGGCGCACAGCCGCCAGGCACGCGGTGCCGGCGCGGTCGCCGCCAGCGATTCCATGGCGACGGCGCGGCCGCGGGCGAGGAAGACGGCGTCGTCGGCGAGTCCGTCGAGATCCGTCAGGACGTTGCTGGACACCACGACCGTCCGGCCGGCGCCCGCGAGCGAGCGCAGCAGTTCACGTTGATCGTCGCGCGAGCGCGGATCGAGGCCGGCCGCCGGTTCGTCGAGCAGAAGGACGTCCGGGTCGTGAATCAGCGCCCGGGCCAGGCCGAGCCGCTGCTTGTCGCCGCGGGGCAGGACGTGCGCCGGTGTGTCGGCCGCTCGGGTCAGCCCGACCGCGGCCAGCACGTCCGCCGTCCGACCGCGCGCCGCCGCTCGCTCGAGCCGGTAGGCCGTCGCGACCGTCGCCAGCACCTCCCGCACGGTAAGGGACTCCCAGGCGCCGAAGACATCGGGCATCCAACCGGTCCGGGTTCGGGCGGCCCGGCCATCGCGCACGGGGTCGACGCCGGCCACCCGGACCTGCCCGGCGTTCGGGCGGAGCAGCCCCGCGAGGGTCAGCAGCAGCGTCGTCTTGCCGGAGCCGTTCGGCCCGACCAGGGCGGTGATCGCACCGGCGCGAGCGACGAGGTCGATGCCGTCCAGGGCTCGCACGGCGCCGAAGGAGCGGCGCAGCCCGGTGACCCGGACGCCGTCGGCGCCCGAGCGCCGCGTCGCGAACGCCGTGCCCGCCATGGAGCGACACTACCGGTTGATGCGAAATATGTCAGAACTTGGGCATTGCGCCCTGCCGCCCACCATTGGGCGCCGGGCGAGCGATCGCGAGGGATCCGCGGATGGTCCGGGGCATTGACGAGCATCGCTGGACGATGACGCTTTCCGAATTGCCGCGGCGTCGACCCGGGATGCGGATTGCCGCGGCGTCGACGTCGCCCGCACCCCCACCGCAGCAGCACCCTCGCCGGCCGCCGGGAAAACCACCCGCCGCAGCCTCACCGTCCACGACCACGAACCCGGAATCATTCATCTGGCGCGCCGAGGCGCGCCGAGTCAGTACTTGGCGCGTCGAGTCAGTACTTGGCGCGCCGAGTCAGTACTTGGCGCGCCGAGTCAGTGCCTTGTGCGCCGAGTCAGTACCTTGCAGCTGTTCGGTGCTCGTTTTCCCGGCGTGTCGGTGCTGACTCGCGGTGCCAGGTACTGACTCGCGGTGCCAGGTACTGACTCGCGGCGTCAGGTACTGACTCGCGACGGACCACCTCACGACGCAACACCGCGGCCAAAGACTTGTCCCCCCGGCCCCTGCCGATCCAAGGCCAGACACCCGCCGGAAGCGACAACATGGTGAGGAATCACTCGCCCTGCGGCGCCCCCGCCCGCGCCGCTGAGTACCGCGGCGCCGAGGTCCGCGACCCGAGCCCGCGCGCGCCCCCGCGCCCCGACCCCGCGCCCCGACCCCGCGCCCCCGCGCCCCGACCCCGAG
>JAVBMU010000080.1:0-9434 GCA_031552185.1 Cellulomonadaceae bacterium | reverse complement strand
CTGGACCAGCCTGACCGCCCAGGGCTGGAACGCCCGCATGACCCCGATGCAGCAGCCGTAACCGCGAGTGGCCACCAAGCGGGAGCTGCATTCCCTCACGGGGCGCCATCGCGCATTACCACGTCGAGTCCGTATCTGATTGTCACCCGACAACACCCTTCGACAACGGCCACCTCCCCGAATACCGGGTCACCTCACCAGCGACCGGCCGCCCGGTCGACTTCGACGGGTTCGTCGTGCGCGACGGCCAACCACCCACCCCCGTCTACCTCGACGCCAAACACGGCTACGACCTATTCGGCGAACCAGGGGTACCGTTCCTACGGCGCCGCCAATTGGAGGAGTTCAGAGCAGAGGTGAAGCGACAGGCCAACGCCATACCCGAGGGCTCAGTCCTGGAGTGGCACTTCTCCGATCCTGACGCCGCCGCGCGGGTGGAGGAGTTTTTCGAGGACCAGGGCATCAACAACGTCGTTGTCTACCACACTCCGGTGTCCGGAGCAGGAGGAACGAAGTGACCTGTGACGTGTCGGTACTTCTCAAGTGGGGCAGTCGGGTGGAGGACGTGACCGCGATAGGTGAGCGCTTGTGCGCCGCGGTTCATGCGCTGGAACCGATCGTGGCGCGCATGGGCGCCCGCTGGTACGAGGCCGGCAAGCTGGCACCGCTCGACGTCCCGGATATTGCGTGGGCAGATCTTGTGGCGCGATGGGTCTCCAGAGACGATCGCGGTCCGATCCCGGAGGAGGGGTATAACCCGACGTTGGCTGCGGTCCCCGCGGAGGACGACACCATGTACTCCACCCGAGGTTTCACGGTTTTCGCATCTGATGGCTCACCCATCCCGGCGGGTCCCAGGCTCGTGCAAAGCGGTTTGCTGATCACTTTCGACAAGAACTTCGACTTCGAGTCGATCCGCCGGATGCTCAAGGAAGTGTTCGTCGATCTGCTGCCGGTGTGGCGGCCCGATTGTGCCGCGGTCGCGGCCCGGCCGCAGATCAGGGAGGCCAAGACCTGGCCCGGCCGGGACGCCCTCACGCCGCGGATCGGCGGACTGTCGTGGGTCTCGGACCGGATCGGTGGTTTCCCCGAACACGTGGACGGGGCCACGGCCCAGGCCGTGCACGGCGGGCGCCTGCTGATCGCGGACGGATGGCCCGACGAGTCGAGCCTGACGCCCGAAGCCGCCCGCCGGATCAGGACCAGCCTGACCGCCCAGGGCTGGAACGCCCGCATGACCCCGATGCAGCAGCAATAGCGGGCGCGCCGACATCGGTCCCACAGCACAGCTGCGGACGTGCATTGAGGTCCCGGCGCTGGACCGAGGTCAACCCGGCCCGCGCGCGGCCGGCAGCGACGGGGTCGAATTCCCCGGTCCGACGCCGGCCGGTTTCGAAGACCTCTGACTCGGGTCCTGAAACACCCCAGGCCACGATGCATACTGCGCTCGGAGTACTATCCCGCGCGCCGCGCCACTGCCTCGAAGTCGGCGGCCGCCTGGACGGTGAGTGGGTCGGCGAGCAGCGCGTCGCACAGCGCCACGGACAGGGTGAAGTCGGGGACGCCGCCGGCGGCGAGGCGGGCGACCTGGTCGACGTCGCGCAGGCTGGCGGCGATCACACGGCAGCCGCCCGCATCGGGGGCGTCGGCTTCGGCGGCGGCCGTGCCCAGGGCGGGAGTTCCACCGACGGCGTGTCCGCCGGCGGCCCGCGTGATGGCGTGCATCGCCACGGCCTCGGCGACGCCGTCGCGCCCGAGGTCGCTCATCCGCCCGACGTAGGGCGCGATCCACTCCGCGCCCGCGGCGCAGGCCGACAGCGCCTGGGAGGCGTGGTAGACGGCGGTCACCAGGACCGGCGTCCCTTCCCGAGTGAGCCGCCGCGCGGCGGTGAGCCCCGGCGCGGTGGCGGGTAGTTTGACGACGACGTTCGCGCCCAGCCCGCGCAGCTCGCGGCCGTGCTCCGCGAGGGCATCGGGGTCGGTCCCGACGGCCTGAAAGAAGACCGTGCCGGCCCCGGCCCCGGCGAGCCAGGCATACACGTCGGGGGAGTCGTCGACGTCGAGGCCGGCCCGGTTGAGGATGGTCGGGTTGGTGGTGACGCCGGCGAAGAGTCCGGTCGCCAGCAGCCGCTCGACGGCGGGCCGGTCGGCGGAGTCGATGTACAGCATGGGGTCCTCTCCTTGGTGTCGAGCGGCATCCGGTCGGGTCAGGCGCCGGTCGGGTCAGGCGCCGGTCGGGTCAGGCGCCGGTCGGGTCAGGCACCGGTCGGGTCAGGCGCCGGTCGGGTCAGGCGCCGGCCCCGGCCCCGTCGCGGCGGCGAGCCGATCGTAGACCTCGCCGGGCACCCGGTACCGCGCGCGCGGTTCGGTCCGGGTCACGACGCCGGGCCGCCACCGGGCCGCGACCGCCCCGACGTCGTCGCCCCGCCACACGGCGGCGGCCTGGACGCAGGCGCCGCGCGCGGTGGCCTCGGGGGCATCGCGCAGTTCGACGCCGCGCCCGGTCAGGTCGGCCAAAACTTGCCGGTAGGCAAGCGAACGCCCGCCGCCGCCGGCGACCACGAGGGCGCCGTCGGCGCGCACGCCGACCCGCGCCAGCGCCTCGACGCCGACGAGCAGCCCGGCCACGACCCCCTCGTACGCGGCCAGCGCCACGCCTTCGCGCGTGGTCGCGGTGGTCAGCGCCCCGAGCACGCCGGTGGCCCCGGGCCGCGGAGGAGTGCGCTCGCCGTCCAGGTACGCCACGAGCACGGGCCGCTCGGCGTCGACGGGGGCCGCCAACGCGAGCGCCTCCAGCCCGGCCGCGTCGACGCCGAGGATCCGGGCGAAGGTGTCGGTGACCTTGGCGGCATTCAGGGTGCAGGTCAGCGGCAGGTAGCCGCCGGTGGTGTCACAGACGGAGTCGACGACGCCGAGCGGGTCCAGCACGGAATCGCGCCGCGGCGAGAACACAACGCCGGAGGTGCCCAGCGACACGCCGAGGTCGCCGTCGGCGAGGCCGAGGCCGACGGCGCCGAGGTGCTGGTCCCCGCCGCCGGGCCCCACGACGACCTCGGCCGGCAGTCCGAGCGCGGCGGCGACGTCGGGCCGGACCGGCCCGGCCGGTTCGGCCGGGCCGAGCACCTCGGGCAGCAGAGCGGGCCAGTCGACGTCGGCGGCGACGACGTCGCGCAACACCTCGGGCAACCACGCGCCGCGGTGGACGTCGAAGTACCCGGTGCCGGCGGCGTCGGACCGGTCGGTGACTGCGCGGCCGGTGAGCCGGAAGGTCAGGTAGTCGTGCGGGACCAGGATGTGGGCGGCGCGGCGCAGCAGCGCCGGGTCCTCGTGGGCGGTGAGCGCGGCCTTGGCTACGGTCAGCGCGGCCGACGGCGCCATGCCCACCCGGGACATCCACGCCTCGAGCCCGTAGCGCTCGACGATTGCGGCGGCGAACGGCGCCGACGTGGTGTCGTTCCACAGCCGCGCGGTGCGCAGGGGCTTGCCGGCGTCGTCGAGCAGGACCAGGCCGTGGCACTGGGCGGCGACGGACATGGCGACGACGTCCCGCGGCTGAACCCGGGCGACGTCCCGGGCCCGGCCCAGGGCGAGGGCGAGGGCGGCCTGCAGGGCGACCCACCAAGCGCGCGGATCCTGCTCGCTGGCCGGCGGATGGGTCGGCGGGTGCGGCGCGGAGGCGACGCCGAGCAGCGCCCCCGATTCGGCGTCGCGCACCTCGACGGTGCAGGACTGGGTGGAGGAATCGACCCCGAGGACCACCGGCATCGTCAGGCCCAGAATTTCTCGAGCGGGGGCAGCGCCTCGGGCGCCTCCTGGACCTGGCCGACCGCCCCGGAGGGGTGGGAGTGCAGCACCGCCGGCCACGAGTAGCCGCGCAATTGCATCAGCACGGTGGCGAGGGCGTCGCCCCAGGCCGCGGTAACCAGCGTGGAGCCCATCGCGATTACCTCGCCGGGGTCGATGCCGGCCAACATGGTCAGCCTGACGACGATGTCGGAGCGCCGGGCGAGCTCGGACTCCGGGTCCGCGGTGAGCGCCACAATAGCGCTGACGCCGCGCTCCTTGGCCCGGGCGACGAGGTCGTTGATCTCCTGCGAGGAACCGCCGCGGGAGATGGCGATCAGCACGTCGCCGCTGGTCATCGCGCCCATCGTGCCATGCAGGGCGTCCGCGCCGGGGATATACATGGCCGGGGTGCCGCTGACGGAGAGCAGGTGGGCCATCCGCCGGGCGACCGCGCCCGACGTGCCGGCGCCGGTCACGAAGACTTTGCCGGTGCATTCGTAGGCGAGTTGCACGACCTGCAGGAAGGTGTCGTCGAGGTCGGCCTCGCAGGCGGCGACGCCCGCGGCCTCGCGGCGGACGACGGCCCGGGCGGTGGCGAGCACAGTCTCGGCGGCGTCCGAGGTCGGGTGGGACGAGGGCGTCGGGTGGGACATGGTTCCTCCCAGTTCAGGCCGCGTTCCGCGCGGCGTGTTTCAGGCCGCGTTCCACGCGGCGTGACGCAGTTCGACGGCGGTCAGCCGGCCGGCGGGCACGGCCCGGCCGTCGCAGACCCCGGCGGTGATGGTGACGACGTCGTCCGCGAGTTCGAGGATCTCCTCCTCCTCGCTCGAAACGACGACGACGGCGAGTCCCTCCTCGTGCGCGAGCGCGCGAAGCAGGCGGTGGATCTCGGCCTTGACGCCGATGTCGACGCCCTTGGTCGGCTCGTCCAGCAGGAGCACGCGCGGGTTCTGCGCCAGGACGCGGGCGAGCAGGATCTTCTGCTGGTTGCCGCCGGAGAGTCGCTCGACGGCGCCCGCCCGGTTGCCCCGCACGTGCATGCGGTCCATCAGCTCGGCGGCGTCGCGGCGCAACTGCCGGGTGTCCAGCAGGCCGAGCCGGCGGTAGCGGCCGACCACGGGCAGCATCACGTTGGTGGCACAGTCGAGGCCGCCGACGATCCCGTCCAGCTTGCGCTCCTCGGTCAGGTAGACGAGACCGCGGCCGGCGGCCGCCGCGGGCCTGGTCGGCCGGTACGGTTCGCCGTGCAACTCGATCGTGCCGCCGGTGACCTTGTCGAGGCCGACGAGGGCGCGCAGCACTTCCGTGCGGCCGGCGCCGACCAGGCCGTAGATGCCCAGCACGCGGCCGGGGCGGGCGTCGAGCGAGACCTCGGCCAGGGCCGAGGTCCGCAGGCCCCGCACCCGGAGCGCGAGTGCGGCGTCGTCGGCCGGATGGGGCCGGGCGCCGCGCCGGGCGGCCGGCGCGGCGGACGCGGCATCGGGGACCGCGTCCGCCACGGCGATCGGTGCGGCCTGCGCGTCGGCGTCGGCCGGCTCGTCGGCGGCCGGCTCGTCGGCGACCGGCTCGTCGGCGACCGGCTCGTCGGCCGGCACCGCCTCGTCGCCGGCGATCGCCCGGATGATCGCCCCCCGGTCGACCGTGGCGACCGGCCCGGAGATCCGGACCAGGCCGTCCACGAGGGCGACGACGTCGTCGGCCACCGAGTACAGCTCGTCCAGCTTGTGATCGACCAGCAGGACGCCGAGGTTCTGTTCGTGGGCCAGGGTGCGGATCAGTTCCAGCAACCGCTCGACCTGGGCGCCCTCGAGGCTCGTGGTCGGCTCGTCAAGGAGGAGGAATTGGGCGTCGCGAGCGATCGCGACGGCGATCTCGAGCAACTGCCGGGTGGCGACCGGGTACTCCTTCAGCGCGCGATCGACGCCGACGTCGAGGCCGAACCGGGCGACCAGATCGCGGGCCGCCGTGCGCATGGCGCGCCGGTCCAGGGTGCCGCTGCGGCGCTGCTCGCGGCCGAGAAAGACGTTCTGGGTGACGGTGAGGTTCTCCAGCAGGGAGAGCTCCTGGTAGACCGTCGAGATGCCGGCGTCGAGGGCCGCGACGGGCGTCGGGAGGTGGACCTCGCGCCCGTCGATCGCGAGGGTGCCCTCGTCCGCGGTGTGCGCCCCGGACAGGACCCGCAGCAGGGTGGACTTCCCGGCCCCGTTGTGGCCGACGAGCCCGACGACGCGGCCCCGGGCGAGGTGCAGATCCACGCCGCTCAGCGCGGGCACACCCGCGAAGCGCTTGACGATGCCGGTGGCGCGCAGGCCCGGGGTCTCGGTCATCGCGATGGGTCCTTTCTCGGGTGACGCCGGCGGGGCGCGTGGGGCCGGCCGGCCGGCCGGCCCCACGCGGGCGGTGCGGGGTGGGTCAGCCGACCTCACCCGGAGCGGGCGTCTCGCCGCTCTTGAACTGCTTGACGGGGGCGAGGATCTCGGCGTCGACGCTGTCGCCGTCGACGTACATCCGCACCTGGCCGACGACCTGGCGGCCGTAGTCCTCCGGGGCCTGCGCGACGCAGCCGGGGTAGACCGCGGTCAGCGGCAACTCGGCGGCGCAGAAGCCGTAGACCTTGACGTCGGTACGGTTGCCGAGGGCCTGCAGGGCGCCGTAGGCGGCCGGACCGGTCGAGGCCCAGATCACGTTGATGCCCGGGTTGCCCTGGAGCATCTCGGTGGTGACCCGCAGCGAGTCATCCGGCTTGACGTTGCCGTCCACGGTGGCGACGACCTTGGCGTTGGGGTTGGCCTTGAGCGCCTCGGTGAAGCCCTCGTCGCGGATGACGACCGGACGCTCGTCCGGCTCGGAGACGAAGCCCACGTTCAGCTTCGCGTCGGTGCCCAGGTCCTTGAGCACCTGCTCGCCCATGACCTGGCCGCCCTGCTTGTTGTCGGCACCCAGGTACTGGATGATCGTCGCGCCCTGGGCCTCGAGGGCCATCTCGTCGACGATGACGTTCACGGTGAAGACCGGAACGCCGGCGTCGTTGGCGGCCTTGACGATGCCCGCGGCGGGCTCGGACTTGACCGCGTTCAGCGCGAGGGCGCACGGCTTCTTCTGCAACATGGTCTCGACCTGCGCGAGTTGCTGCGCGTCGTCGTCGCCGGCGATCTGGACCTCGACCTTGAAGCCCTTGGCCTTGCCCTCGTCCTCGAAGCCCTTCTTCATGGCGACGTAGTAGGGGTTGGTCAGGTTCGGCAGGGCGACGGCGAGGTAGGGGTTCTCGTCGGAGCACGCGGCCGGGAGCTTGGTCTCGCCGGCGTCGGTGCCGGCCGACGTGGTCGAGGAATTCGAGCCGGAGCCCGAGTCCACGGCCGAGCATCCGGCCGAGAGCGTCAATGCGGTGACGGCCACGGCGGCCACCACGAGCGAGCGTCGCATGCGGTTGATCTCCTTCAATCGGTGCGGTCGGGTTGGTGTTGCGATGTGGGGACGGTCAGCCGGCCACGGGAGTGGGCTCGGCCGGTTTCGATGCGGTGCGGTCGGCCGGTCGGCCGAGAAGTCTGCGTCCGACGTCGGCGGTGGACAGTTTGCGGCGGTAGGTGTCGAGGCTGACGCCGGCGAGGATGATCACGCCGATGACCAGCGGCTGCCAGAAGCTCTCGACGCCGACGACGTTCATGCCGTTGGTCACGGTGGCGATGAGGATGGCGCCGAGCAGGGCGCCGGAGATCTTGCCCACGCCGCCGAACAGGCTCACCCCGCCGACGACGGCGGCGGCGATCGAGTAGAACAACTCGTTGCCGGAACCGGCGGACGGATAGCCGACCATGAGGCGCGACGTCGTGACGATGCCGGCCAGGGCGGCGCAGCCGCCGGAGACGGCGTAGACGAAGAGCGTCACCCGGGCGTTGTTGATCCCGGCGAGGCGCGCGGTTTCGCTGTTCCCGCCGAAGGCGTAGATGTGCACGCCGGTGGGCGTGCGGTGCAGCAGGACCATGAAGGCGGCCGCCGCGATCGCCACCATGAGGACCGGCGTCGGGATCTGCAGGAACGAGCCGCGGCCGAGGAACGCGAAGTTCGGGTCCGCGACCGTGACCGAGGCGGCGCCCGTGAGGATCTTGGGCAACGCACCGGCGACGCCGAACATGGAGAACGTCGCGATGAACGGCGGCAGGTTGAGGTAGTGAATGAGGAATCCGTTCACGAGCCCGACGCCCACGCCGACGGCGATCGCGACCAGGGCCGCGAGCCACCAGTTCATGCCGGACCGCATCGCGAGGGCGGCGATCATGCCGGTGAGGCAGAGGTTCGAGCCCGTCGAGAGGTCGATCCCGCCGGTCAGCAGAACGAAGGTCTGCCCCAGGGCGAGCAGCGCGACGACGGCGCCGTTCAGCAGGAGCACCTCGAGGTTGCCGCCGGTCCGGAAATTGGGCGATATGGTGCCCAGGACCAGTGCGACGACGAGCAGGATCCCGAGGATCCCGACCTCGTCCGGGATGGAGCGGCGCGTCATCGTAGCCTCCCTCGGTGCTCAAATGAGCACTAGACTGCTCGTGTGATTGATGCTAGACATAGAACCCTCGTACCGGATAGGCCCGGAGCCATCACGATTCAGTAACGTTCGAGCAGAGGGGCGCTCATATGAGCAGGGAACGACGAGTCGCGGACTATTCCCGACATGAGTTGGCTGTGGTGGCTCGGCGGCATTATCTGGAGGGCCGGTCCAAGGTCGAGATCGCTGATGAGCTCGGCGTTTCCAGGTTCAAGGTCGCCCGGATGCTCGAACTTGCGCTGACCACCGGAGTGGTGACGATCACGGTGGACGACACCGGCGTGACCGACGTGCCGCTGAGCGGGCAGTTATGCACCCACCTGGGTCTACGGCGCTGCGTCGTCGTCCAGGGCAAGGGGACGTTGACCGAGCTGCGCGCCCACGCCGGCGGCGCGGCCGTCGCCCTTCTCGGCGAGACGCTGCAGCCGGGCAATGTGCTCGGGTTCGCCTGGGGCCGCACCCTCACCGCCATGACCGAGAAGCTCACCTCGCTGCCGCCGGTCACCGTCGTCCAGCTCACCGGCGCCGTCGGCTCCGACCTGGCCGAGTCGCCCGTGGAGGTGGTGCGCCGTGTCTCCCTGCGGGCGGGCGGGGACGCGCACGCGATCTTCGCGCCGCTGGTGGTGGAGGACGCGGCGACTGCGGCGGCGCTGCGTCGGCAGCCGGACATCGCCCGAGCGATGCAGCTCTTCGACAAGGTTGATGTCGCCGTCGTCGCCGTCGGGTCGTGGGACCCGCCGATCTCCCAGTTGCGGGCGGTGCTCGACCCCGCCGAGCGGGATCAGTTGGCCGATCACGGCGTGGTGGCCGAGGTCGCGGGCGTGCTGTTCCGGCGCGACGGCACCTTGGTGCCCGACATCGCCGAGCGGTGCTTGTCCATCACCTCGGCCCAGTTGGCCCGGGTGCCGCACGTCATTGCGGTCGCGGTGGAGCGGGAGAAGGCCCGGGCTGTGCTGGCGATCGCCCGCTCCGGGCTGATCACGGCGCTGGTCACCGACGAGTCGTGCGCGCGGGCGCTGCTGGAGCTGCCGCCGGTGGCGGCCGCGACGAGCGCGGCGGCCAGGGTGCGGGCGGCGGTGGCGGCCGCGGCCCAGGCGCCGGCGGCGGCCGC
>JAVBMU010000109.1:0-20033 GCA_031552185.1 Cellulomonadaceae bacterium | reverse complement strand
GGTGGCGCTGCTGGTGGGCTGAACGGTGGCGCCCCGGCCGTCGTGAACGGCGATGCCGGTTGGCGAACAGCGCGCGGCGCTGCGGTGTGTCCGGAGAATGAGTCGAATAGGTCATTCTACTCATAGCGGGTATGCTTCCCGAGTGAAGAAACTGACCTGGGCGCTCGTGCTCATCTTTCCCGTCGTCGTGGCCTGGCTCGTCATGTCGCCGGTGCGACTGAACATCGTCGTGAACGATCTCGGGCATGTGTCTTGCCAGCCGCTCGGCTGGGGGCTGAATTCGTCTACGGGGGATCACCGTTGGAGCCAGTTCGAACTCGTGGAGCGGGATCTGGAATCTTCCGGTGCCGACCGCTTGGACGAGCCGTATCGGAGCCGGGAGGAGGCCGACGTCAGCGATTCCTATCGAGCAGCTTGCCAGGACGCCCGCCAGGGGCGTCAGACCACGGTCCTGGTCGTCGTGGCGCTCGGCGTGGTCACATTTCTATTTCTTCGCCGGCCGGTTTGGGGGGATGCAGCTGTCACCCCGCCGCCGTCCGGTGACAAGGCGTAGAGAATAGGTCTCACGAGCGTCGGTTCGGCCGCAAATTGGCAGGTCCCCCAACCGAACCACAGGCCTATTGCCCCAGATGGTATGATTCGGCCGTGAAACCGTCTACATGGGGTTTTTTGGCCGCGTTCTGTCTCGCCGTGGGATGGCTCGTGCTGTCGTCGCCCACGGTCCGGGTGCCCGTGAGCGAGGGTGACGAGGTGATCGTTTGCGAGCCGATTGGGTGGGGGCTACGTGCGAAGAATCGACCTAATCCTGGCCAGGAGCACCGTGCTCTTGCAGAACAGCAGCTTCTCGATAGGCCCTCAGGAAGCACTTCTGAACCTCTACGAAATTTTATCGTGAGCGACGCCCAAATGTCATTGTTGGCCTCCTGTCAGGACGCCCGGCACAGCCGCCGAACCGCAATCCAAATTGTTCTGGCACTCGCCATAATCTGGGTGATCCTCGTCCGGGTGCCGCCACGTGCCGGTTCCTATGAGGAGTCGTACCTCGCAGAAAGAGAGAAGAATGGCTGACTATGAAGACTTCGATGCGTTGGTTGGCGCGCTCAAACGGTCCGCTATCGATGCTTGGATGTGCAGTGGACGCGACAGTCGAGTACAAATAGAGCAGTGATGGAGGATACACGGTTCCCGATACGAGGTGGAAACCGGTCGTGCGGGGTACTCGGTCACCCGCCCCGGGGCGGATGGCGAGGGCGGGGGCGACTGGCGGTCCGGCGGAGGCGTAGTGAATTTTGGCTTCTTGGACCGGGACGAAGAGTTTCAGTCGGCATTCGCGGAGATTCGTGCCGCCATTGACAAGATCGTCGGGCCATGGCGTCATTTGCCCGACCCGCGTGCCATCGCCACGGTCGTAGAAAACTGTCGGTCGATGACGATCGGACTTGCGGGCACATCGCCGGCGGCGGGTGGGGAGGCGTTGGGCGTCGGCAAATTACCGGGATATATCGCGGTTCTGAATCAGAGCTGTAGAGGGGTGTCCGGCCGTACGATCGGGACCTTCAAGTCAAAGCTCATCTTCCAGCTCGGCGACACCATCGGGGGCTGCACGCAATTTCGTTACTCCGGGGTGCGGTCGTGGCGGCAGAGCGGGGAATGTGGGAGAACGCAAGAAAGCGGGTCGCGGACACCCTAGACTTGATCCGCTGCGGTTTCGACGAGATCGCTGCGTCCAGGGCCAAGTTCGATGTGGACGAATTAATCGACTGTGTCGGTTGGGCGGTAAAGGGCCTTGAATTGTTCTCGGCCGGCACGATCGCTCCGCGCTCGGTCGCGGCGCTCGGAATAGAGTTTGCGCGTAGCGTGACAACGTCCACGCAGTTTGAAACCGAGTTCGACAGCTACCGCGAGGGAATTGCACTGCTCCGGACGATGCTCGATACGCTGAATGAGCAGATCACGGCGGAAGAGCAAACTCTAGACGACAACATGCGGACGAACCTGCGTGGCATCTCCCAGCACAAGAGTTCGTTCGACCTGAGCCAGTTCCCGTTGCCGCCCGAGTCGGACACCATCATCATCGACCGGAACCTTGTTGACGGGATCGCCCGGAATCACATGCCGTATATCGCGGACGAACTCGACGACATCGCGCGGCTCACCGTCGCGTGCACACCTGACGGCGCGATCTCGCGCAGCAGTCGGCTCGGGCTCGGGCTCACGGGTCCGAGCGACCAGATCAATGAGTTGTCGCAATTCCTCTGCAATCTGCTCAAGGATCTGGCCTGGGAGGTCCGCAACGGTGCGCGCAATCTTGAGCTTGCGGCGGCCGACATCCTCGGCGACGACGAGGCGCTTGCTCAAGAGTTGCGGCAGATGGCCGCTCTGGTCGCCGAGGGCAGTCCCTACGGCCCGTGGTACGAGAATCCGGTGCCGGAGATGAGGTACGGCCGCGGGCCACGGGCCGTGTGAGGTCCGCTTGACAGTGGGCCCCATCCGGGTTGACATTGACGCAACGTCAACCTCTACCGTGATCATGTGACCACGACGACGGCCCGCGGGGAGTGGGCGATCAACGAGATTGCGCGGTTGACCGGCACCACGAGCCGGACGCTGCGGCATTACCAGGACATTGGCCTGGTGCGGCCGAGCCGGATCGGCGCGAACGGGTACCGGTACTACGACTCCGCCGCGCTGGTGCGCCTGCAGCAGGTCCTCCTGCTGCGCGACCTGGGCTTGCCGCTCGCGGCGATCCGCGACGCCGTCGGGCCGGCCGCCCCCGATCGCGCGGCCACGCAGCCCGTCGGCCATGCGGCGACCGCGACCGCCACGGCGACCGCGACCGCCACGGCGACCGCCACTGCCACGGCGACTGCGCTGCGCCGCCACGTCGCCGCGCTCCGGGCCGAGAAGAAGCGCCTGGCCCGGCAGATCGCCGCGGTGGAACACACAATCACCACGCTGGAAGAAGGAGGCACCCTCATGCCGGAGAAGATGTTCGACGGATTCGACCACACCCACTACCGCGAGGAGGTCGAAGAACGCTGGGGCAAGGCGGCATACGCCGATTCGGACGCCTGGTGGCGCGGCCTGAGTGAGGCCGAACGCACCGCCTGGCAGGCCCGCGTCGCCCAACTCGGCGCGGACTGGACCGCCGCCGCGGCATCGGGCCTGGATCCGGCGTCGGACGAGGCGCAGGACCTCGCCCGCCGGCACGTCGAGTGGCTCGGCTCGATCCCCGGCACGCCCGGCGCGGCCGGGCCGGGCGGGACCGCGAAGCCGGTAAAGGAGTACATCGTGGGCCTGGGGGAGATGTACGTGTCGGATCCACGATTCGCCCGGAACTACGGTGGGACGCAGGGCGCCACTTTCGTCCGGGACGCCCTGCGGATCTACGCGGACCGCGTCCTGTAGTCGCCGTTCGCCAAGTGCCGTAGGGCCCGGGAATTCGGGCGGGTTCGCTCGGCCGGGTGGTTATGCCGAAGCCCCGGAAGTCACTAGCCTGGGATATCTCGCGACGGCGCAACCAGGAGGGCACATGGCACAGGCACCCGCTCCCGCGGCGATCAGAAATATCGCCATCGTCGGACACTCCAGCGCAGGCAAGACGACGCTTGTCGAGGCAATCCTGTTCCGGTCCGGGGTCATCCCGCGCCAGGGCTCGATCGACGACGGCACGACGGTCTGCGACTACGAACCGGAAGAGATCGCCCGCAAGATTTCCGTGGGCCTTTCCTCCGCGACCGTGGAGTGGAAGACGCCGACCGGCCCGGTGAGCATCACGATGCTGGACGCGCCCGGTTACGCCGACTTCGAGGGCGGCCTCGACGCGGCGCTCTCGGTCGCGGACCTGGCCGTGATCGTGGTCTCCGCCGTCGACGGCGTGCAGTCCGGTACCGAGGAGGCGTGGCGGCTGGCCGAGGCGGCCGGGGTGCCGCGGCTCATCGTCGTCAACAAGGAGGACCGCCCCCGGGCGGACTTCCGCGGCGTGCTGAACCAACTCCACGAGGTGTTCGGCACCTCCGTCGTCGCGCTCGGCTTGCCGCTGGGCGAGGAGGAGAGCTTCGCCGGCTTTGCCGACATCCTCGCCGGCAAGGCGTACCGCTACGGACCGGACGGCAAGGCGACCGAGGAGGAGATCCCGGCCGACCTGCAGGATGAGGTGGCCGAGCTGCGGGACGCGATGGTCGAGGAGATCGTCACCCACGACGACGACATGATGGAGCGCTACCTGGGCGGTGACGAGCCGTCCCAGCAGGAACTCGAGACGATGCTCGCCCGCGAGGTGCAGGACGGCGAGGCGGTTCCGGTGCTGCTGTGCTCCGCGGTGACCGGCGTCGGCGTCGACCGGGTGGCGGACCTGATCTGCGCGCTCGGTCCGTCGCCCGTCACCCGGCCGTCGAAGGTTCAGGTGACGGGCGCCAAGCAGGACCCGGATGCCGAACCGGAGACGATCGAGATCGATGCCGACCCGGCCGGCGACCCGCTGCTGTACGTCTTCCGCACCGTGGTCGACCAGTTCGGCCAGGTCTCGATGTTCAAGGTCCTCTCCGGCACCGTGACGTCGAACGCCAAGCTCAGCGTCACCACCGGCGGCGGCGAGGAGCGATTGCACGGCTTCTTCCAGCTTCGTGGTCGCGAGCACGTACCGCTGGAACAGGTCAGCGCGGGGCAGATTGCCGCCGTCGTGAAGCTGGCCCACACCCACACCGGCGACCTGCTCGCCGGGGGCAAGAGCGCGCCCGTCCGGGCGGTGCCGCTGCCCGAGCGTCCGCCCGTGTACCGGCTCGCCCTCAAGCCGGTCACCCAGGCCGACGACGACAAGTTGTCCTCGGCGTTGGCTCGGCTCTCGATCGAGGACCCCACGCTGAAGGCGGACCTCAGCGGCCACCAGCCGGTGCTCGGCGGCCTCGGCGACACCCACTTGGCCGTGGCGCTCGACCGGCTCGCTCGGGGCGGGGTGCACGTCGAGACCGAGCCCGTGCAGATCGCCTACCGGGAGACCATCGGCCGGCAGGTTGAGGTCGAGGGCAAGATTAAGAAGCAGTCCGGTGGTCACGGGCAGTTCGCCGTGGTGCAGCTGCGGGTCTCGCCCCTGGGGCGCGGTTCCGGCTTCGAGTTCGCGGACGTCACCGTGGGTGGCTCCGTGCCGCGCAACTACATCCCGGCGGTGGAGAAGGGCATCGTGGACACGATGGCCGCCGGCGGCGTCTACGGCTACGAGATCGTGGATCTGCGGGTCGAGGTCTACGACGGCAAGGCGCACCCGGTCGACTCCTCCGACATGGCGTTCCGCACCGCCGCCGGCACCGGCGTCAAGGAGGCCCTGGCCAAGGCCGGCTCGGTGGTGCTCGAGCCCGTCTGCGCGATCTCCGTCGTCGTACCCACGGGGAACCAGGGCGACGTGATGGGCGACCTGTCCACGCGGCGCGGCCGGATCACGCAGACGACGTCGATCGGCGACCGGTACGCCCAGGTGGACGCGATGGTGCCGGCGGCCGAGCTGAGCCGGTACGTGTTGGACCTGCGGTCGATCACCGGTGGGCGCGGCGCGTTCACGATGAAGTTCGACCACTACGAGGTCATGCCCGGCGTCCCGCCGCAGGCACCGGGGAAGTAACCCTTCGCCGCAACCGGGCCGTGGCCGTCGAGTGCCCGGTCTCCTCCGGAGGCCGGGCACTCGGGTTGTCGCCGCGATGCCGGCCGGTTCCGAACGGCGGGCCCTACGTCGAGGGCGATGCGTCGGCGTCGGCGTCTACCGCCGCGTCGGCGGCGGGTGGGTCGGGCAGGCCCGCCAGGAAGCGGAAGCCGATGATCCCGGCGATGGTGGCGGCGCCGCCCGCCAGGATCAGGGGCATCTGCAGCCCGAGTTTGGCCAGCAGGCCGCCGAGCATCGAGCCGAGCGGCGCCGTTCCCCACAGGAGCGTCCGCCACGTGCCGTGCACGCGCCCGAAGAGGTGGGCGGGCGGGATCGATTGCCGCAGCGCCATCACATTCACGTTCCACACCATGACCGCGGCGAACGAGACCGCAATGCTGATGGACACCACCGGCACGAACGGCGTCGTGCCGGCGGCCACGAGGCCCGCGCACGCGACCAGGTTCGCGCCCGCCATCGTCGGGCCGGTCCGGAACCGGCGTTGCACCCGTCCGCCGACCCACGCGCCGGCCAGCGAGCCGACCGCCCCGATCAGCATGAGCCAGCCGTACCAGGCTTCCGCGAGGCCCATGTGCTCCAGGACAAAGAGCACGAAGGTCGCCGTCGCCGCCGCGAAGCACAGGCTGACGAAGGTGGACAGGAACCAGAGTGTCCGCAGCTGCCGGTGGCCCATGATGAAGCGCCACCCGTCGGCGAGTTGGTATCGCCACGGCACCTCGGCATCGGGCGCGGACCGGGCCGAGCCGGCCGCGGCGGCCGGCAGGAAGACGGCCAGCAGCGCCGCCAGGCCGTACGCGCCCGCGCAGAGGGCGAGCGGAAGCCCGACGGCGACCGCGAACAGCGCCGAGGTCAGCGGGGCGCTGAGGAAGTTCTGCACCGCGGTCTCGGCGCCCTCGACCACGGAATTTGCCCGGGCGAGTTGGCCGCGGCCGACGACCGACGGAATGACGGCGCGGATCGCGCCGTCGTACAGCGTCTCGAAGACGCCGAAAAGGAAGACGACGGCGTAGAGCCACCACAGCGTCAGCCACCCGCCGACGGCGAGGACGGCGAGGAGCGCGGCGAGGGCAAACCGCACGGTATTCGCGCCGGACAGGGCCCGCCGACGATCCACCCGGTCGAGGACCACACCGGCCGGGATCGCGAACAGCAACCAGGGGAGCATGGACACCGCGGCGACGACGGCGACCTGCACCGGATCCGAGGTGAGCCGGGCCGCCAGCAGGGGCGCGGCGGTCAGGGCGATGCCGTCCGCGAACGAGGAACTGACGTTCGCGACGGCGACCCGGCCGAACGCGCGGCCGAGCGGGGCGGGCCGTTCGCGGCCGCTCACCGGGCCAGACTCGGGACTGTCTCCCGGGCGCCGACGGCGCGCAGCACGAAGACCTCCGTGGCCTGCAGCGCGCGCTCGCGCTCGGCCGGGTCCTCGGGCAGGTTACGCCGCGACAGGCAGGCGTTGACGAGGGTCACGGTGGTGCCGAGGTCCTGCTCCGGAATTTCCCCGGCCTCGATGGCCGAGGTGAGGATCCGGCGCAGGATCGACTCGACGAGCGCTGCGTGTTCGCGCAGGTGGTTGCGGGTGTGCCGGGAGATCACCGTGCGCAGATCCGGCCCCGGCGACAGGTGGTAGCCGCGCTTGACCTGGGCCTGCTCGCGGCAGTAGGCGCGCAGCTTGTCGATCGGGTCATCCACCTCGGCGAGGATGGCCTCCAACTGCTCGATGTAGAGCTGGGTTTCGTGGTTGATGAGCCCCAGGAGCAGCGCTTCCTTGTCGGCAAAGTGATTGTAAACGGCCGTTCGCCCGACACCGGCCTCAGCGGCGATATCGGACAGCGAGATCGAGTCGAAGCCGCGTTCGGTCATCAGTGTGTTCAAGGCGGCGAAAAGCTTGTGGCGGGTTTGTGTCCGGTGCTCGTGCAGGGATCCACCGATGATCTTCGGCATGCCGACAGCATAGGTGCCCGTGTCAGATCCCGGGAGGGTCGTCCGTCCTCATTGTTCCGACGCTGTCGGTCAGTTCTGAGGTCGGGCTCGGCAGCGCCGTCGGGCGCCAAGCCCGCGGGCCGATGCCGGAGCGTGGCGCGGGGCCGCAGGTTATCCACAGATTTCGTCCACACGGGTGTGGGTTGCGAGCGGCGTCGCAGGTCCGCTTGTGGACGAACCTGTGGTTAGCCGCAGCGAGATTATTTGCTGCTCTATGGCCTTGCGGGTCCCGGGGGGCGGGGCTAGAAACGTGCTTATCGGCCCGGACGGGCGCCCACGGCATCGCTGACACATGACTCTCCCGGCTCGGGACTGCGATCCGCGTGTGGCCATAGGGCAACGGTCAACCGGAGAACGGTGGGTGTCCGCGGGGAGCCGCGGCTGCGAGCGACGGCGCAGAACCCGACGGACCCGGGCGACCGACCGCGATCGGTGGTTGCCGGTTGCGCGGCGCGGCGCGCCGCGCAACCGGCAATGCCGGACCGCCACGTCGCAGCGGCACCCCACCGCTCCCGCCCGGGGTGCGCGGCACACGAGGGGCTCCCGCGTTCCGCGTGGGGGCCCCTTCGCGCGGGCCGGGCGGCGGGGCCGCGGGCCGGGGCGGCGCCGCGGCGCGCCTCACTCCGCGTGACGGCGATAGAGCGTCGCCGGCTTGCCGCGCCGCCCCTGGGATCGGCGGCCGGTCTCCGCCAGCGCCTCCTGCATGGTGCGGCGGAATGTGTCGGGCGGCAGGGCGCGACCGAGCACCGCCTCGTGGGTCAGGCGCAACTCCCGCAGCGTGAACGAGCCGTCGGGCTCGGCCGGCTCCATGATCTCGAACGGGTCGGGCGCGGACGCATAGCGCCGCCGCAGCGCCGCCACCGCGAAATGGATGATGGCCCGGTGGTCGAACGGGAGGGCGGGCACGTCCGCCGTCGGCACGAGCCTGTTCCGAGGCGTGGCCGGGATGCGATCGGCGCGCACGACGTCCAGGTGTGCGACCGAGAGGACCCAGCCGCGATCATCTCGGCCGGGGTCGTCGAAAACATGCAGTTGTTCCGGCCGCAGGCCGTGGACGCCGGCCCTTTCCCGCAGCGAGCGCCCGACGGCGTCGGACAGCGTTTCGCCGGGATGCAGGAACGTGCCCGGCAGCCGCCAGGCCGGGGGAGCGTCGTCCGCGCACGCGGGCTGCGCGGCGCTCGCGGGCTGCACGAGCAGCACGCAGAGCTTGCCTCGCTCGACGGTCAGCACGGCGGTGTCGACGGCGACGGAGGGCCGGGGATAGTCCTCGAGCGTTCGGCCCGAGGCGTCGCGCGGGAGCGTCATGCGCCCACCCCAGTCGACCGGTACTCGACGCCCCGACGCCGGTAATCGAGTGGGGCGCCGAACAGGCGGCGCAGTTCGGCGACCACGCGCCGCTCCCGCGCCGCCGGCTCGGCGTCGTCGACGAGGATCCAGCGCAGGCCGGCGCGCTCGCACAGGCCGGTCCAGAACGCGTCCGAGGACTCGCGGTGGTCGCCGCCGTACCGGAGCGGATCGGCCTCGAACGGCACGCCGTCCTGGCCGAGGATCAGATAGAGATCGCTCGCGGTGCGGGTCGCGTCCGCCCAGAGCGCCGGCGGGACGGCGGGCTCGCCGAAATCGGCGCCCCAGAGCAGCCAATACCCGATCGTCGAGAACAAATCGGTGTCCTGCGCAATGAACGCCCGGCCGCGCCTGGCGGCGATCGACTCGGCGGCGAGTTGCTGGGCGAGCTGACCTGGCCCAGATCGCGTGCATCTTCTCCCGGGTGACGTCGGTGCCCACCGCCTCGAGTTCGAGGTAAGGACGAGCCCATTCGGGGAATGCCACTGCCAGGCCGAGGTCCTCAAGTCGGTTCGTCATCGTCGTCTTCCCGACCGACTCCGCGCCGAAGAACGTCACGCGCTTGCGCAGATACGGCTGGAATTCCGGCAGGAGGTCGGCGAACGACTCGATTGTGTTCTCCCGGATGCGGGTCGCCTTCACCGGGTTGATGGCGCGGTCCGGGTCGTACGGGAGGAACCGGCCGCCGATCACCGCCGCCAGCTCCGCCCCGTACGGCTCGGATGCGATCACCAGGTCGCCGGGTCGCGCGCCGCGGTCGAGGAGCAGCCGACGCCACAGGTCCCAGAAGCCCGGCGCGTCCGCGGGCTCCTGCGGCAACTCCTCGTGGATGCGGTGGATGCGCACGGCGCCGCCGAACTCGGCTCGCCGGGCGAAGGCCCGCAGGGCCGCGTCGCGTTCCTCGGCGAGCGGCTCGCTCGGCTGCGTGGACAGCACGACGTGGACGGTCGGGGCACACCGGGCCGCGAACGCGATCAGGTCACCGTGCCCCGTGGTCGGCGGCAGCGCCGTCATGAGCACCCAGGCGCGCCGGGTCATCGCGTGCTCCGGAGCCAGGCGGTGAACCCCATGACCGCGGTGCCGATGAAGATGACGTACTGCAGGCCCGCGACGACGAGCCCGGCGGCGACGTAGGTCCACACGGCGAGCACGTTCACGGCGATCCAGACGAACCACGTCTCGATGCGCTTATTGTCGAGGAGGAACTGGGCCAGGATCGAGCCCGCGAGGATCGCCGAGTCCGCCCAGGCGAGTTGGCCGTCGAGGGCCCGAACCAACCAGGCGCCGCCGAGATAGGCCGCGATCGTGACGCCCAGGTAGGCCGGGACCCACCGGAGGTCGGCCAACAGCCACGTGACCGGACGGGTTTGATCGTCGCGCCGCCAACGGAACCAGCCGTAGACGAGCTGGGGGGTCAGGTAGACGTTCAGGAACGCCGAGGCAATCAGGCCGTGCCGGAAGAACAAAACGGCGTACAGCGCGGTGCCGACCGCGCCGATCACGTAGTTGACGCGGCGTTGGACGATGCACAGCGCCGTGCAGGCGTACGAGGCCGCCACGGCGAGCGCCTCGAGCCACTCGACGTCCGTGATCCAGCCGGCAATGAGACCGAGGCCGTAACTCGCTGCGGTGAGCGCGACCGCGGCGCCGACGGCGAGGACCACATCGCGGCGCACGGAGGTGGGGCGGGCGGTGGGAGGCGCCGGGGTGGAAGCGGCGGTGAGGCGCTTGGGGGCATCAAGGGGCGTCGTTGCCTGGGGTTCGACGTCGGTCAGCATGCGGCTTGGCCTTCCGGTTGGGTCGATCGCGCGATGCGATGGCCCCACCGTAGCGCATTAGCGCAGTTGTGCGTTAAACGAGCCCCGGGCCGTCCTCGGCCACCGGCCTACGGCGTCTGGCCGGTTGTGTCAGTCGGACACATCGGGGCTCGACCGCACGCCGCGGGTCGGGTCCGCCACCCGCCGTACAGTCCTGGTACTCGTGCGCCGAAGGAAGCCGATGCACCCGCCCCGCCCGCCTACCGCGTGTCGCGCTGCACGGATCCGGCCACCGGGCGAGAAGGGCCGGTCCGCTGTTACCGCCCGCATCAGTGGTTTGTTGGCGTGGCGGCGCGAGTCCCGGTCACATTTCGACCAGGCGGCTCGGTCGGGCGGGGGGGCGGACGCGGAGGGTGGACGCGGGGGGTGGACGCGCGGTGGTGCGTCGCGAGTCAGGGCCTGACGCGGCCAGTCAGTACTTGGGACGGCCAGTCAGTACTTGGGACGGCCAGTCAGTACTTGGGCCAGCGAGTCAGTACTTGGGACGGCCAGTCAGTACTTGGGACGGCCAGTCAGTACTTGGGACGGCCAGGAAGTAGCGACACGCCGGGAAAACGAGCACCGAACAGCCGCAAGGTACTGACTCGGCGCGCGGGGTACTGACTCGGCGCGCGGGATGATTGATTCCGGGGGTCGTGGTCGTGGTCGTGGGCGGTGAGGCTGCGGGGGTGGTTTCCGGGCGGCCGGCGAGGGTGCCGCCGTGGGGCGCGGATGACGGTGGTCGCCGCGTGAGAGAGGCGGAGGCAGTGCGCGCGAGATTCGCGGGCGTCACCTCTACCTCGGGCAATCAACCACGGCTTCGGCGCGACGGGTTGGGCGCCCGCCGGTGGCGCCACAGGTGCCCACACCTATCCGCGCGATCTCCAAACCGCACGGGTCCCGATCGGTCAGGCCAAGGGCACGCGCCTCGCGGCCGGCTCCGGCAGGCGAAAGGCCCTGGTCGGGAACGTCTCCTGACCAGGGCCTTCGTGGTGGAGCGGGTGACGGGAATCGAACCCGCGCTATCAGCTTGGGAAGCTGATGTTCTACCATTGAACTACACCCGCACGTTATGCCCGATACGTCGGGATCGATCGGGGGGTCGTGTCGCCCTCAGACGACGCCGCCCGAACCTCCGGACGCAACGGCTGCACTGATCATAGCCGACAGTGCCGCTCGTGCCGGAACACAATCGAAAACGTCGCAAACGAGCTGAGGGGGAGCCCGTGTTCGACACATCGGCGCGCCCGCGGCCCGCGCGCCCGAGCCCGCCGAGCCCGCCGGGTGCGGACCCGTTCCACCAGCATCCGGCGCCGGGGTGGCGAGCGCACGAGTCGCCGGACACGGGCACGGGAGAGTTCGTACCCAACGGGACGTACGTCGTCGGCCCGGGATACGGGGGTCCGCCGCCGAAGTCCCGGGTGACCGCCGCGATGCTCGGGATCCTGCTCGGCGCCGTCGGCGCGCACCGGCTCTACCTCGGCTACACGGGCAAGGGCATCCTGATGGCGTTGCTTACGGTCCTTTCGCTGGGGCTCGCGGCGCCGCTCGTCGGCGCCTGGGGCATGGTCGAGGGATGCCGGTACCTGGTCGCGGATTCGGGGCGCTATGCGAGGGACGCCACCGGGCGACCGTTAGCGCCCTGAGCCGGCGCCCTGAACCGGCACCCCCGAGCGATCACCGGAACGCACAGCCCGTGATCGGTTCGGCGTCCGGCCGGCGCAGCGGCTACCGTGGGCGCGTGCTGCTCTCGGACCGTGACATTCGCGCGGAGATTGATGCCGGACGAGTCATGCTTGACCCGTTCGAGCCGGCCATGCTCCAGCCGTCGAGCATAGACGTGCGCCTGGACCGCTATTTCCGCCTGTTCGACAACCACAAGTACCCCCACATCGACCCCGCCCAGGAGCAGCCGGACCTGACTCGCCTGGTGGAGGTTCGGCCGGACGAGCCGCTGATCCTGCACCCGGGTGAGTTCGTGCTCGGCTCGACGGTCGAGCAGGTCACGTTGCCCGACGACGTCGCCGCGCGCCTGGAGGGGAAGTCGAGTCTGGGCCGACTCGGCCTGCTGACACATTCCACCGCGGGCTTCGTGGACCCCGGGTTCGTGGGTCACCTGACGCTTGAGCTCAGCAACGTCGCGACGCTGCCGATCATGCTCTGGCCGGGCATGAAGATCGGCCAGATGTGTTTCTTCCGACTGTCCTCGCCGGCAGACATCCCCTACGGCGCGGGCGCCCACGGCTCTCGCTATCAGGGCCAACGGGGGCCGACGGCGTCCCGGTCGTGGCAGAACTTTCACCGGGGCGCGCTGTGATGCGCAACGTGGCGGGTCCGCGGATCGCGGCCCGGCGCGGCCCCGCTTCCTGACGGAGAGGAGCCGCCGTGCTCGCATGGATCGCGATCCCCGACCCGGAGGGTCGGGGCGCGGCAGGTCCGCGCCAGGCCAGGCATTTCTTCGGCCTACCTGCCGACGTCGACGTCGATGAGTTGGAGACGCTCGCGCTGTCCCGGTTCGGCGGGGCGCGCTGGGAGCTCGCCCCGGCCGCGGCGAATCCCGCGCACCCCGCGGCGGCGGTCGCCGCGCCCGGTGCGCCGGGGATCCTTCGCCTGTCCCGGCACACGACGCTGACCGGTCCGTACGCCCCACCACGCGGCTTCCCGCCGGGCACCACGATGGTGTTCGACGTCGTGTGTCCCCGCGAGCGCGGCGAGGCGCCGTTCCCGGAAGGCGCGGACCGGGACGGCATCGGCCGGGCCTTTCCGGCCGGTGTGCCCATTCGCGAAGAGGAACGGGTGATCAATTGGCTGATCGCGGCGGCGCGCCGGCTGGGTGGTTCGGTGCGGGCCGACCTCGACGCGCAGTCGCCGGGCGTGGACCTGGTCCCGGACCCGGGGGCCGCCGTCGACATGTTTGTGTATTCCGATGTGTGGTTGGAACCGCAAGCCGCGGTGGCGCTGATCCAGCGGACGCAGCCGAATGCGACGCTCAATACGGAGGGCACCCCCTGGCTCGGCCCGCCGCCCGGGATCGACGAGATCCCGCTGTACCACGGTGAACCGATCGACCCGCGCGAGCGCGTGGCCCTGCACGCCGCGGCGGAGCAGACCGACCTCGCGGCGCTCGCCGAGCCGCAGGTGCTGAATGGATACGGCATCCTGGTGGATCTGGCGCTGGACGGATATGTCGCGGTAGAGGTGGGGGGCAGCGAGGCTCTGCCGCTGCTGCTGCGCAGTGTGCCCTGGGCGTCGGCCGGCGCGGTGATGTACCGGGTGCATTGGGAACCCTCGGACGTGACCGATTGGCAGCGCGAACGGCCGTCGCCCGAGCATGTGGCCGCCCGGGCGCGGGCGGCCGACGTCGTGACGCGGATCGTGCGGGTGCTGCACCGGGCCGTCGGTGGCGAGATCGCGGACGAGTACGACTTCCTGCTGGATCCGGCCGACCTATGACGGCCCGGGCCGCCGGCGGGCCGTGGCCGGCGGGTCTGGGCGCGGCGGGGCGAGCCGTGTAGGTTGTGCCTATTCGCCGTCAAGGAGGTCCGCATGTCCGAGCCCATCGTTCTCGTCGCCCAGGCCCGCGCCAAGGAGGGTTGCGCCGAGGAACTCGGGGCGGCCTTCCTCGGGATCGTGCCGGCGTCCCGGGCCGACGCCGGGTGTTTGGTCTACCGGGCGCACCGCCGGGTAGACGACCCCGCCGTCTGGATGATCTACGAGAAGTGGGCGAGCCAGGCGGACCTGGATGCGCACGCCGCCACGCCGCACCTGCAGGGACTGCTCGCCAAGCTTCCCGAGCTCGCCGACGGCGGGCTTGAACTGGTTGCCTACACCCAGATCACCGACGACTGACGGCGCGCCGTCGGCGCGTGGCGGCGGGCGGCGTGATACCCCGGAAGCATGGCCGCCGAATCGATCGCCGCTGACGCCGGCAGCCCGCGAATAGTCGCCGGCGCCGAGTCGAGCGGTTCCGAGAGCACGCTCACCGTCGTCGTGGCGTTCGTCGCGAATCTGTTGATCGCGGTGGCGAAGAGCGCCGCCGCGGTCGTTACCGGCTCGGCGTCGATGGTGGCCGAGGCGGTGCACTCGTGGGCGGACACCGGCAACGAGGTGTTCCTGCTGTTCGCGGACCGGCGCTCCCGGCGCCCGGCGGACGGCGCGCACCCGCTCGGGTACGGCCGCGAGGCGTACGTGTGGTCGATGTTCGCGGCGATCGGGTTGTTCGCGATCGGCGCCGGGGTGTCGATCGCGCACGGCGTGGCCGAGCTTGCTCACCCCGACCCGGCGGGTCAGTTCGGCATCGCCTACGCGGTGCTCGGGGTGTCGTTCGTGCTGGAGGGCGTGTCATTCCTGCGAGCGCTGCGGCAGGTGCGCGCGGAGGCGGCTAGGGCCCGCCGGCAGGTTCTGGAGCATGTGCTGGAGACGTCCGACCCGACCGTGCGTGCGGTCACCGCGGAGGACGCCGCCGCGCTGGTCGGGCTCGTGATCGCTTTCGCCGGAGTGCTCGCCCACCAGGTGACCGGCTCGCCGGTGCCGGACGCCGTCGGCTCGATCGTCGTCGGGCTGCTGTTGGGCGTGGTCTCGGTGGTGCTGATCGACCGCAACCGGCGGTTCCTGGTCGGCGAAGAGGCGAACCCCGCCGCGCGCGACGCGGTGCTGCGGATGCTGCTCGGTTTTTCCGAGGTGGACCGGGTGACGTACCTGCGGATGGAGTACGTCGGGCCGCGGGCGCTGTATCTGGTGGCGAGCGTGGACCTGGCGGGCGAGATGTCCGAGACCCCGATCGCGCGGGCGCTGGATCGGTTGGAGTGGCGCGCGCGGGAGGTGCCGTTCATCGTCGGCGCGGTGCTCACGGTGTCGACGCCGGAGGAGCAGGCCCTCATCCCGCCGGCGCGCGGGGCGCCGGGTGAGTTGCCGGGCGCGGGGGCGCCGGGCGAACTCACCGACGGACGGCGGCCTCGCGGTCGAGGAGCCGACGCTTGATGTCGAGCCCGTAGCGAAAGCCGCCGAGCGTCCCGTCGGTGCGCAGCACCCGGTGGCAAGGCACGAACAGCGCGGCGGCATTCCATGCGCAGGCGCCGGCCGCGGCCCGGATCGCCGCCGGGCGACCGCACAACTCGGCGTAGCGGGCGTAGCTGACCGGGGCGCCCGGGGCGACAGCGCGCAACACGTCCCACGCGTGCGCCCGGAACGGCCCGGAGACCTGGCTCACCGGGACTGCATCGATCGCGGCGACGTCGCCCGCGTAGTACGCCGCGACGGCGTCGCGCACCCGGTTGAATCCGGGGGAGCCCGGACCGGCCGGCGCGACCGGCTCGGCCGGCTCGAGCCGGGCCGGGCGCAGGGTGGGATGAATGAGGGCGACGAGCGCGTCCGGGTCGGTGGTCCAGCCGGAGGCGAGAACGACGCCGTCCGGCCCGACGACGACGGTGAACGGCCCGTCGGGGGTGTCGAGGCAGGCGGTCCACGGGGCGGCCGTCGTCGGAGTCGGCGGGATCGGCGGCGCGGCCGTAGTCGGCGTGGTCATGGTTGATTCTCCCTCGGATCGATGGGTCCCCTGGGCGGGCCGGCGCCGGCCGCGCGCCACATGTGCATGCCGGCGTACGAGCGCCACGGTGCCCATGCCTCGGCGCGGGAGACGAGCCCGGCCCGCTCCGCCGACCGGGGGACGCCCGGGCCGGGGGCGAGCAGGCCGAGCGCCCGGGCGCCGGCGATCAGCGCCCCGTCCGACACCAGCAGAACGTCCGGATCGTGCAGCACGCGCATCGCGAGGTAGCCGGCCGTCCAGGTGCCGATGCCGGGCCGCTCGAGCAGCGCGGCGCGCAGCGCGGCGGCGTCGGCCCCGGGCGAGACGTCCAAGCTGCCGTCGGCGAGCGCCGCGGCGGTCCCGCGGATCGCCGCGATCCGCCGGGCCGGACCCGTCAGCCGGCCGGTGTCGTCGGCCGCGATGGCGGCGGTCGTCGGGAAGAGCCGGTCGACGCCGAAGCTGCCGCGGTACGGCGCGCCGAGGCCGGCCAGGCGGATCAGGTGAGTGCGGGCGGCGGGGACGGAGATCTGCTGCCCGATCAGCGCCCGGATCAGCAATTCGGCCGGGTCGACGGCGCCCGGCAGCCGGATTCCGGGGACGGCCTGCACGCTCGGGGCGAGCGCCGGATCGCGGGCGAGGACGTCGTCCACGGCGAGCGGGTCGGCGTCGAGGTCGAATAGCGCCCGCACCCGCGCGACGGCTGCCGGCAGGTCGGCGAGCGACGTGAGCTCGAGCCGGACGTCCAGCCCCGGCGCGCCGCCGGCGCGGCGGCGGGGGCCGCCGGCTGGGGCGCGACGGACGTCGTCGGGCACGTTGGCGCAGAAGGTTGCCTCGAACGCACCCGGCCCGGTCGGCAGGGCCAGCGTGCGGGTATAACGCAGCCGTTCGGGGTTCGAGACGTCGGCCGACTCGACGCCGTCGATCGCCCGCGCGGCCAAGTAGGCGAAGATCCCGACGGCGTCGAACGGCTCGCGCAACGGAAGCCGCAGGACGAGCGTGCCCGGCCGGGTGGGGGCGGCGGGACCGGGCCGGCCGGCGGTGGCGGGACCGGGCCGGCCGCTGGCGGGACCGGGCCGGCCGGCAGCGGCGGGTTGTCCGCCGGTGCCGCGCCGCGAGCGCTCGCGGAGTTCCGTCGGGGTGGTGGCGAAGACCTCGCCGATTGTGTCGTTGAACTGCCGGATGCTGCCGAACCCGGCGGCGTACGCGACCTGCGCCATCGGCAGGTCGGTTTGCGTCAGCAGGTCGCGGGCGGTGCGGGCGCGGGTCGCCCGGGCGAGCGCGATCGGGCCGGCGCCGAGTTCGCCGGCCAGGACCCGATGCAGATGCCGGGGCGAGTAGCCGAGCCGGTCGGCCAGGCCCGCGACGCCCGCCCGGTCCACCAAGCCGTCGCGGATCAAGCGCATGGCACGAGCGGCGACATCGCTGCGGGAGTCCCACTCGGGGCTGCCCGGGACGGCCTCGGGCAGGCACCGCCGGCAGGCCCGGTAGCCGGCCTCGTGGGCCGCGGCGGAGGTGTGGAAGAAAGTGACGTTCTCGGGCCGCGGCGTCGGCGCCGGGCACGACGGGCGGCAGTAGATGCCGGTGGTGCGCACCGCGGTGAAGAACTGCCCGTCGAAGCGCCGGTCCCGGGCGGCGATGGCCCGGTACCGCTCGGCGTGGAGGCGCGTCGCGGCTTCGGCTGCGGCGGGGTCGGTCGCGGTGCGGGGGACGGGCTCGGTGGACTGCCGGGTGCGGGTCATCGCGACGATTCTGCCTCGCTCCGAGGTGCCGCCGCTAGCGGGATTCGGACGTCGCCGTCGACCGGTCCGAGTACGTCGCCACGCTCGCCAGGAGGACGCCCGGGCGGTCGCCGAGCCGCACGCGGAACCGGCGCCCGGGACTGCGCGGCGGAAGTTTCCGGCGGGGCAAAGCTATTTCCGTACCGTCCGTGCTGGGAATATCGCCCCGGGTGCACACCCATCCGCCCGGGAGCGAGAGAAGCCATGGCAATCCGTTCCCGAGGCGGACTACCCAAGTCCGAACCCAGCCAGGAGGAGTTATGACCGCAAGAACCCGAACCGCCGGCAGTTGTGGGATACCGATCCGCCGCCGTGCTCCCGGGTGGGCAGCGATGGCGACGGCCTCCGCCCTCGTGGTGGCCGGCCTGACCGCAGCAGCGGCCCAAGCCGCCCCGACGTCGTCCGGGACGAAGGGCGACGAGCCAGAGCCGGGGCCGAACGAATCGGTGATCACCGTCCACGTGGGCGAACAGCGGACGGGATCCGGGCCGCGCGACGTCGGCCCGCGAGATGCCGTCATGCTGCAGCTTCTCGACCCCGACGCCGGCCGGAAAGGCTCGGCTGACTCCTCGCCCGGCACCCCGGTCCAGCACCCCTGGGGGGTCTGCTTCTCGGGTGTCGAGGGCGACAACGACCCGGGCGAGTGCTCATTCGTCGTGCCGGACACGGGCGTCGGCGGCGTCAACCGCGGTCGCCAGTTCTGGCTCCGCCAGGTCCCCCCGGGCACCCACCCGTACCCCGGCTACCCGGGTCTCTCCTCGCCGGCGATGGTCGGCCGGTACTGGACCGAACTGTTCGACGTCGATCCGGCGCCCGCGGCCGGTTACCAGTTCCTGATCGCCCCGCCCTACCGGGACGGCAAGGGCAAGGACAAGGGCAAGGAGCGTTTCGGCGTCGTCGGCGGACGTAGCTACAGCTCGCTCGAGGACTTCATGCACCACGACGGCGATTCGCGCACCGTCTCGACGGGTCTTTGGGGTCAGACCTCGGATGAGAACCACTGGCGCACGCCGAGATGCGGGGCGAAGGTCGCGCTGATCCTCGATCTGTCATCCTCGACGGACAAGAAGGCGTTGCAGCGCACGAAGAAGGCCGCGGCCGACGTCGTGAAAGCCCTGCGGGGCAGCGCCAACCAGGTGGCGCTGTACACCTTTGCCTCACGGGCGCCGGCGAAGGCCGGCGACACGGTGCGCGCGACGGCGCTGACGCCGCGTGGCGAGGCGATGCTCCTTGACCGGATCCGGTCCTACGACCCGCCGAAACACAACCGGGCGAGCAACTGGGATCAGGGTCTCTACCAGGTCGCCGCCGAGAAGACGGGCGCGTACGACCTTGCCGTGGTGCTCGGCAACGGCTCGCCGACCACCTGGGGGATCGGTGCGGCGGAGCGCTCCGCACGCGCGGGGTTCCAGCCGATGGAAATGGCCGTGTTCGCTGCGAATGCGCTCAAGGCGCGCGGCACGCACGTCGTGGCGATCGGCGTCGGCTCGCAGGCCTCGACGATGAAGGGCAACCTGCGGGCGGTCTCCGGGCCGGCCGAGGGCCGCGACTACTTCGTCGCCGACGACGCCGGAGTGCGCGACCGCGTGCGGGACTTCGCATTCGGTGCGTGCACCAGCACCAGCACCAGCACCAGCACCAGCACCAGCACCAGCTAGCCAAGCCGCCCGGCGCCGGCAGTACCGTGCGCCGAGTCAGTACCGTGCGCGTCGAGTCAGTACCTCGCGGCTGTTCGGTGCCCGTTTTCCCGGCGTGTCGGTACTTCCTCTGCGGCTACGGTACTGACTGGACGCGCTAGATGAGTGATTCCGAATTGTGGCGGTCTTCGGCGGCGGGGTGGCCCGACCGTCGGGCCCGGTTCGGCACCGGCGTTCGGCCGCCCGCGGCTGCGGCAATCCTGGGCGGGCGGTGAGACGGGGGCCTCCATCGCGTCAGTCAGTACATTGCGCGCCGAG
>JAVBMU010000025.1:0-88520 GCA_031552185.1 Cellulomonadaceae bacterium | reverse complement strand
GAGCCCGAGCACGGTGACCGGCTCGTCCTGCCAGTGGACCCACTCCGGGGCGCGGGTCCGCCGGGGCCCGCCGGGCGCGCGCGCCGCGGCCGCGGCGGCGGCCTGCGCCGCTCCGATGGCGAGCAGGTCGTCGTCGGACAGAGCGGCCACGGGCACCTCGTCATCCGCGTCGGCCTCGGCCCCGGCGTCGGGGTGCGCGTGGGCGGGGTGCCCGCCGGCCTCGGCCCCGGCGACGCCGCGCGCGCCGGCCTCGCCCGCGTCGGCACCATCCGAGTTGCCCGCGTCGGCCGCCGACCAGTCCCCGCCGCGCCACGCGCCCAGAATCGTGCGGCGGTCGTCGGCGGCATGGATGGAGACGATCCTGGCGTCCGTGTCGGCCAAGGCGCGCACGGGGCGGGCGCCCGGATCGAGCAGGCGGCGGCGCGTCCGCCGGCGGGTCAGCTCCGCGCCGAGGAGCGAGAGTCCCGCGGTCGCGCCGAACCCGGCGGGAATCAAGGCCGGCCAGGGATCGAAGACGTCGCCCACGGGCTCGGCCCGGCCGGTGGCCGGGTCGTACCGCACGTCGAGCGCGTCCCCGACCTGTGCCGTGATGGTTTCGAGGTAGACGTCGTAAACCTGCCCCTCGATGCGAACGTGAGCGTTCATCGCGTCCTCGTCCAGGGGCGGTACGACGACGCCCCCGGCGACCAGCGCGTGCTCCCGGAACCGGCCGGCCGCGGCGTCGTCGTGCAGGGCCAGGCCGAGGGCGGCCAGGCTCAGCAGCGTCGCTGCGGCGCCGATCGCCAGGCGACGCAACCGGGGGCGCAGCACCGTTCGGGCGACCTGACGACCAGCATCGATCCGGACCGCCGGGGCGTCGGCCGACCAGGTTCCGGCGAGCGCTCGGCGGCGGGTCCGGGTCAAGGCGTCGGCGCCGCCGATCGCCAGCGTCGCCGTGACCAGCGCCGCGAGCCACGGCGTGGTGGCGGCCGGCGCGATCGCAATGGCGCCCGCCCCGGCCGCAGCGCCCGGCCAGAAGGTCAGGCGGGGGGCGAAGAACGCGGTGCCGGCGCAGCCGGCAGCGATCCCGAGGACGAGGTACCACAGGATCCGGTCCGCGCTGTCGACGTCGCTCACGGTCGCGGCCGGCGTCCCGCCGCCCGCCACGGTCGCGGCGATGACGGCGATCGCCGTGAGGACCTGGGCGCCCACCAGGAGCCGAGCCGGCACCCGGTGCGCCCAGGCCTCGGCGTCGGCCGAGTCGAGCACCCGGACGGACACGGTCACGGGCGAAGTTTAGGAGGTGGTGCTCATTCCCGATAGGGGGTGCCGACGAATACCGGTGCCGCGCGCCCGGCTGCGCCGAGGACGGCAGTCGAACTCAGCCGAAGCCGTGCCCGGCCAGCCAGGTGCGGGCGGTCAGCCAGGCCGCCGACGTCGGCACGATGGGCGCAATGTGCCCGGCGCCCTCGATCACCTCGAGCCGGACGTCGTCGCCCGCCCCGCGGGCGGTCTGCGCAATGGCCTTGGCGACAGATTCCAGGGGATCGATCGAGCCGACCACGAAAAGCATCGGCACGCCGATCGGGACCAGATTCGACGGCGAGGCGTGGGCGTACTCCGCCGGCTTGTCCGCCGGCATGCCGCCCATGAAGTCGGCCATGAACCCGCTGGGCCCGGTCGCCCGCGCGATCATCTCGAAGTCGTCCGCCCCGGCCAACGACACGGCCACCGTCGGCCGCACCGCCGGTGGGCCGCCCGGCAGGCCGGGCTTGCCCTGCCCCCGGGCCGCCAGCCACAGCGCCAGTGGACCGCCGGCCGAGTGCCCGACGACGGCCACCTGGCTCGCGGTCAGGCCCACCCCGGCGAGCGCCCGGGGGAGCAGGTCGAGGCCGGCCGCCACGTCCTCGTAAGTGCGGGGCCAGCCGCCCTCGTCGGCGGCCGAGTCCGCCCCGACGCCCCGGTAGTCCATGCTCCACACCACGACGCCCCGAGCGGTCAGGTCGCTCGCCAGGGCGGTCATGCTCGCCGTGGTCGCGGCCGCCTTCCAGGCGCCGCCGTGGATCAGCACCACGATCGGCACCGCCCGCGGCGCCCGGTCCGGCGGTCCGGTCGCATCGACCTCAGTGGGCAGCAGGAGCGTGGTCGTCTGGGCCCGGGCCGGCCCGTACGCGAAGGTGAGCGAGCCCCCGCCGCCGGGGGGTAGTTCGGACGCCGTCGGTGTGGCCGGGATGGGACTCGCCGGCCCGGAGGCCGCGCTCGACCCACCACGCGGGGCGGCTCGGGGTCCATCGGGGCTCGTGGGGGTTCCGGTCCGGGCTCCGCTCGACGCCGGTCCGCTCGATGCGGTTGTCGAGCCGGTCCCGCCCGGGCCGGTTCCGCCCGAGCCGCTTCCGCCCGGCGTCGCGTTGTCGGCGCCGGCATCGCAGGCCCCCGCGGCGACGCAAAGCGCGACCGTCGCCGTGACGGCCGCCAGCCGCACCGAGCGCCGGCGTCGACCCAAGAGGTGCCGATCCAAGAGGTGCCGACCCAAGAGGTGCCGATCCGAGAGGTGCCGACCCAAGAGGTGCCGATCCGCAAGCCGTCGAGCCCGAGCGTCCATGAACCCAGTATGCCCAGTTCGCCCCCGAACTCAAGGCCTCCTCGACGCCGGCCGGGTGCTACCCACCCAGCGCCGCGGCGAGGACCTCGGCCACGCCGTCGAGCTCGTTGGCCGCGACGACGCGGCCCACGGCCGCGAGCACCGTCGGGTCCGCGTTCGCGACCGCGAACGACCGCCCCGCCCAGGTCAGCATCGGCAGGTCGTTCGGGGCGTCGCCCACCGCCCAGACGTCGCGGGCCTCGACGCCGAGGCGGGCGCACCAGCGGTGCAGGGCGCCGGCCTTGCTCACCCCGACCGGCAGCAGTTCGGCCAGGCCGCGGGCGCCCGAGTCGGCGAGGTGCGCGCGGCCGCCGACGGCGGCCGCCACCACCGCGTGCAGGTCGACGCCGGCGCCCGCGGCGCTCGTCGCCGGATGCCCACCCGCGCCCGGCCCGCGCGGCTCGCGGGCCGCCGGATGCCCGCGGCCGAGCCGAGCCAGCAGCTTGGCGACCGGGTACGGGCCGCCGAGGGCCTCCTCGAGCCGGGCCGCGACGCGGACCGGCGCGTCCTGGGGGACCCGGTCGTCGTCGTGCGCGAAACCCGGCTCGTACCATGCGCCGTCGATCCGCTCCGCGGCCAGGGCGACCCCGGGCAGGGCACGCCGGACCTGTTCGGCCGCCGCCCGCACGTCGTCGTCGGCGAATCCGCGCGACTCCAGCACGCCGCCCGACCGGAGGTCGAGGACGCACGCCCCACCCAGGCAAATCACCTGCCCGTGCCGGCCGACGGCGTCGGCCACCGGCGGCAGCCAGCGCGGCGGCCGGGCGGTGACGAAGACAACGTGGATCCCCGCGGCGTCGGCCGCCCGAAGCGCCGCCAGCGTGGGCGCGGAGACGGTGCCGTCGGCGCGCAGGAGGGTGCCGTCGAGGTCGGTCGCCACGACCTTGGGGAGTGGGCCGCCCACGGCACCCACGCGAGCCTCAGCGGTAATTGACGAACTGCAGGGCGACGTCCAGGTCCGCGCCGCGCAGCAGCGAGATGACGGCCTGCAGATCATCCTTCGACTTGGCCGACACGCGGACCTCGTCGCCGGTGATCTGCGTCTTGGCCGCCCGCGGACCCTCGTCCCGGATCAGCTTGGTGATCTTCTTGGCGACCTCGGAGGACAGGCCCTGCTTCAGGCCGGCGGCCAGTCGGTACTCCTTGCCGGACGCCTTCGGCTCCTTGTCGCCCAGGTCGAGTGCCTTGAGCGAGATGCCGCGGCGGATCAGCTTGGTCTCGAGGACGTCCAGGATCGCCAGCACCCGCTCGGGTGAGTTCGCGACCATCACGATCGACTCCCCGCTCCAGGCGATGGACGCGCCAACGCCCTTGAAGTCGTAGCGCTGGGCGATCTCCTTGGCGGTTTGGTTCAGGGCGTTGTCGACCTCCTGGCGGTCGACCTTGCTCACGACGTCGAACGACGAGTCGGCCATAGTTGGTTCCTTGTCTCGTGGCGGCGGCTGAGGCCGCTGGGTCATGACCGGAACCCACGGTAGCGGGCCGATGCCCCACTCGGTGACCGACGCCTACCGCCGAGGTAGATCGATCCGGTCGCCGGCCGCGCTCCCCGGGCGCCGCACGGCGCTACCTCGACCCGCACGGCGCTACCTCGACCGCAGGGACTGCGGCCGGGGGCGGCGGCCGGCATGCAGGGTGTCCACCGTCAGGATCACCAGCGCGATCCAGACGAGCGTGAAGCCGACCCACCGCCCCGCCGACATGTGCTCGTGGAAGTAGAACAGGCCGAAGAGAAACTGCAGCACCGGCGTGAGGTACTGCAGCATGCCCACCAAGCTCAGCGGGATCCGCCGCGCCGCCGAGGCGAACAGGAGCAGCGGCACGGCCGTTACCACCCCCGCCGCCGACAGCAGCAGCGCGTGCCCGGCGCCGTGAGCCCCGAACGTGTTGTGCCCCGTCGCCGTCAACCAGATCAGATAGCCGAGCGCGAAGGGGGTCAGAATCGCGGTCTCGGCCGCCAGCCCGGGCAGCGCCGCGACGTCCCGGCCGACCCGGTTCTTCACCAGGCCGTAGCTGCCGAACGTGACGGCCAAGGCGAGCGCGATCCACGGCAAGCCGCCGACGCCCGTCGTGATCACCGCCACCGCGGCCGCGCCCAGGCCCAGCGCGATCCATTGCGCCGGGCGCAGCTTCTCCTTCAGCACCAACACCGCGAGCAGCACGGTGACGAGCGGGTTGATGAAATAGCCCAGTGCCGCGTCGATCACGCGGTCCGCGAGGACCCCGTAGACGTAGATCGTCCAGTTGGCCGCCACCAGCACCGCGGCGACGGCGAGCAGACGCCTCGTCCGCGGCGTGCGCAGGGCCGTGACGAGGGCGGGCAGGGTGCGGGTGGCCGCGAGCAGGACCAGGCAGAAGACCAGGCTCCAGCCGATTCGGTGCGCGATGATCTCCAGCGGCGCGGCCGGCGCGAGCAGCGACAGGTAGATCGCCATCGCGCCCCACCACAGGTACGCGCCGACGCCGGCGGCGAGCCCGGCGCGGTCCACCCCGCCGGCCCGACGCCGCGCGGTGGGGGTGGTGGGATTGGCGGGGGCGGCGGACACCAGCACAGCGTAGGTGGACCCCGGGCCGCTCGTCCGGCGAGTTCGGATTCCGATTTCGCGACTGCGCCGGTGGGCTGTATGGTTACCTGGCCCGGACGGACATGACGGGCGACAACAGCACAGGGCAGGTTACCCAAGCGGCCAAAGGGAGCTGACTGTAAATCAGTTGCGCGAGCTACGGGGGTTCGAATCCCTCACCTGCCACCACTACGAACGACGGACGCGGGACATCGAGGATGTCCCGCGTCTTTGCAGTCTCGCTGTGGGGTCAGCGGTGCTCGACGCGCCGGCCCTCGGCGAGGTCCGACCAGAAGCTGATGCGATTCTCGCCCGGGGTCTCCTCGGGGTCGCCCGCCGCGGCGAACTCGCGCCGGGCCCAGTGCAGGAGGTCGGCGCCGGCGTAGCGGACCTGCGGTCCGTCGACGGCGAAGACCGGCGCGGTGCTGGGTTGCTGCCCCGCGGCCAGGTATCGCCCGGCCCGCAGCGGGAGCAGCCGCGGGACGGCCATCAGCCGGTAGCGGGCCGCCATGACGGCCTCCGCGTCCATGGCCGGTCGCCGCGCCCAGCCATCGGCCCAGAACGTGCCCCGCCCGACGGCCTCGAGCAGGCCCTCGACCGGCCGCGCGAGGGCGTCGCGCAGCGACACGGTGTCGGGGTCGCGCCAGTCCGGCCAGGCGGCGCCGACGGGCAGCGCCGTCCGCAGGAACGCCCAGTGGACGGCGCTGAACCGGAAGCCGTGCGCCTGTTCCACGCGGCGTAGCTGCGCAGTCTTGAGCCCGGCCTCGAGAGGGATCCCTGCGCCACGGAGCACGTCGACGGCCGCCGCGGCGAGTGTGCTGGCACCCATGGGATGAGCCTAGACGCACGGGAGGACCGGGGGGCAACCCCGGTCGGGTGGAATTGTGCACAGCGGTCGGTTCGGACCGGCGCGGCGGTGGTTTTGCCCCGGTGGGCGGTGCCGGTCCGGCGCGCCGGCGGCCCTCCCGAGCGGGCGGCCAGGGGTTTCGCGCGGTGCCGCGGCGAGCGGCTCGCGGATTCGATTTCGCACCTGGCGGTCGTCCGTGTAGAGTTTTCCGCGCTGCCCCGATAGCTCAGTCGGCAGAGCGTCTCCATGGTAAGGAGAAGGTCAAGGGTTCGATTCCCTTTCGGGGCTCGTGGTGATGCGAGGCCGTGCGGCTGGAAGACTGCAACACGGCCTCGCACGTTCGCATCACGCGCGGCGGGGTAGCTCAGATGGTTAGAGCGCACGACTCATAATCGTGAGGTCGCGGGTTCGATCCCCGCCTCCGCTACCAACAGGACATGCGCGCGGCGACTGCTGCGCGGCTCGGATCGTACGAAGCGCCCCCGGCGCGAGAGGTGGCCCAGGACCGTGGCAAGCAAGCAGCAGGACATCCGCCCGAAGATCACGCTCGCCTGCCTGGACTGCAAGGAGCGGAACTACATCACCAAGAAGAACCGCCGCAACGACCCGGACCGCCTGGAGCTGAAGAAGTTCTGCCCGCGCTGCGGCAAGCACACCTCGCATCGCGAGACCCGCTGATCCCCGCTCCGGCCACCACGCCGTCGCCGCCGTGACTGCCAATACGGTCAACCTCGAGTACGTAGGTCGCCAGTATCCGCCCGGTGAACCATATGCCGTCGGTCGCGAGAAGATCCGCGAGTTCGCCGCCGCCGTCGGCGCCGAGCACGCGATCCATCGCGACGTCGACGCGGCGCGGACGGCGGGCTATGCCGACGTCGTCGCGCCGACCACCTTCGCGGTGATCGTCGCGCAGCGGGCCGAGGCCGCGTACATCGCCGACCCGCAGGCCGGCATCGACTTCTCGCGGGTGGTCCACGCCGACGAGCGCTTCATCCACCACCGTCCGATCGTCGCGGGCGACGAACTGGTCACGGTGGTGCGTGTCGAATCCATCACGGAGCGGGCGGGCATCGCCTTCGTTACGACCCGGGCCGAGATCGCGGCGCGCGCCGCCGACGGCCCGCCCGTGCCGGTCTCCACGGTGACCTCCACCCTCGCGATCCGGGGGGCCGACGCATGAGTTCGCAGGCAACCAGCGGGCAGGTCGGCGGCGCGTCCGCCGACGGCGCCGGCAGCAGCGTGGGCGCCCGGCGGCGGCCGGCGCTCGCGGATCTTGCCCTGGGCGACGTCGTCGCGACCCGGACGGTCGAGGTCGACCGGGCCCGGCTCGTGCGCTACGCGGGCGCGAGCGGCGACTTCAACCCGATCCACTGGAACGAGGACTTCGCCCGCGGCGTCGGGCTGCCCGGGGTGATCGCGCACGGCATGTTCACCATGGGCGCGGCCATCGCCGTCGTCGAGGACTGGGCGGGCGACCCGACCGCCGTCGTCGACTACGGCACTCGCTTCGCCCGGCCGGTTCCCGTGCCGGCCACCGGCGCGGCGACGCTCGGGATCACCGCGACGGTCGGGGCGATCGACCCCGTCGCCGGCACCGCCCGGATCGACCTCACCGTCGACTGCGCCGGGACCCGGGTGCTCGGGAAGGCGCAGGCGGTCGTCCGCCTGGCCGCCGGGTAACGACCCCGCATCCCGCAGCCACGCACCACGAAACCCGGGGCGAGACCCGGCGCGCTGCGCCGGGTCTCGCCCCGGGTTTTCCGTCCCGCCTTCGATTCAGCGCGCGGCCGGCGCGCGGGAAACCGGACCGTCGTCGGCGGGGGCACTCGCACTGGTGCCGACCTGCGCCGCAGTGAGCGAACCCTTCAGGCCCCAGCCGACCAGAAGCATCGTGCCCGCGATGGCCACCAGGAAAACGACCCAGGAGTACCGGAAGCCGAAGACGGACCCGCCGAGGACGAACAGAGCCGTCGCGGTCAGCCACAGGGCGATGTTGAAGACGCCGAAGCGGGCCCACCGTTCGTCCGATTCGCTGCCCGGCTGCCACGCCGATGCGGCTTGCTGGTCCTGCTCCATCCGGGCGCGCAGCCACGGCTTCTTCCGGTTGGTCTGGGTGACCCCGAGGAAGGTGAGTAGCCCCGTGCCGCCGACGACGAGCGGCAGCCCCACCGCCAGGGCGGCGACCCAGCGGTCGGCGGCGTCGGTCAGCAGGACGCCGGCCACTCCCAGCCCGGCCAGAATAAGGAACACCCCCGTGCCGTAGGCCAGCGCCCGCCCCTGGCGCATGGGCATGTTGTTGGTGGTCTCCTGGGTGAGGGCGACCGCGGTGGCCGCTCCGATCGGCAGGGCGAGCAGGACGACGGCGACGACGGCGACCACCCCGATCGGCCAGGGCATGATCAGCCCGACGGCGACGAGGGTGAGGCCGGCGACGACGGCGGTGCCCGCCAGAATGTAACTGAGCAGTTGAGCGGTGGTCGGCCGGACCCTCTGGCGCAGGTACATCGAGGCAAAAACGTCTTGCGCGCGGCGGCCGGCCAGTTGTTGGGCCAGGTCGGAGATGTCGCCGAGTTCGTCCTGGGCGCGGGCGAGGGCTTCGGCGGGGCTCGCGCCGCCGGCCTCGAGGTCGGCAATGCGGTCATTGAGGTTGGCCAGGACCTCGGCCTTGAAGTCGGCCAGTTCGGGCGTGGCCGCGTAGCCGGCGAAGAGGTGGTCCACAAACTCGGTCACGGTCATGATGCGTCGTCCTTGTCCGTCAGGAGGCGGTTGATGATGCGCTGGGCATGGTCCCAGGCGGCCTTGTTCCGGCGGTAGGTGGCGTGCCCGGCCTCCGTGATCCGGTAGTACTTGCGGCGCCCGCCCTGCGACTCGTCGCCCCAGTACGCCTCCAGGCAGCCGTCGGTGACCAGACGCCGGAACGAGGCGTAGAGCGTGGCCTCCTTGAGCTCGTACTCGCCGTCCGTGGCGCCGAGGATCTCCTTGTAGATGGCGAAGCCGTAGTTGTCGCCCCGGCGCAGGATGCCCAGCACGATCGTGTCCGTATGGCCGCGCAGCAGGTCCGATGACAGCGCGTTCGGCGCGGTCATGGCGATCTTCTCTGTCTCATGGAGATCATGATGGGCGCCGGTACTGTATCTGTCAAACTATTCGATCATGCCGGGTATGCGGTCCGGTCCACTGGTACGCACCACCTCGCGACGACGCCCGGCTGTCGCGACTCTGCGCGTCCGAGCGCGGCAATTCGGAATCACTCGTCCAGCGCGGGAGTCACCGCGGTGCCGGTCCCGTCGTCGAGCCGACGACGAGCCGGACGCCGAGCGTGACCACCTCGGGCTCCTCGCCCGCCAGGAGATTGATGGCGGCGCGGCCGAGCGCCGCGCCCTTCTCCTCCAGCGGCTGATGCACGGACGTCAGCACGTCCGGCGCGAGCCACGGCAGGTCGAGCCCGTCAAAGCCGGTGATCGACAGGTCCTCGGGGACCCGCAGGCCGAGGTCCCGGGCGGCCAACAGGGCGCCTGCGGCGAGCAGGTCCGAGTGCGCCACGATCGCCGTCGGGCGCATCCCGGCCCGGTCCGCGATCGCTTCGCCCGGCCCGGGCGCCGGCTCGGCCCCCGGTTCGGTCGGCCCGGCAACCGCCGGCCGCCCCGCCGGCTCCGGCCCTGGCGCCGGCCGCCCCGCCGGCAGGCCGGCGAGCAGGGCGAGCGCGCCGGCCCGGCCCTGTTCGACGAGCGACGCCTCCGCCTCCCAACTGGCGACCGGTTCGACGCGCGCCCGCACGCCCCGCAGGCGATGCGCCGTCGGCGCCCGCTGCACCTGCCCGAGCCGCGCCCCGTCGAGCGGCCCGCTCCGCCCGGACTGGTCCAGCGGGAGGGTGATCTCGGCGATCCGGGAGTGTCCGAGGGCGAGCAGATGTTCGACGGCGGCGGCGGTGCCCTCGGCATCGTCCACCCCGACCAGCGGCACGCCCGGCACCCGACGTCCCTCGCCGATGACCACCGGCACCCCGCGTCGGCACAGCGCGTCGAACGTCGCGTCACTCGCGCCGATGCCCCAGACCAGCACCGCGACGTCCATCGCCGCGGTCTCGATCAGCGGGTCGACGCTCCGGGAGGGATCCGGCGACGGTACTCCGGGGATCAGCAGGACGCCGAGGCCGTGCTCACCCAACGTGGAGACCAGCCCGTCGAGGACCGGGATCGCGACCGGGTCGGAGAACGCGCGGGCGAGTTGGTCGCCGATGACGACGCCGACGATGCCCGACCGCCCGGAGCGCAGTTGCCGGCCGAGCGGGTTGGGACCGGCGTAGCCAAGTTGGCGGGCGGCTTGCAGGACCCGGCCGCGAGTGTCGGGTGTGATCGGTCCCGCGCCCGAGAAGGCGAGCGACGCCGTCGAGACGGAGACGCCGGCGAGTTCGGCGACGCGGGCAAGGGTCGGTCGGCGCGCTGCGGCCATCGTCTCCCCTCGCGGTCGCTCTCGATCGGTCCCGGCTGGGTCCGTCCCGGTCCCCGGCCTGGGTCGGCCCGGCGCCGGCTCGTCCGGTCCCGGGCTCGGTCGCCCGAGCCGATCTTGTCCGTCTCGGTCGGTTTCGAGTGGCCGAACCGCAGCCGTTGGCGGCCGCCCGATTGACTGCCCCGCCGCTCTCCCGTAAGACTAGTCGGCATGCCTCGAATCGATTCGACCAGGAGATCCGCGGGCGAGTCGAAGCGTTTCGATTGCGCGTGGGTCGCCGCATGACCGGCGCGCTCCGGCCGGACACGGCGCGCGTCCACGGTGTCCGCGCCGCCGCCGTCGCGGTGGCGGCGGTGTTCTTCGTGAACGGATTCCACTTCTCCTCCTGGGCGGCGCGCCTGCCGGCCGTCCGCGACGCCCTCGGCTTCTCCGAGTCGCAAATGGGCGTCTTGCTCCTCTTTGTGGCCGCCGGCGCCGTCGTGGCCCTGCCCTTGTCCGGGATCGTCGTCGAGCAGATCGGGGCGGTGCGGTCGGTCGCCGGATTCACGATCCTCAACGCCGCGGGCATGGTGCTCGCCGCGACCGGGGTTGGCCTGGGCGAGCCGTGGGTGGTCCGGGCGGGCCTGATCCTGACCGGGATCGGGACCGCGGTCTGGGACTCCGCGATGAACATCGAGGGCGCCGTCGTCGAGCGAGCGCTCGGCCGCGCCATCATGCCGAGGTTCCACGCGATGTTCTCGTTCGGCACGGTGGCGGGCGCCGGGGTGGCCGCCGTCGTGGCCTGGCTGGGGGTCACGGTGCAATGGAGCATCACCGGGACCGTCGTGGTCGGTGCCGTGGCGGTCTGCTGGGCGGTGCGATTCTTCCTGCCGTCCGACGGCCGGGCGGGCGGCGCCGGGCCGGACCTGAATGCCGACCCGGCCATCGCCGTCGAACCTTCCCGGGCGGGTCGGGGCGCGCGGGCCGCGCTGACGGCGTGGACCGAGCCCCGGACGCTGTTGATCGGCGTCGTCGTTCTTGCGGCGGCGCTGACCGAGGGGGCCGCCAATGACTGGGTGGGCCTCGCCGTCGTCGACGGATTCCACACCAAGGAGGCCGTCGGCGCGTTGGCCTTGGCCACGTTCCTGACCGCGATGACCGGAATGCGCCTGCTCGGCACGGGCCTGCTCGACCGGTTCGGCCGGGTCGTGGTGCTGCGGGGCCTGTCCGTCGTCGCGCTGGCGGGCCTGGCGCTGTTCACCACGGCGCCGTGGCTGCCGCTGGCGCTCGTCGGCGTGGTCTGCTGGGGCTTGGGCGCGGCGCTCGGCTTCCCGGTCGGGATGAGCGCGGCCTCCGACGAGCCGGCGCGGGCCGCCGTGCGGGTGAGCGTGATCGCCACCATCGGGTACACCGCCTTCCTGGCGGGGCCGCCGCTGATCGGCGTGCTGGCGAGTGCGGTCGGCTACCGGCATGCGTTGGCCGTCATCGCGGTGCCGATCGTCGTCGGCCTGCTGCTCGTCCCCGCGCTGCGTCCGCCGGCTCCAGCGGACCGAACCGCCACCGGGAACGACCTCTAGCCGAGTGATTCCGAATTGCGGTGGCGCGCCGACCGTCACGAGTTGCCCGCCGCCGGCAGCCCGCGAGACAGAGGCCTGCAGCGTGCGAGACAGAGCCCGGCAACGCGCGAGACAGAGCCCGGCAGCCCGGCCGCCGAAGCATCCTCCGACGCCGAACCCGTGGTTCGTTGCGGTCTTCGCGGCGAAACAAGCGGCGCAAACCCGGCGACCCCCACGTGCCGACCCGCGGCAGTTCGGAGTCACTCATCTAGGCTGCGGGGGTGACCACGCTCGCCGACCTGACCACGCTGGCCGACCTGACCACCCTGCGCGTGGGCGGTCCGGCCGCGCGCTATGTCGAGGCCGAGACGCAGGCCGCCCTCATCGAAGCGGTGCGCTCCGCCGACGCCGCCGGCGAGCCCTTGCTGGTTCTGGGCGGCGGCTCGAATCTGCTGATCGCCGACGAGGGCTTTGCCGGCCTGGTGGTGCGCGATGTCCGCACCGGCGTCGAACCGATCAGCGAGGACGGCTGCGGCGGCGCGGAGTTCCGGGCGCCGGCGGGGCAGGACTGGGACGGCCTGGTCCGGCACGCGATCGACGCCGAGTGGGCGGGCCTGGAGGCCCTCTCCGGCATCCCTGGCACCGTCGGCGCCGCGCCGGTGCAGAACATCGGCGCGTACGGTCAGGAGGCGGCGGCCATCGTGGCGTCGGTGCGGACCTGGGACCGGGCGGCGGGCCGTGTGCGGACCCTCACGGCGGCGGAGTTGGGCTTCGGTTATCGCACCTCGATCCTCAAGCGGTCGACGACGCCGGCCGATCCGACCCCTCGGTTCGTGGTGCTCGACGTCGTCTTCCACACCCGGCGCGGCTCGCTGTCCGCGCCCATCGCCTATGCCGAGTTGGCCGCGCGCCTCGGCGTCGACCTCGGCACCCGGGTGCCCGCGGCCGAGGCCCGGGGGGCCGTCCTGGAGCTTCGGGCCGGCAAGGGCATGCTGGTCGACGATCCGGCCGCGCCCGACCACGACCGATGGTCGGCGGGTTCGTTCTTCACCAATCCGATCCTGCCCGCCGACCGGGCGGCACTCGTGCCGCCCGGCGCCCCGCGCTGGCCGGTCCCCGACGCCGGTCGGGTCCCCGATCCGGGGCCGGGCGCGGTCAAGACATCGGCGGCCTGGCTGATCGAGCAGGCCGGCTTCGCCAAGGGCTTCGGTCTGCGGGGGCCACAGAGTCCGGCCAGACTGTCGACCCGGCACACGCTCGCCCTGACGAATCGCGGCACCGCCCGCGCCGCCGACATCGTGGACTTGGCGCGGGCGATCCGGACGGGGGTGCGCGAAACGTTCGGGATTGTGCTGGACCCCGAACCGGTGCTGGTCGGTGTCCGGCTCTGAGCGGCCACCGCCCGCCGGGTCACCTCGCCCGGCCACCCGCCCGCCCGGCGCCGGTGGTTAGCGCCGTGCGGGCGGGTACAGATCCTCGAACGACGGCGCGAACGGTCTGGCCCGCAGGCTCATCCCGGCCTCCTGGGGCGTACGCCCGGCCTTGCGCGCATTGCAGTCCTGGCAGGCGGCGACGGCGTTCAGCCAGGTGGTCCGGCCGCCCTGGCAGCGTGGCACGATGTGGTCCATCGTCGTCGCGACGGCGCCGCAGTACCCGCAGCGATGCCGGTCCCGACGCAGCAGCGCAGCCTTCGAGTAGGGCACCCGGCCCGTGCGCTCGTAGACCCAGCGCGCGTGCACGTATCGCACGAGTTCGACCGACCGCGGCCGCTGGTACGGGCCGAAGGTCTCACCCTCGACGGCCTCCAGGACGGCGGCGACCTTCCGGTGCAGCATCCGGATGGCGTGGTGGAGTGAGACGCGGCCGAGCACCTGATGCCCGCCGAGGTTGTAAATGAGAACGTCGCTCACGCGCCTCGCCTCCTTTCCCAACCGATCCGGCCCGGGGTCCGGCCTGCCCGATCCCCCGATTCATTGTCACTGTCCGATGAACAATCGAGCCGCACCATTCATGCCTCGGCGTGTGCGGCTCTTCGGCAGGTTATCGGCGGCGCGCGGTCGGGTCCAGAGTTTTGGGCCCTTTGGCTCGTCCCGGGGATCAATCGGCGGCCCTCGGCGCCCTGGCCAGCAGGGCGCCGCGCACGAGGTCGAGGACCTCGGCGTCGCTCAACCCGGCCTCGCGCGCGGCGGCGACGAAAGTACCGGCGGCCCGCTGGACGCCGTCGGCGACTGCGTGCGCGGCCCCGGCGACGACGGTCCCGACCCGTCGGCGGGTGACGACGACGCCGTCGGCCTCCAGTTCGCGGTAGGCCCGGGCGACCGTGCCGGCCGCGAGGCCCAGGTCGTGCGCGAGCGCGCGGATGGTCGGCAGTCGGTCGCCCGGCGCGAGTCGGCCGGCGGCAACGTGGGCGACGATCTGCGCCCGGATCTGCTCGTAGGGCGGCACCCCCGAATCGAGCCGGACCGCGACCTCGAGGTGGGGCGTGGCCTGGGACGTGGCGGCGCTCATCGGGGTGCCTTCCCGGGCAGGCATGCGACGATCGCCGAGGCGACGAAGACGGCGCCGCCCGCGAGCATCAGCGCCGAGCCGGCACCGAGGTACACCCCGGCGTGGGCGCCGCCGACGGCGGCCCAGTTGTCGCCCAAGGCCTGCAGCGCGAATCCGCCGAACAAGAGCATTCCGACCGCGGTGAGCGCAACCGCGAACTGGGCGGCGCGCACCGCCCGGTGGGCGGACAGGCGGCGCAGCGCGGCGTCCCACGCGGCGCCGACCCCCGGCACCACCGCGCGGGCGGCGATCAGGCGCAAGACCAGTTCCACCCCGGCGGTCAGCAGGAGAGCGCCCGCCAACAGCGGCAGTCCGAAGTACCAGCCGGGGTATGGGCCGGTCGACACCCCGACATCGCCCCGCGGGGTGCTGCCACTCAAGGCGACGGCCCGGCCGCTCGGCGCGGCACTCACACCGAAGCCAATTGTCAGGAGGGCAACGAGCGCGGTCGCCACCCACAGCCATCGCCGCAGCAGGGGCGGCGCGATGTCCCGCACCGAGCGCCGGGCCAGGCTCGCGGTGCGGACGGCGCCCGCGGGCGCGGGCCAGGTCACCTCGGTCAACGCCAGAACCGCGACCAGGACCAACCCGGCGCCCGACGGCACCAATCCCCACGCGACGCCGCGCGCGATCCCCCCGACGTGTTGGACGAGGAGGGGAAGAGCGACGACGAAGCAGGCCACCGCCGCGACCGCCGCGAGGCTCGCGCCCAGGGCGGCGTGCCGCCGTGCGCCGTGTGCCGCTTGCGGGTCCTCGACGGGATCGGGCCCGGCCGGGGCGGGTCGCAGCCCGCGGACGACGGCACTGATCAGTGTGATCACGGCCGCCCCGAGCAGGGCGACGGTGCAAAAGAGCGAGACGGTGGCGAACCCCATGGTGACCTCCGGGACTTTGTATCAATGCATTAGTACAATGAGACAGAGGCCCCGGGTTTGTCAAGGATGGTTCGCACCGCCCGGGGTCGCCCTTCAGGCCCCGCCGGGCGGCTCGCCCTCAGCCCGCCGCCATCCAGGCGTCGACCCCACCCAGGAGGGTCCGCTTGGTCGTCGCCGGCGCCCGGCTCGCCCGGATCGAGGCCCGCGCGAGTTCGGCCAGCTCCTCGTCGGCCAGGCCGTGGTCCCGCCGGGCCGACTCATACTGGTCGACCAGCCGCGAGCCGAACAGCAATGGGTCGTCCGCGCCCAGCGCGACTTGGGCGCCGGCGTCGAGCAGCGTCCGCAGCGGCACCTGCTCGTCCGCCTCGTACACCCCCAAGGAGACGTTCGACGCCGGGCACACCTCCAGCGCGACGCCCCGCTCGACGATGTCCGCCAGGGTCGCCGGGCACTCCGCCGCGCGCACCCCGTGGCCCAACCGGTCCGGATCGAGGGCGCGGACGACGTTGTCCACATGGGCCGGGCCGAGCAATTCGCCGCCGTGCGGGACCAACCCGAGTCCGGCCCGGCGCGCGATCCGGAACGCGGGCGCGAATTCGGCCGTGTCGCCCCGCCGCTCGTCGTTCGACAGGCCGAAGCCGACCACCTCGCCCGGACCCTCGCCGGCGTATCGGGCGGCGAGCCGGGCCAGCGTTCGGGCGTCCATCGGGTGGCGCAGCCGGGACGCCGCGATGATCACGGCCACCTCGGTGCCGGTCGAGCGCGTCGCCTCGCGCGCCGCGTCCAGCACCACCTCGACCGCGGGTGTGAGGCCGCCCACGTGCGGCGCGTAGGACATCGGGTCCACCTGGATCTCCAGCCGGCCCGAGCCCTCCGCGGCGTCGTCGGCCGCCGCCTCCAGCACGATCCGACGCATGTCCGCAGCGGACCGGACGCAGGCCCGGGCCGCGTCGTACAGCCGCTGGAACCGGAACCAGCCGCGCTCCGTGGCGGGCACCCGCAACGCCTCGCCGTCGACCAGCGCATGGGGGAGCCGGACGGCGTAGGAGGCGGCGAGTTCGCGCAGTGTCTCCGGGCGCATCGAGCCCGTGAAATGTAGGTGCAGGTGGGCCTTCGGCAGTCGGGCCAGATCGCGCATTGAGGAAGTCTGCCGGCTTACCCATCGTCCCGGCGGCGCCACCGGAACGTCCGGATCCCGATGACCAGGCCGAGGATGAGCCAGGCGGCGAGCACCGCCGCCGTCATCGGATGCTGCCAGGTGCCGGTGATCTCCAACTCCTTCGCGGCGTCGGGCAGGAAGACCGATCGCATTCCCTCGGCCACCCAACGCAACGGGAAGATCGAGGCGGCGGTCTGCATCCAAGCGGGCAATTGGTAAAAGGGAAAGAACACGCCGGACGTGAATTGCAGCACGAGCACCACCGGCACCACCACCGCGGACACGGACCGCCCGGAGCGCGGCACGCTCGAGAAGGCGATCCCGCACACGGCGCCCGCCGCCGTCCCGAGCAGGAAGACCCAGCTGAAGGTGAGCCAATGCCCGGCGTCGTCGGGCATGGGCACGTCGTATGCCGTCGCCGCCAGCACCAGGAGCGCGGCGATCTGGACGACGGTGGTGATCAGGACCAGCCCGATCTTGCCGATGAAATAGGCCACCGGCGGCAGGGGAGTGCCGCGCAGTCGCTTGAGCCCGCCCTCGTCCCGCTCGACGGCGATGGTCGTGGCGAGCGTCTGGAAGCTGGTCAGGGTCAGGCCGGTGGCGATCATGCCGGGCAGAAAGTACTGCGCGAACGGAATGCTCACCCCGCCCGGCACCTCGATGGTGTCCGAGAACACGGTGCCGAAGATCGCCATCATCAGCAGCGGATACGCAAAAATGAAGACGACGGCGTCGCGCTCGCGGAAGAACGCCCGCAGTTCCACCGTCACGCGACCCAGGCCGAGGCCGAGTGTCCCCGGCAGCGGCGCCGCGCCGGCCGGCCGCGCCGGCGCGCGGGTGCTCATCGGTGTGCTCCTTCGGTTCGCTCGGCGATCAGGCGCAAGTAGATGTCCTCCAGGCTCGGCACCTCTACCCGCAGCGCCGGCACCTCGCCGTCCGGGGCCGTGCGGGCGAGCTCGGCCACCAGGGCGGTGGGTCGATCGGTCGCCTCGGCCTGCGGTGCGCCGCCGGCGTCCAGCCAGTGCACGACCGGCCGCCGGGCGGCCGGGCCGCCCAGCTCGGCGGGCGCACCCTCGGCGACGACCCGGCCGTCCTGCACGACGGCGCAGCGGTCGGCCAGGTGGGCCGCCTCATCGAGATAGTGGGTGGTGAGCAGGATCGTGGTGCCCTCTGCGCGGACGGATTGGATGAGATCCCAGAAGGCGCGCCGACCCTGCGGGTCGAAGCCGGTGGTCGGCTCGTCCAGGAACAGCAGTTCCGGCCGGCCGACCATGCCGAGTGCGACGTCCAGTCGGCGCCGCTGCCCGCCGGACAGCCGCCGGACTCGCGTGCGGGCTTTTTCCCGCAACCCGACGGCGTCGATCACCTCGTCCGGGTCCCGCGCCGCAGGGTAGAACGAGGCGAAGTGCCGTACCACCTCGCTCACGGAGAGTTCCGGCAGGTCGCGCGAGTCCTGCAACACGACGCCGATCCGCCCCCGCCAGTCGCGGTCCGCCCGGCGGGGGTCGACGCCGAGCACCCGCACCTCGCCCGCGTCGTGGCGGCGGAAGCCCTCCAGAATCTCGACGGTCGTCGTCTTGCCCGCCCCGTTGGGGCCGAGGACGGCGAAGATCTCGCCCGTCGCCACGGTCAGGTCCAGGCCGTCGACTGCCTGCTTGTCGCCGTAGGCCTTGCGCAGGCCGCGCGCCTGCACGGCCGGCGCGCTCGCGGTCATCATCGCCCCAGTGTCCACCCGGGCGGCAGCGTCCACCCGCATTCGTGGGCACATCCCATGTCCGGTTCGACCCGAGGCTCGCGGTCGCGTACAGTGATGCCTCGGTGGTTGGTGTCCACCAAGGTCGAATGCGCCCTCGGCGCCGGCCTGTGACGCCGATTGACGAAGGGTAGTGGCGCAATTGGTAGCGCAACGGTCTCCAAAACCGTAGGTTGCAGGTTCGAGTCCTGTCTACCCTGCTTGGCACAGCCCGCCTCGGGTTGCGCCCATCCGGGCTCGGGATCACCGCCGTGGGCCCGATCAGATCACGCCTCGTGATGGGAAAGTACAGTGAGCGAAACGTCGTCGGGAGCCCTGGGGGCTGAGGGTGCGCGCACCGGTGCAGTCCGCAAGGACCGGCCGACGGACGGCAAGAAGCCGGGCTTCTTCGGCCGTATCGTGCGTTTCGTCCGCGAGGTGGTCGCCGAACTCAAGAAGGTGGTCACCCCGACCCGGTCGGAACTGATCACGTACACCACGGTGGTCATCGTCTTCGTCCTGGTCGTGATGGCCTTCGTGACGGTGGTCGACTTCGTGGCCGGAAGAGCCGTCCTCTGGACGTTCGGGGAGTAGCGCAGGCTGTTCGAAGGTCGCCGGCGGAGCGGGCCGGGGGGCCCTGCCCATGGTTCGTGAAAGTCGTCAGAAAGGTCCGTTCGTGTCGTCCATGTCGCCAGATCTTCCGGGGGAGCCGGAGGACGTCCTGTCCGCTGCGGACGACGTCGCGACGGCGCTGCCCGTCGACGACGCCGCCGCCGACGCACCCGAGCCGACGTCCGCCCCGGAGCCCGTCGAGCCCGTCGGGGATGTGCCTGCGGACGCCGAGGAGGATCCGGTGGCCGCGTTCAAGCGCGACCTGCGGTCCCAGCCGGGCGAGTGGTTCGTGGTGCACACCTACGCCGGCTACGAGAACCGGGTGAAGGCGAACCTGGAGAACCGCATCCAGAGCCTGAACATGGAGGAGTACATCTTCCAGATCGAGGTCCCCATGGAGGAGGTGACCGAGATCAAGAACGCCCAGAAGAAGATCGTGCGTCGGGTGCGGATCCCGGGCTACGTCCTCGTGCGGATGGACCTCACGGACGAGTCGTGGGGGGCGGTGCGGCACACGCCGGGCGTCACCAGTTTCGTCGGGCACACCCACCAGCCGGTTCCGCTGACCGAGGCCGAGATCCTGTCGATGCTCGCGCCGACCATCACCGCCAAGCCGGCTCCCGGCAAGGCGGCGGTCGCGACCGCCAAGGCGCCCGTCGAGGTGGACTTTGTCGTCGGCGAGTCGGTCACTGTCACCGATGGCCCGTTCGACACCCTCGCCGCCACGATCTCCGAGATCAATGCCGAGAACCAGAAGCTCAAGGTGCTCGTCTCCATCTTCGGCCGGGAGACCCCGGTCGAGCTGTCGTTCAACCAGGTCGCCAAGATCTAGCGGCCCCGGCGCCCGCCGGGACCGGCGCCGACCCACGACGGCACTGCAACCGGGTCATCGCCCACGGCGTCGGCCCATGACCAGAAAGCAAGGCCTCTCATGCCTCCCAAGAAGAAGGTCGCCGGGCTGATCAAGCTCCAGATCAACGCCGGCGCCGCCACCCCGGCGCCGCCGATCGGCCCCGCGCTCGGCCAGCACGGCGTCAACATCATGGAATTCTGCAAGGCGTACAACGCCGCCACAGAGTCCCAGCGCGGCAACGTCGTCCCCGTGGAGATCACGGTCTACGAGGACCGCACCTTCACCTTCATCACCAAGACGCCACCCGCCGCCGAGCTGATCAAGAAGGCCGCCGGCGTCGACAAGGGTTCGCCGACACCGCACACCGTCAAGGTCGCGAAGATCAGCGCGGACCAGGTCCGCGAGATCGCGCAGACCAAGATGGAGGATCTGAACGCCAACGACATCGAGGCGGCGAGCAAGATCATCGCCGGCACCGCCCGTTCGATGGGCATTACAGTCGAGAGCTGAGCGGCTCGACCGAACCGAGATCGGCCGGCCCAGGGCCGGCAACTCGCCGCAGTCGCGGCGAACCGAAGCGGCCCGGACTCGATGTCCGGCCCGGTGGCAGGGTCCGCGCGGACCCGAACGACCACAACTGTGAAGGAGACAGGCAGATGGTGACGCGCGCCAAGGCATATCGTTCAGCGGCCGAGAGGATCGACCGCGAGCGGCTGTACTCGCCCCTTGCGGCGGTGCGGCTCGCGAAGGAAACGTCGGCGACGAAGTTCGACGCGACCGTCGAGGTCGCGTTCCGGCTCGGGGTCGACCCCCGCAAGGCGGACCAGATGGTCCGCGGCACGGTGAACCTCCCGCACGGCACGGGCAAGACCGCCCGCGTCCTCGTCTTCGCGAACGGCGAGAAGGCCGAGCAGGCCCGCGCGGCCGGGGCCGACTTCGTCGGTGGGGACGACCTGATCGAGCGGGTGCAGGGCGGCTTCACGGACTTCGACTCGGCCGTCGCGACGCCCGACCTGATGGGCAAGGTCGGCCGGCTCGGCAAGATCCTCGGCCCCCGCGGCCTGATGCCGAACCCGAAGACCGGCACGGTGACGATGGACGTGGCCAAGGCCGTCGCCGACATCAAGGGCGGCAAGATCGAGTTCCGCGTGGACAAGCACGCAAACCTGCACTTCATCATCGGTAAGGTCTCGTTCGGCGACGAAGCGCTGGTGGAGAACTACGCTGCCGCGCTGGACGAGATCCTGCGGCTCAAGCCGACGTCGTCGAAGGGTCGATACATCCTCAAGGCGACGATCGCCACGACGATGGGGCCCGGCGTTCCGGTGGACCCGTCGCGCACGTCCCGGCTGTCCGAGGAGGACGCGGCCTGACCGTTCCCTGAGATTCCAGGTCCGGCGGGGCCGGGCGGCATTGCGCCGCCCGGCCCCGCTTTCGTGTGAACCCGGTCACATCTTGAGCCCCGGGGTATCACCGGCCGGTTCGGCCACTCCCTTCCCCCGTAGGTGTTGGCCTGCGGCGGGACCTGCTCGGTCCCGCCGGAAGGGAAGAGGACGAACGTAAGGGGGTGAGCGCATTCATGGTTGTCCACCGGGACGCATCCGCCCTAGGCTCGTGCGGTTTGGGGGATACTTCCGACACTGTGGATGGGACGGGCGTGCCATTGACTATCTCTGTGGGCAATCCGCCCTATTCCTCGGACGGTTGTCCAACGCTGGGAGATCGGGCGGCGGTCGCCGTCCTCGAATACCGGGAAGGCCGGCCGGAGGCGCTCGGCGACTTCGTGCGGGACGCGACGCCGTTGTTGTGGAATCTCGTCCGTTCGCAGGGTGTGGACCGCGAACGCGCGGACGACGTCGTGCAGACCGCGTGGGTCGCTTTCGTTCGGAGCGCGGCGACGATCAAGGAACCACGCGCGGCACTCAAGTGGCTGCTGGTCACGACCAAGCGAGCCGCCTGGGAGACCGTGCGCCGGCGCCGGGACGAGACCGTGCGGCAGGTCGGTCTCCCGGATGACGGCGACGACGGTCAGGCGCTGCCGTCCTGGGACCCCACCCCTGAGGTGGCCGTCCTGAAGCGGGAGGATCATCGGGCGCTGTGGGAGGCGATGGGACTGTTGTCCGATCGCTGCCGGTCTCTGCTGCGACTCGTTTCCCTGGCCGACCGGCCCGACTACAAGGCGATCTCCGCCGCCCTCGGCATGCCCGTGGGCAGCATCGGCTCGACTCGTGGCCGCTGCCTCGCCAAACTCCGCGACTTGCTCGATGCCCGGGAGGGACCATGGTTCGCCGGCTGAACGCCGAACATTCGCCCCACGATCCGTTGGATGAACGCGACACCGCCGTGCTCGCCGAGATCGCGGCCGCGACCCGAACGGTCGACCCGGTACCTGAAGGCCTCGCCGAACGGGCGCTCTTCGCGATGACGCTCGAGGCGCTCGAGGCCGAATTGATGGAACTGTCCTACGTGGCGGCGCCGGCGATGTCGGTCCGGGCGGACGCGCCGGCGGTCACTGCCCGGACCGTCACCTTCACGTCCGATGCGCTGACGATCATGATCACGTTGTCAAGCACGGATGGCGACGCGGTGCGGATCGATGGCTACGCTGCGCCGGGGGGCGCCATGCGCGTCGCGTTGCACCAGCCGGGTGCGATCAATGCGACCGTCTGCGATGAGGAGGGTCGGTTCTCCTTCGTCGGAGTGCGTCGGGGACCATCGAGTCTTGTGGTGCGGAACGCGCGCGGGGCGGCGATGTTGACGCCGGTGATCGAGATCTAGCGCAGGTTCGCTCGGGGCAAGGCGGTAGGCGGGCGACCCGCCCAATGGCGCTGCGGGCGGCCCAACGAGGAGGAAAACGTGGAGTATGGACCGAATGCGCGCTCATGTGGACATCGAACGAATCCTGCCTGCGGGCGTCCGATACGTTCGTTCGAGCCACCGGCGGGGGCCGGCCGAGGCGCCTATGTTGCCGATCGCGTCATCGTCCGGGGCGCGCCGACCGATGCGGTGAGCCACCGACTGGAATCGCGCTCGATCGCGAGGCTCGTTGCTTTCGTCGAGGCGGATGAATCCTCATTTTTGCCGATCGAGCGCGCCGCTGCGGAGTTGGGCTGTCGAGTCAAGCTTGATTACACGGGCGATCGGGCGCCGCTCGGCGTCGCCCGGCAGATCGGTGCCGCCGGGCCCGGCGGGCCGCCTCATGCCGACGACGATCAGTACGGGTTTGCCCTGCGGCTCGTCGCCCTCGGGGACGAGGAGCCCGACGCCCGCGAGGTCGTCGATGCGCTGCACGGCCGACTCGACCCCAAGGACACGGGCAGTCCCCAGGTAGGGCTTGACCATATCCTGACGGCGAATCCGGTCTTGGGCCCGCATCCGATCCTCGGCCCGCACCCGGCGACCGTTCCCCGGCGGGAATGGTCCGCGGGACCGGCGGACGGGATCGAGGAGTACGCCGCGATCGGTCGAAATGGTCGGTTGCCCGTGCAGTGGCTCGCCGACCGCCCACGAGGGCCGGCGGAGGGCGAATCCGACGAGCGAGTGGTCGTCGCTATCCTCGATACCGGCGTGGGCACCCACCCGTGGTTCGGCCACTACGATCGGCGCGGAGGAGGCGACGGCGCGGGTGTGGTCCTACGGGACGCGACGCTCGACGACGGCCCGATCGGGACGTACCCGGTTGCCGATTCCGACGTCTTCGACGCGGAAATCGGTGGAATGAGCATGTATCCCCTCGGGGGACCGCTCGATCCTTACGCCGGGCACGGAACCTTCATCGCCGGCATCGTGCACCAGATCTGCCCGGACGCCGCGATCCTTCCCGTTCGAACCTTTGGTGGGGACGGCCGGGTGAGCGAATGGGATCTCCTCCAGACGCTGCGCCGGCTGTTGCGCTTCCATCTGCGCGGGTTGCGTGGGGTGCCTGGTTGCGTTCCCGTCGATGTCGCGGTGCTCTCGCTCGGCTACTACCACGAAAGCGCCGCGGACATCGCCTACGACGACCCACTCCGCACCGTCATTCGCGGTTTGCGCCGCGCCGGGGTGCTCGTGGTCGTATCGGCCGGGAACGACGGTGAACACGCCCGGTCGTATCCGGCAGCGTTCGCACCCGCGGTGGATCGAGTGGCCCGGTGTTTTGCCGCGGGCGAGGTTCTCTCGCGGGAATTCCCCCCGTTGCTCTCGGTTGGGGCGCTCAATCCGAACGGCACCACGGCGATGTTCTCCAACGACGGCAGTTGGATCACATGTGCGCGGCCGGGGGCAGCTGTGGTCAGTACGGTTCCGGTGACCCTCAATGGCTCCTTCACGCCGTCCCGGCTCGCGCTCGGCCCGTACGGGGGAAGCCCGCGGGCTACGTTCGACATCGACGATTTCTCCGGTGGATTCGCGGTGTGGAGTGGCACGTCGTTCGCGGCTCCGGCCCTTGCCGGCGAACTCGCCGTCGCCTTGGTGTCGCAGCGGTCGTCGACCGAGCCTCGATTGTGTGGCTTTGAGGCATCCATGCGCGCTAGGGTGGCCAATGCATGGCGAGCAGTCGAGCATGTCACCGGGCTTGCGTACCGCGCGCTCGAGATGGGGCGGCCCGGCCCGGCAGGGACACCAGGAGATGCAGGCGATGACGGCGTCACCTTCCTGGGAGAAGATCAGGCGGGACCTGGACGAGGCGATCGACGTCAACCTGGCGCACCGGCCGGCGCGGTCGTCGCGGGTGTTTCGGCGGATTCTTCGGCAGGTTGATCGACCGGCCTATGCGGGCGTCAAGCCATCCGAACGCGCCTACGTCCAGGCCCGGGCTCTGCTGGGGGAGGCCAGTTGTGTCGTCGAACTCAGCAGCGACTTCCCAGCAGCGATCGAGTTGCTGACGCGCGCCGATGTGATCGCGCGCGGTGCCGGCCTCGAAGAGTTGCGCGCTCCGATCCTCGGCCAACGAGGTTTTGTCAAGCGGCATGTCGGCGATCTCGACGGCGCGATCCTGGATATCACCGCCGGCCTTTCCCACGCCCGGTTTGCCGAGGCGCGGGATGAGACGCGGCTTTGGCTGAATCGCGGGGCGATCTATCTGGATCTCGGCGAGTCCGAGTTGGCGATTCACGATCTCAAGCGCTGCATCGCGTCGGGCGGGCGGCCCGGCGTCAGCCCGGTCCTGGTGGTCGGCGCGCGGCACAATCTCGGCTATGCCGAGTATCTGCGCGGCGAATTGCCCGCGGCGATCACCGCGATGACCGAGGCGGCAGCCGAGGCACCCGAGTCCCAACTCGGTGTGCTGCTGATGGAGCGGGCAATGGTCCTGATCGAGGCCGGCCTCTCGACCGATGCGGAGTCGGTTCTGCTGGATGCCCGGGAGCGCCTCCGCGCGACGAAGATGAACCGGAACGTCGCCGAGGCGGAGTTGGTGCGTTCTCGTTGCCTCGTCGATTTGCGTCGTTACGACGAGGCGGCTCTGGCCGCGCGGTCGGCGGCGCGTCTGTTCGCGCGGGTGGGTAATCGGCCGTTGCATTTGCGGTCGGAGGTGGCTCGCTTGCAGGCTCGGTTGGGCGCCGATCGTGAGCAGGGTGTCTCGCGTGCGGTGGCGCTGCGCAGGGCGGGGGAGGCGCTCGCCCTGGCCACTGCGGCGCTGGAAGTGGGCCGGGTTGGCGGCTGGGGTGTGGTGGTGCCGGCGCGGTTGTTGGCCGCGGAGTGGCAGATCGCGGCGGGCGATCTTGAAGCGGCGCGGGAGGCGTTGGCCCGGATGCCGCGGATCGCGCGGTATGACTCGTTGACGGTGCGTGTGCAGCACCATGTAGTGCGGGCCCGGTTGGCTGTGGCGGACGGTGACCGGGCCGGTCTGCGGCGCGCGGTTGCCGCGGGGCAGCGGCTGCTGTCCGAACACCGGGCCAAGCTCGGTTCGGTGGACGCCGTGACGGCCGCCGCGGTGCACGGGGTGTGGCTCGGCCTGGTCGATGTCGCCGCGGCGGAGCGGTCCCGCCGCCCCGCAGCGTTGTTCGACGCCGTCGAGCGCGGGCGCGCGACGTTCGCCGGGATGGGGCGGGTGCGTCCGCCGGTGGATCCGGTCGATGCGGACCTATTGCGTCGGGCGCGCGCGGAGATCGAGGCCGCGCGCGGCCTCGAGACCTCCGGCGGCGACGAGCGGGAGCGTTCGGCTCGCCTGCGCGAGGCGCGCCGGCTGCAGGAAGAGGTCCGGCACCGCTCCTGGCAGGCCGGCGGCGGGCTGGCGGTGCCCGTGCCGGCTACCGCCCGGCAGGTGCGCAAGGCGCTGGCCACGGCCGCCCCGCCGCCGGGCCCGTCGGTGGTGAACATGGTCGTGCTCGAGGATCGGGTTTGCGCCGTGGTCGTCAGCGCCGATGGGGTGTGCCGGGTGGACCTGGCGCCGATGGCGCAGATTGCCGAACTGGTGCGGCGGACCCGGACCGACCTCGAGGTGCTCGCCAACGACTTCATCCCGGCCCCGATCCGCGCTGTCGCCGACGCCTCGCTGAGCCGCAGTGTGGCCCGGTTGGACGAGCTGCTCCTGGCGCCGCTCGGGGTTCGCGGCGATCTGCACATCGCCGCGCGTGATCTCCTGCTGGTCGTGCCCTGGTTGTCGTTGCCCTCCCGGCGAGGGCGGCGGACCTGGGTGAACTCGTGGGTGGACCTTCGAGATCGCGGCGAGGCCCGGCGACCTGGTGGCGTCCTCAGCGTCGCGGGCCCGGGACTGCGGGTAGCGGAGAAGGAGGCCCGTGCGGTAGCCGACACCTGGGGCGAGGCGGTCCTGCTGACCGGTGCGGACGCGACCTGCGAGGCGACCAAGGACGCGCTCTCTTCGGCGGGTGTGGTGCATCTCGCTGCCCATGGTCGGCACGACACGGACAATGCGCTGTTTTCTTCCCTCCGCCTGGTCGACGGTCCGCTGTTCGCCCACGAACTCGACGGGCTGGACCTGCGGGGCGCCGTCGTCGTCCTCTCCGCGTGTGAGGCGGGTCTGTCCTCGATCCGGACCGGGGGAGAGGCGCTCGGAATGACGGCCGTCCTCTTGCGGCTGGGCGTGAGCGCCGTCATCGCCTCGGTCGCCCCGCTGCGCGATGACGTTGCCGCCCGGGTGATGCCAGCCTTCCACGAAATGCTGCGCGATGGCGCCACGCCCGGCGACGCGCTCGCCCGCGCCGTCGCCGATGACCCCGAGCCGACACCCTTGGTCTGCTTCGGCCCCCTCAACCTGTGACAGCGAAACGGGTGGTCCCGTTTACAGCCGCCCCTTCAAACCGGACGGGCCGTCCAAGAATTGGACGCCCCGGTGCCGGTCCCGTAGCATGGTCGCCGTACCCAAGACCGCCGGTCACCGGTGTGTGCCCGCAGATTTTCTGTGTGGACACCTCCGGTCGAAGTCCCGCCGTGTGCGGAGGCCAGCGCAGGTTGCGTTTCGATGCGCGGCAAGGCCGCGCCGCGAGCCCCGCGCCTGCGCGGGGCTCTTCTCGTTGCGGGGCGTCGCCGCCCTGGAAGACCCGGGGCGGGCCGGTGGACCATCACCGGAAGGATTGCCATGGCGAGGCCGGACAAGGCAGCCGCGGTCGCCGAACTCGCGGAGAAGTTCCGCGAGTCGAACGCGGCCCTGCTGACCGAGTACCGCGGGCTGACCGTCGCGCAGCTCAAGACGCTGCGTCGGTCGCTGAGCGGGCACGCAACCTACGCCGTGGTGAAGAACACGCTGACCCGGATCGCGGCCAAGGAGGCCGGCGTCGAACTCGACGCCGATCTGACCGGTCCGTCCGCCATCGCCTTCGTGACCGGGGACCCGGTCACGGTGGCCAAGGGCCTGCGTGACTTCGCCAAGGCGAACCAAGCGCTGGTCGTGAAGGGCGGTGTCCTCGACGGGCGCGCCCTGACCGGCGACGAGGTCACGAAGCTCGCGGACCTCGAGTCCCGCGAGGTTCTGCTCGGCAAGGCGGCGGGCGCCATGAAGGCCAAGCTCTACCAGGCGGCCTACATGTTCACCGCGAAGACCGCCGAAGCCGCTCGCGCGATCGATGCCCTGCGTCAGAAGCAGGAATCGGAAGGCGCCGCCGCCTGACGTCCCCCGGGACCGACGGCGCCACACACCTGCTTCACCGACGTCGACCGGGCCGGACCCGGTCGAATTGAGAACGAAAGGAACGCCGATCATGGCGAAGCTCAGCACCGAAGAGCTCATCGAGCAGTTCAAGGACCTGACCCTCATCGAACTCTCCGAGTTCGTGAAGGCCTTCGAGGAGACCTTCGACGTCACCGCCGCCGCGCCCGTGGCCGCCGTGGCCGCCGGCCCGGCCGCCGCCGCGGTTGAGGACGAGGCCGAGGAAAAGACAGAGTTCGACGTCATCCTCGAGTCTGTCGGCGACAAGAAGATCCAGGTCATCAAGGAGGTGCGCGCCCTGACCTCGCTCGGCCTGAAGGAGGCCAAGGACCTGGTCGACGGCGCCCCGAAGCCCGTCCTGGAGAACGTGAACAAGGAAGCCGCGGACAAGGCCAAGGCCGCCCTCGAGGGCGCCGGCGCCACCGTCTCCGTCAAGTGACGTCGCGGCGGCCGCCGCGACGGCCGCCCGATTGCCTGCCGGCTGCGTCGCCCGGCGATCTGCCCGCGCGACCCACGTGCGTACCGCGAGCCCGCACCCGACCCGGGTGCGGGCTCGCGGCCGTCGAACACCTGCTGGACCAGCGGGCTTCAGTGAAGTGGACACGCTTGACTGGGCTGGGTATGCTAGCGCTTTGCGCTCGCGTGCGCCCTAGGCAACCCTCAGCCCCGGAAGACCGAACCACAAGACCGACCCACCCGGCGTCACCACGCTGTGTCCCTGTGGTGTCCATGCGTCACCACACGGTGTCCTCAGACCGTGTCACCACGCTGTGCTCCGACGTGCCGATCCGCACGCCGGCGCACGAATCGGTGGGGTCTGTCGCACGACCATTGTGCGCCGGGTCCGCCCAGAGGGGAAGACCTCGGTTCCACGCGAAGCGTGCAGCGTGTCATCGAACTGCAGGGAAGGACCCCTCTTGGCTGCCTCGCGCACCCCTTCTGTTCCGTCCGCCGACGCCATCGCGAATCGCACCGCTTCTCGTCGCGTCTCCTTTGCCAAGATCCATGAACCGCTCGAGGTCCCCGATCTGTTGGGGCTCCAGACCGAGAGCTTCGATTGGTTGCTCGGGAACGAGCGTTGGCAGGCCCGCGTGGAAGCCGCCACCGCGGCCGGTCGGCAGGACGTTCCGCTGACCTCGGGACTTGAGGAAATCTTCGCCGAGATCTCGCCGATCGAGGACTTCGGCTCCTCCATGTCGCTCTCCTTCTCGAACCACCGCTTCGAGCCGGCGAAGTACACCGCCGAGGAGTGCAAGGAGAAGGACTTCACGTACGCCGCGCCGCTGTTCGTGACGGCCGAGTTCGTGAACTACAACACTGGCGAGATCAAGAGCCAGACGGTCTTCATGGGCGACTTCCCGCTCATGACGCCCCGCGGCACGTTCATCATCAACGGCACCGAGCGCGTGGTCGTCTCGCAGCTGGTCCGCTCGCCCGGGGTGTATTTCGAGCGGGCCGCGGACAAGACGAGCGACAAGGACATCTTCTCAGCGAAGATCATCCCCTCGCGCGGCGCCTGGCTCGAGTTCGAGATCGACAAGCGCGACGCCGTCGGCGTGCGGGTCGACCGCAAGCGCAAGCAGTCGGTCACCGTGCTGCTGAAGGCGCTCGGCATGAGCGAGGCGGAGATTCGCGAGGAGTTCGCCGCGTACCCCGCCGTGCTGGAGACGCTCGAGAAGGACCACGTGCACACGCAGGACGACGCGCTCGTCGACCTGTACCGCAAGATCCGACCGGGCGAGCCGCCCACGGTCGAGGCGGGCCGCGCGCTGCTGGAGAACTTCTACTTCAACCCCAAGCGCTACGACCTGGCCAAGGTCGGCCGCTACAAGCTGAACAAGAAGCTCGGCCTCGACGCGCCGCTCAGCGACTCGACCCTCGCCGTCGCCGACATCGTCGCCGCGATCAGGTACCTGGCCGCACTGCACCTGGACCTGGACACGCTGCCTGGCGTCCGCGCCGGCGCGGCGGTCGAGATCCGGATCGAGACGGACGACATCGATCACTTCGGCAACCGCCGGATCCGAGCCGTCGGTGAACTCATCCAGAACCAGGTCCGGACCGGGCTGTCCCGGATGGAGCGCGTGGTTCGCGAGCGCATGACCACCCAGGACGTCGAGGCGATCACGCCGCAGACCCTGATCAACATCCGGCCGGTCGTCGCGTCGATCCGCGAGTTCTTCGGCACCTCGCAGCTCTCGCAGTTCATGGACCAGAACAACCCGCTGGCCGGCCTGACCCACAAGCGGCGGCTCTCCGCGCTCGGCCCGGGCGGTCTGTCCCGCGACCGCGCCGGCATGGAGGTCCGCGACGTCCACCCGTCGCACTACGGCCGGATGTGCCCGATCGAGACTCCGGAAGGCCCGAACATCGGCCTGATCGGATCGCTCGCCTCCTACGGCCGGATCAACCCCTTCGGCTTCATCGAGACGCCCTACCGCAAGGTCGCCGGCGGCACGGTGACCGACGAGGTCGTGTACCTGACGGCCGACGACGAGGACCGCCACGTCATCGCGCAGGCCAACCAGGCGCTCACCGCGGACGGCACCTTCGCCGACGAGCGGGTGCTCGTGCGGACCAAGGGCGGCGAGGTCGAAATCGTGCCCGGCGGGCAGGTCGACTACATGGACGTCTCGCCGCGGCAGATGGTCTCGGTCGGCACAGCGCTCATTCCGTTCCTGGAGCACGACGACGCCAACCGCGCCCTGATGGGTGCCAACATGCAGCGCCAGGCCGTGCCCCTCGTGCGCAGCGAGGCCCCGCTGGTCGGCACCGGCATGGAGCGGCGCGCCGCGGTCGACGCCGGCGACGTCATCGTCGCGACGAAGGCCGGCGTCGTCACCGAGGTGTCGGCCGACCTGATCGTCGTCGCGAACGACGACGGCACGAGCACCAACTACCGGGCCGCGAAGTTCCGCCGCTCCAACCAGGGCACCAGCTACAACCAGCGGGTCCTGGTCGACGAGGGCCGCCGGGTCGAGGTCGGCTCGGTGTTGGCCGACGGTCCGGCCACCGACGAGGGGGAGGTGGCCCTGGGCCGCAACCTGCTGGTGGCGTTCATGTCCTGGGAGGGACACAACTACGAGGACGCGATCATCCTCAGCCAGCGCCTGGTCCAGGACGACATCCTGTCCTCGATCCACATCGAGGAGCACGAGGTCGACGCCCGGGACACCAAGCTCGGGCCGGAGGAGATCACCCGGGACATCCCGAACGTCTCCGAGGAGGTCCTCGCGGACCTGGACGAGCGCGGCATCATCCGGATCGGGGCCGAGGTCGGCGCCGGCGACATCCTGGTCGGCAAGGTCACCCCGAAGGGCGAGACCGAGCTGACCCCGGAGGAGCGCCTGCTGCGGGCGATCTTCGGCGAAAAGGCCCGCGAGGTGCGCGACACCTCGCTGAAGGTCCCCCACGGCGAATCCGGCACCGTCATCGGGATCCGTGAATTCAACCGGGACGACGGCGACGAACTGCCCGCCGGCGTGAACCAGTTGGTCCGGGTCTACATCGCCCAGCGACGCAAGATCACCGACGGCGACAAGCTCGCCGGCCGGCATGGCAACAAGGGCGTCATCTCGAAGATCCTGCCGGTCGAGGACATGCCGTTCCTCGCCGACGGGACCCCGGTCGACGTCGTGCTCAACCCGCTCGGGGTGCCGGGCCGAATGAACGTCGGTCAGGTCCTGGAGACCCACCTCGGCTGGGTCGCCAAGCAGGGTTGGGACGTGTCGACGGCGGAGGATGCGGCCGCGTGGCGCGCGGGCGTGCCCGCGGTCGCCCAGGCGGCCGAGCCGGGCAGCCAGGTCGCGACGCCGGTCTTCGACGGGGTCCAGGAGGACGTCCTCGCCGGCCTGCTCTCGACCGCCCTGCCGAACCGCGACGGCGAGCGGCTGGTCGGCACCGACGGCAAGGCGCGGCTCTTCGACGGCCGCTCGGGCGAGCCGTTCCCCGAGCCGGTCTCCGTGGGTTACATGTACATCCTGAAGCTGCACCACCTCGTCGACGACAAGATCCACGCCCGGTCGACCGGCCCGTACTCGATGATCACCCAGCAGCCGCTGGGCGGGAAGGCGCAGTTCGGCGGCCAGCGCTTCGGCGAGATGGAAGTGTGGGCGCTCGAGGCCTATGGCGCGGCGTACACCCTCCAGGAACTGCTCACCATCAAGTCGGACGACGTCCCCGGGCGGGTGAAGGTTTACGAGGCGATCGTCAAGGGCGAGAACATCCCCGACTCGGGCATCCCGGAGTCCTTCAAGGTCCTGCTCAAGGAGATGCAGTCGCTCTGCCTGAACGTCGAGGTGCTGTCCAGCGACGGCGTCTCGATCGAGATGCGCGAATCCGACGACGAGGTTTACCGAGCGGCCGAGGAACTGGGCATCGATTTGTCCCGGCGTCCCAACGCCGCCTCCTCCATCGACGAGATCTGACCCGGCCAGGTGCGGCGGGCGCGCGAACGCCCGCCGCACCCGACACGCAACCACCCGGTTCCACGCCGCCCGTGCTGCCCCAGCGGGTCCGGCAGACGTAGGAAGTAGGACACCTTGCTCGACGTCAACGTCTTCGATGAGCTGCGTATCGGCCTGGCCACGGCCGACGACATTCGTGCCTGGTCGCACGGTGAGGTCAAGAAGCCCGAGACCATCAACTACCGCACCCTCAAGCCCGAGAAGGACGGCCTGTTCTGCGAGAAGATTTTCGGTCCCACCCGGGACTGGGAATGCTATTGCGGCAAGTACAAGCGCGTTCGCTTCAAGGGCATCATCTGTGAGCGTTGCGGGGTCGAGGTCACTCGGTCCAAGGTCCGGCGGGAGCGGATGGGCCACATCGAACTGGCCGCCCCCGTGACCCACATCTGGTTCTTCAAGGGGGTGCCGTCCCGCCTCGGCTACCTGCTGGACCTGGCGCCGAAGGACCTCGAAAAGGTCATCTACTTCGCGGCCTACATGATCACCTGGGTCGACGACGAGGGTCGGCAGGAGGACCTGCCGAACCTCCAGAACGAAATCGACCTGGAGGCGAAGGAGATCGCCGACCGGCGCGACAACGAGATCAACACCCGGGCCCAGAAGCTCGAAGCCGACTTGGCCGAGTTGGAGGCCGAGGGCGCCAAGGCCGATGCGCGCCGCAAGGTCCGCGACTCGGCCGAGCGGGAGATGGCGGCGCTCCGCAAGCGGGCCGACGCCGAACTCGAGCGGCTCGAGCAGGTGTGGGACCGGTTCAAGAACCTGAAGGTCGCCGACCTCGAGGGCGACGAGATGCTCTACCGCGCCCTGCAGGACCGGTACGGCAACTACTTCGAGGGCTCGATGGGGGCGCAGGCGATCCAGAAGCGCCTGGAAACCTTCGACCTGGAGGGCGAGGCCGAATCGCTGCGGGAGATCATTCGCACCGGCAAGGGCCAGCGCAAGACCCGGGCCCTGAAGCGGCTCAAGGTGGTCAACGCCTTCCTCACCACCGACAACAAGCCGACCGGCATGGTGCTCGACGCCGTCCCGGTGATCCCGCCGGACCTGCGCCCGATGGTGCAGTTGGACGGTGGCCGGTTCGCGACGTCGGACCTGAACGACCTGTACCGCCGCGTCATCAACCGGAACAACCGGCTCAAGCGCCTGCTCGACCTGGGCGCCCCCGAGATCATCGTGAACAACGAGAAGCGGATGCTCCAGGAGGCCGTGGACTCGCTGTTCGACAACGGCCGGCGCGGCCGCCCGGTGACCGGTCCCGGCAACCGTCCGCTGAAGTCGATCAGCGACATGCTCAAGGGCAAGCAGGGCCGGTTCCGCCAGAACCTGCTCGGCAAGCGCGTCGACTACTCCGGCCGGTCCGTGATCGTCGTCGGCCCGCAGCTCAAGCTGCACCAGTGCGGCCTGCCGAAGCAGATGGCGCTCGAGCTCTTCAAGCCGTTCGTGATGAAGCGGCTCGTGGACCTGAACCACGCCCAGAACATCAAGTCCGCCAAGCGGATGGTCGAGCGCGCCCGCCCGGTGGTCTGGGACGTGCTCGAAGAGGTCATCGCCGAGCACCCGGTGCTGCTGAACCGGGCGCCGACGCTGCACCGGCTCGGCATCCAGGCGTTTGAGCCGCAGCTCGTCGAGGGCAAGGCCATTCACCTGCACCCGCTCGTCTGCGCCGCCTTCAACGCGGACTTCGACGGGGACCAGATGGCCGTGCACCTGCCGCTGAGCGCGGAGGCGCAGGCCGAGGCCCGCATTCTGATGCTGTCCAGCAACAACATCCTCAAGCCGTCCGACGGGCGGCCCGTGACGATGCCGTCGCAGGACATGATCATCGGTCTGTTCCACCTGACCAGTGACAAGGCCGAGGCGATGGGCGAGGGCCGGGCCTTCAGCTCGGTGGCCGAGGCGATCATGGCCCACGACCAGGGCACGCTGGACCTGAACGCGCTCGTGACCATCCGCATGACGGACCTGGTCGCGCCGACCTCCGGCTTCGAGGCACCCGAGGGCTGGGCCGAGGGCGAGCCGATCCTGTTCAAGACCACCCTGGGCCGCGCCCTGTTCAACGAGACGCTGCCGGTCGACTACCCGTACGTGAACGCCGTCGTCGACAAGAAGCGGCTGTCCGCCATCGTCAACGAGTTGGCCGAGCGGTACCCGAAGGTCGAGGTCGCCGCCTCGCTGGACGCGCTGAAGGAGGCCGGTTTCCGGTGGGCCACCCGCTCGGGTGTCACCATCGCGATCTCCGACGTCGCGACGCCGGCGGAGAAGGCCGAGATCCTCGAACAGCACGAGGACCGGGCGCTGAAGGTCCAGCAGCAGTACGACCGCGGCCTGATCACCGACGACGAGCGCCGCCAGGAGCTCATCGAGATCTGGACCCAGGCCACGGACCGGGTCGCCAAGGCCATGCAGGAGAACTTCCCCGAGGGCAACACCGTCTACCGGATGGTCGGTTCCGGCGCCCGCGGGAACTGGATGCAGGTGCGTCAGATCGCCGGCATGCGTGGCCTCGTGGCGAACCCGAAGGGCGAGATCATCCCGCGGCCGATCAAGTCGAACTACCGCGAGGGCCTGTCCGTCCTGGAGTACTTCATCGCCACCCACGGCGCCCGTAAGGGGCTGGCGGACACCGCGCTGCGGACCGCCGACTCGGGCTACCTGACCCGGCGCCTGGTCGACGTCTCGCAGGACGTCATCATCCGCGAGGAGGACTGCAGCACCGAGCGCGGGCTGACCATCACGGTCGCCGAGGACCTCGGCGGCACCCTGGTCCGGCACCCCAAGGTCGAGACCAGCGTGTACTCGCGCACGCTCGCCGCCGACGTGGTCGACGCCGACGGCGCCGTCATCGCCCGTGCGGGCGAGGACGCCGGCGACGTGACGATCGACCGCGTGATCGAGGCGGGCGTGACCGAGGTCAAGGTCCGTTCGGTCCTGACCTGCGAGTCCCGGGTGGGCACCTGCGCCATGTGCTACGGCCGCTCGCTCGCGACCGGCAAGTTGGTCGACATCGGTGAGGCTGTCGGCATCATCGCCGCGCAGTCGATCGGCGAGCCCGGCACCCAGCTCACGATGCGGACATTCCACACCGGTGGGGTCGCTTCCGCGGACGACATCACCCAGGGTCTGCCCCGGGTCACCGAGCTCTTCGAGGCCCGCACCCCCAAGGGTGAGGCGCCGATCGCGGAGTACTCGGGCACCGTGACGATCGACGAGACCGAGCGGGCCCGCCGGCTCGTCCTGACGCCCGACGACGGCTCGGAGACGATCGGCTACCCGGTCACCAAGCGATCCCGGCTGCTGATCTCCGACGGCGACCACGTCGAGGTCGGCACCCAGTTGGTCCAGGGCGCGGTGGACCCCAAGAAGGTCCTGCGCATCCTCGGCCCGCGGGCGACGCAGAAGCACCTGGTGGACGAGGTGCAGGAGGTCTACCGGTCGCAGGGCGTGGACATCCACGACAAGCACATCGAGGTCATCGTCCGGCAGATGCTGCGCCGCGTGACGGTGCTGGACTCGGGCGATTCGCAGTTGCTGCCGGGCGAGCTGGCCGAACGGGGCCGGTTCGAGGACGCCAACCGGCGCGCCGTCGCCGAGGGCGGCCAGCCCGCCTCCGGCCGGCCGGAGCTGATGGGCATCACGAAGGCCTCGTTGGCCACCGACTCGTGGCTGTCCGCGGCGTCGTTCCAGGAGACGACCCGGGTGCTCACCGAGGCGTCGATGAGCGGTCGGCGGGACCCGTTGCTCGGTCTCAAGGAGAACGTGATCATCGGCAAGCTGATCCCCGCCGGCACCGGGCTGCCCCGGTACCGCAACGTGGAGGTCGAGCCGACCGAGCAGGCCAAGACCGAGCTCTACCCGAGCTTCGGCTACGACGAGATCGACTTCCCGACGCTCGGCCTGGGCTCGGGCGAGGCGATCCCGCTGGAGGACCTGGACTTCGGCGACTACCGCTGAGTTTCGCTCCGGACATCGCACGGCCCGGCCGCAAAGGGAGCGGTCGGGCCGTGCGACATCGGACACGTTGCCGCGTCCGACCGGCGGGACGTGCGTCACGACTCCAGCACGCGCGCGCTCCTCGGGGCGCACCCCGCGCCTCTGAAGCGCGTACGATATCGGCGCCCAGCCCGCGGTCACGGCCCTGGGACAGCCAGCTCAGGCCCTAGAATCGGCTCATTCTGCCCAATGCCGACGGCGCTCGCCGCGGCCCGCCCTCTCGCCTCAGGAGTGTGTTCTTGCATGGCCCATGAGACTGCCCTCGCCGCCGATCCGATGCTCAGCGGCGTCGCGTCCCAAGCGCCGGCCGCGCCCGCCGGCATCCTGCCCATCGGTCGGGCGCCCCGCCCGACGACGGGCGACGACTTCGCCCAACGGCTGAGCCTCGCGCTCGCCGACCTCATGCGTCCTTTCGTCGCGAACACCGACCGCCTGGGCGCCCGCGCCGTGCTCGACGGCGCCGACGTCGCGGGGCTGGACATCGACGGGAGCGGCCTGGCGGTCTCCGGCTCGGCGGTGCGCCGGGCGCTCGATGCGGAGCCCGCCGCGACGCCGTCCGTTCGGCCCGAGGCCGCGCTCGGTGAGCCGGCCGAGGTGCGCTCGGGCCGCCTCGTCGCGAGCCCGCTCTTCGTCGCGGGCATCGCGGCCGACCTGCGGGCCGAGGTCGACGCCCTGCCGTTCGCCTGGGTCGACACCGGCGACGGCACGGCCCTGGCCGACGTCGAGCCGGGCGCCGGCCGGCCGATGCCCACCGGGCACGTCCGGCTGGCCGTCGGGCGCCAGGCGCTCATCGACGGGGTGCACCGAATCGCCACGCGCGTGCTGGCCCCGCGCGGCCTGCGACCGACGGACATCGACATCGAGATCACGGCCCGCGGGCCGCGGTCGGCCGTGGTGGACGCCTCCGCTCGGATCAAGGCCGGCGTGCTGGCGGCATCGGCCCGGGTCGGTGTCACGCTGAGTGTCGACGACGCCAACATGCTCCGGGTCGCGGACGTGACCGTCACCTCCCGCAACCCCCTGGTCGCCGCCGTGCTGCCCGCTGTGCGCCGGCGGTTGGACCGGATCGGCGATGCCGGCGTCGACCTCGCCGCAATGCTGGCGCCGCGGTTGCGGCTCGTCGACGTGCGGCTGGAGGTCGGCGAGACCCTGGCTGTCACCGGCACTTTCGGCTGAGCCGAGCCCGACGTTGGGTTCCGCGGGGTGCGTTCGGCCCCCGGCCGGCACGCGATGAATCGGTGCTTTGTGGTAGCGTTGGCAACCGTGCCCGCGCCGTCGGGTCTTCCGTGGTGTTTCGAATCCCAACCCGTCGCCTCGCGACGAGGGTGATCCCTTCGGTCGACCGGCCTGGTGTGTGTGGGCATTCCTGGAACCAGCGCCCCTGCCGGCGTCGGATCCGGACCATCGGGCCGGTGGAACGTGGCTATGGCGATGCGCACGCGTCGTCGGCGTCGCAGGCATCGGCGCCCACAAGCCGCTAGATCACACCGCCGGGGACCGCCCCGGTCAGCTCGAGGAGACACGGAGACGTAGTGCCTACGATCCAGCAACTCGTCCGCAAGGGGCGGACCTCCAAGGCGGGGAAGTCGAAGACTCCCGCCCTGAAGGGCTCGCCGCAGCGGCGCGGTGTGTGCACCCGCGTGTACACCACCACCCCCAAGAAGCCGAACTCCGCCTTGCGCAAGGTCGCTCGCGTGAAGCTCTCCACCCAGGTCGAGGTCACCGCTTACATCCCGGGCGTCGGCCACAACCTCCAGGAGCACTCCATCGTGCTGGTGCGCGGTGGCCGTGTGAAGGACCTGCCCGGCGTGCGGTACAAGATCGTGCGCGGCGCGCTCGACACCCAGGGTGTGAAGAACCGCAAGCAGGCCCGCAGCCGCTACGGCGCCAAGAAGGAGAAGAGCTGAGATGCCTCGCAAGGGCCCGGCCCCGATGCGGCCGCTCATCGTCGACCCGGTCTACGGGTCGCCCGTCGTCACGCAGTTGATCAACAAGGTCCTGCTGGACGGCAAGAAGTCCGTCGCCGAGTCGATCGTGTACGGCGCCCTCGAGGGTGTCCGCGCGAAGACCGACCAGGATCCTGTCGCCGTGCTCAAGCGCGCGCTCGACAACGTCCGTCCGGCGCTCGAGGTCCGCTCCCGCCGCGTCGGCGGCGCCACCTACCAGGTGCCGGTCGAGGTCCGGGCCTCGCGCGCGATGACCCTCGCGCTGCGCTGGCTCACGGACTACTCGCGCGCCCGCCGGGAGAAGACGATGACCGAGCGCCTCATGAACGAGATCCTCGACGCGAGCAACGGCCTGGGGGCGGCCGTCAAGCGCCGTGAGGACATGCACAAGATGGCCGAATCCAACAAGGCCTTCGCGCACTACCGCTGGTAGGCCCTGCCGGCCGCGAGCCGCCCCGTGGGTCCGGCTTGGAAGGGCGCTTCGCCCCGGCTTGTCGACCCCACCGATAGAACTGAGGACATTCACCGTGGCACTTGACGTGCTGACCGACCTGAGCAAGGTCCGCAATATCGGCATCATGGCGCACATCGATGCCGGGAAGACCACGACCACCGAGCGCATCCTGTACTACACGGGGGTCAACTACAAGATCGGTGAGACGCACGACGGCGCGTCGACGATGGACTGGATGGAACAGGAACAGGAGCGCGGCATCACCATCACGTCCGCCGCGACGACCTGCTACTGGAAGAACAACCAGGTCAACATCATCGACACGCCGGGCCACGTCGATTTCACGGTCGAGGTGGAGCGCTCGCTGCGGGTGCTCGACGGCGCCGTGGCGGTCTTCGACGGCAAGGAGGGCGTGGAGCCCCAGTCGGAGACGGTCTGGCGGCAGGCCGACAAGTACAACGTCCCGCGGATCTGTTTCGTCAACAAGATGGACAAGCTCGGCGCGGACTTCTACTTCACGGTCCGCACTATCGTCGAGCGGCTCAAGGCCAAGCCTCTGGTCGTCCAGCTCCCGATCGGCGCCGAGAGCGACTTCACCGGTGTCGTCGACGTCATCGAGCGCAAGGCGTACGTCTGGCACGGTGAGACCAAGCTCGGTCAGGAGTACACGGTCGAGGACATCCCGGCCGACCTCGTGGACCGCACGGAGGAATACCGCGAGCAACTCCTCGAGGCGGTCGCCGAGGCCGACGAGGAACTGCTCGAGAAGTACCTCGGCGGGGAGGAACTGACCGTCGCGGAGATCAAGGGCGGCATCCGAAAGCTCGTCATCGCGGGTGAGGCCTTCCCGGTGCTGTGCGGCTCGGCGTTCAAGAACAAGGGCGTGCAGCCCATGCTCGACGCCGTGATCGACTACCTGCCCTCGCCGCTGGACGTGCCGCCGACCGAGGGGCACGACGTGCGCGACGAGTCCAAGGTCGTCGAGCGGCGGCCCGACGTGACGGAGCCGTTCTCGGCGCTTGCCTTCAAGGTCGCGGCGCACCCGTTCTTCGGCCGGCTCACCTACGTCCGGGTCTACTCGGGCAAGGTGGCGCAGGGCGCGCAGGTGCTCAACGCCACCAAGGGCAAGAAGGAGCGTGTGGGCAAGCTCTTCCAGATGCACTCCAACAAGGAGAATCCGGTCGAGGAGGCGAGCGCGGGTCACATCTACGCGTTCATCGGCCTGAAGGACACCACCACGGGCGACACCCTGTCGGACATCGCCCAGCCGGTGATTCTCGAGTCCATGACGTTCCCCGAACCCGTGATCGACGTCGCGATCGAACCGCGGACGAAGGCGGACCAGGACAAGCTCTCCACGGCGATCCAGAAACTCGCCGAGGAGGACCCGACTTTCCGGGTCAAGCTGGACCACGAGACGGGCCAGACGGTGATCGGCGGAATGGGCGAGTTGCACCTCGACATCCTCGTCGACCGGATGCGCCGCGAGTTCCGGGTCGAGGCAAATGTCGGCAAGCCACAGGTTGCTTACCGCGAGACCATTCGCCGCACGGCGGACAAGGTCGAGTACACGCACAAGAAGCAGACCGGCGGTTCCGGCCAGTACGCGAAGGTCCAGGTGACCTTCGAACCGCTGGACATGAGCGACGGCGACATGTACGAATTCGCCAATGCCGTGACCGGCGGTCGCATTCCGCGTGAGTACATCCCGAGTGTCGACGCCGGGATCCAGTCCGCGATGGAACTCGGCGTGCTCGCCGGATTCCCGTTGGTCGGGGTCAAGGCGACGCTGCTCGACGGCGCCTACCACGAGGTCGACTCCTCGGAGATGGCGTTCAAGATCGCCGGCTCGATGGTCCTGCGGGAAGGCATCAAGCGGGCGGACCCGGTTCTGCTGGAGCCGGTGATGGCGGTCGAGGTGCGCACGCCCGAGGAGTACATGGGCGACGTGATCGGCGACCTGAACTCCCGTCGTGGCATGATCCAGGCGATGGAGGACGCCACGGGTGTGAAGGTCGTCCGGGCGCACGTACCGTTGTCAGAGATGTTCGGCTACATCGGCGACCTGCGGTCCAAGACCCAGGGGCGCGCGGTGTACTCGATGCAGTTCGACAACTACGCCGAGGTTCCTCGGAACGTTGCCGACGAGATCATCAAGAAGACCCGGGGCGAGTAAGACACCGGTCGACCACCACCCCACCCAACCCGTAGGAACCCGCAAGGCCGGCGGAGGTAGGATCTTCCGAACCGACATCCGCAGGCGATCGGCATCTACCCAAGTCCCAGGAGGACCCCAGTGGCTAAGGCCAAGTTTGAGCGGACCAAGCCGCACGTCAACATCGGCACCATCGGTCACGTCGACCACGGTAAGACGACGCTGACGGCGGCGATCTCACGGGCGCTCGCCGAGAAGTACCCGGAGCTCCCGTCGAACGTCAAGATGGACTTCGACGACATCGACAAGGCGCCCGAAGAGAAGCAGCGCGGTATCACGATCAACATCGCGCACATCGAGTACGAGACGCCGAAGCGCCACTACGCGCACGTCGACGCGCCGGGTCACGCCGACTACATCAAGAACATGATCACCGGCGCGGCGCAGATGGACGGTGCGATTCTCGTGGTGGCCGCCACGGACGGCCCGATGGCGCAGACCCGTGAGCACGTGCTGCTGGCCCGCCAGGTCGGGGTCCCCTACCTGCTCGTCGCGCTGAACAAGTCGGACATGGTCGACGACGAGGAGATCCTCGAGCTCGTCGAGATGGAGGTCCGTGAGCTGCTCTCGGACCAGGGCTTCGACGGCGACAACGCCCCCGTGGTGCGGGTCTCCGGCCTCAAGGCCCTCGAGGGCGACCCGGAGTGGCTGCCCGCCGTCTTCGAACTGCTCGACGCGGTCGACGAGAACGTGCCCGAGCCCGTGCGCGACCTGGACAAGCCGTTCCTGATGCCGATCGAGGACGTCTTCACGATCACCGGGCGCGGCACCGTCGTCACCGGCAAGGTCGAGCGCGGCAAGCTGGACGTCAACTCCGAGGTCGAGATCGTCGGCATTCGGGCGCCCCAGAAGACGGTGTGCACCGGCATCGAGACGTTCCACAAGTCGATGGACCAGGCGCAGGCCGGCGACAACACGGGTCTGCTGCTGCGCGGCATCAAGCGCGAAGAGGTCGAGCGCGGCCAGGTCGTCGTCAAGCCCGGCTCGATCACCCCGCACACGGAGTTCGAGGCCCAGGTCTACGTGCTCGGCAAGGACGAGGGTGGGCGGCACAACCCGTTCTACTCGAACTACCGGCCGCAGTTCTACTTCCGGACCACCGACGTCACCGGCGTCATCACGCTGCCCGAGGGCACCGAGATGGTCATGCCCGGCGACAACACCGAGATGAAGGTCGAGCTCATCCAGCCGATCGCCATGGAGGAGGGGCTGTCCTTCGCCATCCGCGAGGGTGGGCGCACGGTCGGCTCCGGCCGGGTCACCAAGATCATCAAGTAGTCCCGCGGCGTTCGACTCGGACGCCCGATTGCTCGACCGAGGTCCGGTCCCTATCGGGGACCGGACCTTCGTCGTCGCGGAACGTCGTCGCGGAACGTCGTTGCGGACGTCGTCGCGGACGTCGTCGCGGACGTCGTTTGCCGACGTCGTCGCGGACGCCGGGGACAAGGTGAAATTCGGTACGGATACTGGTGGACAGCTGGGTCCGACATGTCGTATCAGTTATGATAATGACGGCGCTCGAAGGCTGGGCGAAAATTTACCGAATATTGACCCGATCATTGTCGCGGTCCGATGTCGAAGGGACAGCCAATCCCATGGCCAGGTCACGGCGGCTCGGGTTGAGAACATGAAGGTTCTGCTCGTCACCGAGGGTACATATCCGATCGCGCACGGCGGGGTCAGCACCTGGTGCGACCATCTGGTCCGCAGCCTTCGTGACATCGACTTCGGGCTGCTCGCCCTCGGGGCCACCGGGGCGGAAACCGCAGTCTGGGAGCTGCCGCCCAACATTCGCCGGGCGCGCGTGCACGGAGTCTGGGGGGACGGTTCCGCGGTGCGCCGCCCGCAGCGCGCCAACCGCGCCCGGCGCCGGCTGGAGCGAGCCCTGATCGACCTGTGGCGGGCGGTCCTCGGTCCGGACGGCGATGCCGCGGTCGACGCCGCGCGCGCCGCACTCTGGCAGATCGTGGCGGCGGATTCGCGGTCCCGGGTAGATGTGGCGCTGTCGATGCGGAGTTCGGCCGAGGCGGTGGCCACGGCGTGGCGCGCGGTCGCGACCGCCCGGGGCTGGCCGGACATGACGGTGGCCCAGGCCGTGGCCATTGCGAACGTCGTCGACCGGACCCTCGCCCTGGTCTCGATCCGGCCGCCGGTCGTCGACATCGTGCACGCGACGGCGAACGGACCGTGCGGACTCGTCGCGCTCGCCTCGGCGTGGCGGTGCGGGGCACGGATTGTGCTGACCGAGCACGGCGTCTACCTGCGCGAGTTGTACCTCAGCATGCGCAAGTCCAACCTCGACCTGGTGACCCGCCGCGCGTTGACGGCCTTTGTCCGTCGGCTGTCCGAGGTGGTGCTGCGCGAGGCCACGTGGGTGTTGCCGGTCTCGGACTTCAACCAGACCTGGGAGCACCGTCTCGGCGCGCCGCCGGAACGGGTCCGCACCATCGTCAACGCGGTCAATCCGAGCGACTTTTCCGTGGTCAGTGCGGAACCCACGGTGCCGACAATCAGTTTCGTCGGCCGGATCGACCCGCTCAAGGATCTCGAGACGCTCATCCGGGCGCATGCGCTCGTCCTCGACGAGGTGCCCGAGGCTCGGCTGCGCCTCTTCGGGCCGGTGCCGGCCGGGAACGAGCCGTACGCGCAGCGCCTGGCCGGGCTGAGCCGATCCCTGGGTACGGAGGCACTCGTCTCCTTCGAGGGCCGGGTGCCGACCTCGCGGCCGGCCATCGAGGCCGGGCACCTCGTGGCGTTGTCCAGCATCTCGGAGGGTTTGCCCTACACCCTGATCGAGGCCCTGATGTGTGGCCGGGCGACCGTGTCGACCGACGTCGGCGGGGTGGCGGAATGCGTGGCCGGCGACGGCAGCGTCGGCCTGATCGTGCCGCCGCGCAGCCCCCAGGCATTCGCTCGGGCCTGTGTCGACCTGCTGACCGACGACGGACGTCGCCGTCGGATGGGGGCCGACGCCGCCCGTTGGGCGCGCAGGCGGTTCAATCTCGACGACTTCGCCGACGCCTACCGGTTCGCCTACTACAGCGCGGTGACGGGCGAGGCGGACGCCCCGGCCGCGGCTCCGTTGCCGGTCCTCGACCCGGTCATGGCGGGTCTCGATTCGATGGCGAGACCCTCGGTGGGTCCCCTCGTGACCACGGTGCCCGCTGCCGGAGGGCGCGGTAGTGCGGGGCACGGTACCGCGGGGCACGGTACCGCGGGGCACGGTCGCGGCCGACCGACCGGCGCCGGCCGGCTGCTCAGCCGGACGGGTGTCCGAGCCGGCCCCGGCGCCGCGACGTCGGCTCCGCCGCGGCCGGGCGCCGCCGGCGTTCATGCCCCGACACCGCGACCGCTGCCCGGAGCCGTCGAGGGGAGCCCGAGCGGGCCGTTCGGCAAGCCCGTCCGGATCTCGTTGGGCGGCGCCCGCGAGCCGGTTACCTACCGGGCCGGCCGATAGCGGGCCCGGGACCGGACCGCGCTCACCGACCGGACCGCGCTCACCGACAGGACCGCCGCCACGCGCCCAGATTCGTTTTCTTCGCGATGGAGGTGAAGCCGGCGATGGTCGGGTCGCTGCAGAAGTCGGCCGCGGCGCGGTACTCGACGTGCAGCACCACCTTGCCCGCCCGAACAAAGGGCGCGTAGGCCGCACACTCATCAAACTTCAGGCACTCCTCGTTGATGGCGAAATCGAACGCGGGCTCCAACGCGTCGATCTGATCGACGTCGTTCTTCAGTCCCACGGCCAGGCCGGCACGGTGGGCGATGGCAGCCAGGGAGCGGTTGAACGCCAATTGGTCGGCGGCGCTGAGGGTGAAGCCGGTCCGGTTCGTGTAGCCGTCGACGTTGTCGAATTCGACCGCGTCGAACCGCTTGCGCACACAGGTGGCGACCCGCGCCTCGATGATCGGGGTCAACACCGAGGTCGCGCGGACATCGAGCCAACGCTCGCCGGGCCAGCCATCGAGTTCGTGGCCCAGCACGGCGGCGGGGAAGGCATCGGCGTCGTCGCGCCAGTCCTCCCACGCGCCGGCGTTGACGTAACAGACCGCCCGCCGCTGTTCGGCGTGCAGCGCGTCGACCTTGGCCGCGGGCGTGTCGGCGCCGTCGAGCACGACGATGTCGCCCGGCACGGAGGTGTCCTGAGAGCCGAGCAAATATTGGAACGACGTCGGATTGCGGGGTACCCACCACGGCTCGGCGGGCGACGTCGACTGCGGCGCGGTCGGCGCGCCGACGGACTGGCCCGGGTCGCTCGGTCCGGTGGCCGCGCCGGGGGTGGACGGGTCCACGGTCGGCCGCGCCGTGGGGCCGGCGGGTGGGCGCGAGGGCTGGTGGCCGCCCCCGGTGTGGTCGCCCCCTTCGCCGCCTTGAGAATCCCGGTGGGCGCCGCAGGCCGACAGGGCGAGCGCGACCAGGAGGGCGACCACACCGAGATGTCTGCGGGCCATCGGTCCTCCTGGATCGAACGTCGGATACAGCGTCGGGTTGCGCACATTACTCTGACCGGCTGACAACCGTTTTGTCCATTCGCCCTCGTGGGCACGGTGTGCGACGGGGGCGGCCGAGGGCGGCCGTGGCGGCTGGCGGCGACGGATCGCCCGGTTTGCGTCGAACGGCCGGGACCGAGTCGGATTTTTCGCCCGGAAGCCGGCCGGGCCGTCAGGAAATTGGGTATAGCTTGGGAGACATATCATCTTTGTCTGCTCGCCCGCTGCCGCTGGGCGCGGACAGCCAAGCTCGGAAGGACGTGTCGACGTGACCGGATGGAGTCCCGGGCGTTACGTGTCGGCGCTGACCGCTGGTGTGGTCGCGCTGTGTCTCGGTGGGGTCGGCGTCGCTGCCGGCGCCCCCCTCGCCGGCGCCGCGGCCGCAGTGACCCCGGCCGGGCCCCGGGTCCAGCTTCAGGTCCTGGTGCTGGACGACGGCGAGCCCATGGTCCGCGGCATCGTCGCGCAATTGGACCGCGAGGGCGTGCCCTATAGCACCGTGAATCTCGAGAGCGCCGCTCGGCCGAAGCTGACCCAGGCGTTCCTGCAGGGCAGCGACGCCGGCGGCGTCTTCGCGAGGTACCAGGGCGTCGTCGCGCCGAACTCGTCGCCGGCGGCGCTCTCGGCCGACGAACTGACGGCGCTGCGCGCCTTCGAACGCTCCTTCGGTATCCGCCAGGTCAGTGCCTACAACTGGCCCAGCGCCCAGATCGGGATGGGCGCGCCGGTGTACTCGGGCGCCGTCGACGCCATGACCGGCACGGTGACGCCCGCGGCGAAGTCCGCGGGCTTCGGGTATCTGAAGGGTGCCTTCGCGTTCGACGACTTCGCCCCCGGTGTGGTGGAGAGTTGGGGCTATGTGGCGAACGCGCTGTCGCCGATGCCGGCCGGAACGTCGTTCACGCCGTTCGTCACGGTTTCGAACCCGGAAGCTTCCGGGACGGTGGTCGGCGTCGCAACCGACAACGGGTTCGAGGACATGGTGCTGACCTTCGCCATGAACGAGTACCAGCAGACGCATTCGGTGCTGGCGCACGGCATCGTGCAATGGCTGACCAGGGGAGTGCACCTGGGCGAGTACCACAACTACTTCTCGCTGCACATCGACGACGTCTTCCTCGCCGACGACCTGTGGTCGATCGAGGGGCACTGCACCATCGGGGACGGCTGTGACCCCGTCAAGTATCCGGACCTGGGCGGCTCGCGGATGACCGCGGCCGACGCCACGTTCGTCAAGACCTGGCAGGCCGCGAACGGGATCAAGCTCGACCTGACGTTCAACGGTGGCGGCTCGGACGAGTGGGCCACGAGCCACGCCAACAAGGACGTCCTGCTCGACGCCTTCAAGGCGAACGGGTTCAGCTCCTACCGCTGGCTGAACCACACCTTCACGCACGAGTTCCTGAGCTGCGTCAAGATCGAGGGCCGCTACCCCGAGGCCTGCTACCAGCAGCTGAACGGCACGCCCGTGTGGGTGCCGCAGCCCACGATCCACGACCAGATCCGCAAGAACGTGTCCTGGGCGTCGGCCAAGCGGATCCCGATCACGGCGAGCGAACTGGTCACCGGCGAGCACGGCGGGCTCAAGGGCCCGCTCTCGACGTCGGACAACCCCTGGTTCGGCGGCACGTTGACGCTCAACGGGATCACCTTCGTCGGCTCGGACGCGTCCCGCGAATCCGCGCAACGCGGTGTCGGCACGGCGCTGACGGTGCCGCGGTACCCGATGAACATCTACTACAACGTGGAGACCGCGGCGCAGGAGACGGCCGAGTACAACTGGATCTACGGTTCCCGCGCGGACGGCGGCTCGGGGCTGTGTGACGACAACCCGGCGACCACCACGTGCATCAAGCCGCTGGACCTGACCACCGGCTTCCGGGACGTCATCGTCCCGGCCGAGGCTCGGCTCGCCCTGCGTCACGCGACCACGAACGACCCGCGGCCGCACTACGCGCACCAGGCCAACCTCGCCGGGGAGCGGATCGTCTACCCGGTGCTCGACGCGATGCTCACCCAGTACCGGGCGATCTTCGATGCGGCGACCACCCCGATCGTGAACCCGACGACGACCGAGGCCGGCAACGCGCTGCGCATCCAGACCGCCTGGAAGGCCGCACAGCCGAACGTGACCGCCATGCTCGACGGCACCAGGGTCACCATCACGAACCCCACCACGACGGCGGTGACCGTCCCGATCACGGCGGGGCCGAACTCGACCGCGCTCGTGGAGAAGTACGCCGGCGCGCGCGAGGACCGCAAGAGCGTCAAGGCCAAGGGGTCGACGACGCTCACGCTCGCTGCGGCGGACGTGACGTACCCCAAGTACACGCCGGCGGCCGGACCTGCCGCGGGCGCCCTGGGCGACGCCGTCGCGCCACTGTGGATGGCGTTCAACCGGGCGACCACGGAGGTCCCCGCCCGGGAGGTGCCCGCCGCGGCCCTGCCCGTTGAGTAGAAGTCGCCCGGGCCGGCCGCCGACGAGCCCGCGGCGGTGGCGGCGGCCGGACCCTCCGCTCGGCGTTCCCTGGTACGTGCACCCGGCCGAGGAACCGCTCGCCTGGGCGAGTGTGCCGGACGTCGTCGGGCCCGACGGTTTCGTCGTGCTCAACGTGCACAACGGGCCGGGGGAGCCGGACGACCCCTACTACCCGGCGCCGATCCGGGCGCTGGGGGTGCCCGGGCTGGGGTACGTGGACCTGGACTACGCCGCCCGGGAGTGCGCCGCGGTGGTGGCGGACGTGCGGGCATGGGGGGCCTGGTACGGGGTGCGGTCGGTCATGTTCGATCAGGTGCCGGCCGACCCCGCGGCCGCGCGGGCGGTGCGACGCTACGTCGAGGCCGCACGCGCGGCGGGCGCCGTTGAGGTGGTGGGCAATCCCGGCGTCGTCCCGGACCCGGCCGTCGCCGCCTGCTTCGACGAAGTGTGCGTCTTCGAGGCCGACGCCGCCGCGTATCTGGCCGCCGACCTCACCCTGCCGACCGGCTTCCCGCGGGCCTGGCACCTGGTCCACAGTTGCCCGCCGGCGGCGCTCGACGCGGTGTATCGACGCGCCCGCCGGCACCGGCCACACCACCTGTTCGTCACGGATCGGACGCTGCCGCACCCCTGGGGCGGATGGAACCTGACCGACGCCGGAATCCGGGCGCCGGAAGCGGGATTGGCGCGGCTCGAAGTCCTGTGGCAAACTGTTCCGGTTGCCTCTTCCGGGCATGGCTTCTCGTGAGTCGAACAGGGTGTTGAAACCACGCCGGTGACGGCCCCGAGCGGGACGTCCATCGCGTGGGTTGAACGTTCTGTCGACGACATGACGGGCCGCTCGCGGAACGCCTCACGTTCCGGAAGGCTCACAAACGGTGCGGACCGGCATCCTGCCCTCGAGGATTCGAGCGCGGGCCGGGCCGCACATCCAACGGCCCTGCACCTGAGGATGCTGCGCCGGGTTGCGTCACGAAAGCCGACACGCCCGAGCGCGGGGGTCGGACAGTAGCGGTTCGAGTAGAGAGAGTCAGACGACGCCATGGCGGGACAGAAGATCCGCATCCGGCTCAAGTCCTACGACCACGAGGTCATCGACAGCTCGGCGCGCAAGATCGTCGACACGGTGACACGCGCTGGTGCGACGGTCGTGGGCCCGGTGCCGCTGCCGACGGAGAAGAACGTCTTCTGCGTCATCCGGTCGCCGCACAAGTACAAGGACAGTCGCGAGCATTTCGAAATGCGTACGCACAAGCGGCTCATCGACATCATCGATCCCACGCCCAAGGCCGTCGACTCGCTCATGCGGCTCGACCTGCCGGCGGACGTGAATATCGAGATCAAGCTGTAGGGCTGGAGGACAACATGAGTAACCCCCAGCGAACCGCGCGCCCGGTCACGGCGCTGCTCGGCACCAAGCTCGGCATGACCCAGTTGTGGGACGCGAACGGCCGGGTCGTCCCGGTGACCGTCGTCTCCGTCGGCACCAACGTGGTGACGCAGGTGCGCACGCCGGAGGTCGACGGGTACAGCGCGGTCCAACTGGCGCACGGGCAGATCGACCCGCGCAAGGTCACCCAGCCGCTGCGCGGCCACTTCGAGAAGGCCGGCGTCACGCCGCGCCGGCACGTGGCGGAGGTCCGGACCCCCGACGCCGCCGAGTACAGCCTCGGGCAGGAGATCACCGCCGCGGCCTTCGAGGCCGGGACGAAGGTCGATGTGGTCGGGACCACCAAGGGCAAGGGCTTTGCCGGTGTCATGAAGCGTCACGGCTTCGCCGGCGTGGGCGCCTCCCACGGTGCGCACCGCAACCACCGCAAGCCCGGTTCGATCGGTGGCGCCGCCACGCCGTCGCGCGTCTTCAAGGGCATGCGGATGGCCGGCCGGATGGGCCACGTGCGCCAGACCACCCAGAACCTGACCGTCCACGCGGTCGACGCCGAGAAGGGTCTGCTGCTCGTCAAGGGCGCCGTCCCTGGCCCCAAGGGCGGCGTCGTGCTCGTGCGCAGCGCCGTGAAGGGAGCCTGACATGGCCGCAACGACTGTCGATGTCCTGGACGCCCAGGGCAAGAAGGCCGGCACGGCCGAACTGCCCGCCGACGTGTTCGACGTCCAGACGAACATTCCGCTGATCCACCAGGTCGTCGTCGCCCAGCTCGCCGCGGCGCGCCAGGGTACGCACTCCACCAAGACCCGTGGTGAGGTCTCCGGTGGCGGCCGCAAGCCCTACAAGCAGAAGGGCACCGGCCGGGCCCGCCAGGGTTCGACCCGGGCGCCGCAGTTCACCGGCGGTGGCACGGTGCACGGCCCCAAGCCGCGGTCCTACGAGCAGCGCACGCCCAAGAAGATGAAGGCCGCCGCCTTGCGCGGCGCGCTGTCCGACCGGGCTCGCGCCGGCCGCGTCCACGTCGTCGCCGGCTTCGGCATCGAGGGCGCCCCGAGCACCAAGGCCGCGGCTGCCGCGATCGACCGACTGACCTCGCGTCGGCACGTGCTGATCGTGATCGAGCGGACCGACGAGCTCGCCATCAAGTCCCTGCGCAACATCGGCCGGGTTCACGTCCTCTGGGTCGACCAGCTCAACACGTACGACGTGCTCGTCGCGGACGACCTCATCTTCACCAAGAGCGCGCTCGACGCCTTCTGCGGCAGCGCCGAGTCCGCGTCGGCCGACGGCGACGAGTCCGCCGTCGAGGTCGCCGCCGAGTCCGCCGAGAAGGAGGACGCGAAGTGATCAACGTGAAGGACCCGCGCGACATCATCCTTGCGCCGGTCGTCTCCGAGAAGAGCTACACGCTGCTCGACGAGGGCAAGTACACGTTCGTCGTGGACCCGCGGTCCAACAAGACCGAGATCAAGATCGCCGTCGAGCAGATCTTCTCAGTCAAGGTGGCCTCGGTGAACACGATCAACCGCAAGGGCAAGACGCGGCGGACGCGCTACGGCCTGGGCAAGCGCAAGGACACCAAGCGAGCGATCGTCACCCTCCGCGAGGGCACGATCGACATCTTCGGCTGAGCCGTCAGAGCAGATTGAGGACCAGTCCCCATGGGAATCCGTAAGTACAAGCCGACGACGCCCGGCCGGCGCGGCGCGAGCGTCGCGGACTTTGCCGAGATCACGCGCTCGCAGCCGGAGAAGTCGCTCGTCCGTCCGCTCCCCAAGAGCGGCGGGCGGAACAACTCCGGCCGCATCACGACGCGACACCGCGGCGGTGGCCACAAGCGGGCCTACCGCGTCATCGACTTCCGTCGCCACGACAAGGACGGCGTGCCCGCGAAGGTCGCGCACATCGAGTATGACCCGAACCGCACCGCTCGGATCGCGCTGCTGCACTACGCCGATGGCACCAAGCGCTACATCCTGGCGCCGAACCGGCTGCGGCAGGGCGACGTCGTCGAGAACGGTCCCGGCGCCGACATCAAGCCCGGCAACTGCCTGCCGCTGCGCAACATCCCGACCGGCACGATCGTGCACGCCATCGAGCTGCGGCCCGGCGGCGGGGCCAAGATCGCCCGCTCGGCCGGCGCCTCGGTGCAGTTGGTCGCCAAGGACGGGCCTTACGCCCAGCTTCGGATGCCGTCCGGCGAGATCCGCAATGTCGACCTGCGCTGCCGCGCCACGGTCGGCGAGGTGGGCAACGCCGAGCAGTCGAACATCAACTGGGGCAAGGCCGGCCGGATGCGGTGGAAGGGCCGGCGGCCCACCGTTCGCGGTGTGGCGATGAACCCGATCGACCACCCGCACGGCGGTGGCGAGGGCCGGACCTCCGGCGGTCGCAACCCCGTAAGCCCCTGGGGCCAGCCGGAGGGCCGCACGCGGCGCCCGAACCGACCCAGCGACAAGTTGATCGTCCGTCGCCGGCGTACCGGCAAGAAGCGTTGATAGGAGCCTGACAGATGCCACGCAGCCTGAAGAAGGGCCCCTTCGTGGACGGCCACCTGCAGAAGAAGGTGGACGCCCAGAACGAGTCGGGCGCCCGGAACGTGATCAAGACCTGGTCCCGGCGGTCGGTCATTACCCCCGACTTCCTCGGCCACACCTTCGCCGTGCACGACGGTCGCAAGCACACGCCGGTGTTCGTCACCGAGTCGATGGTCGGCCACAAGCTCGGCGAGTTCGCCCCGACGCGGACGTTCCGCGGCCACGTGAAGGACGACAAGAAGGGTCGCCGCCGCTGAGCCGGAGCCGACCGGCTTCGACATCGGCGAGGGCAGACCCCGACGGTCATAAGACAGAAGGCAGGACAGCAATGGAAGCCAAGGCGCAGGCGCGGTACATCCGCGTCACGCCCATGAAGGCCCGGCGCGTCGTGGACCTCATCCGTGGCAAGCAGGCCACCGAGGCCGTCGCGGTGCTGAAGTTCGCACCGCAGGCCGCAAGTGTGCCGGTCCGCAAGGTCGTGGAGAGCGCGATCGCCAACGCCCGGGTCAAGGCCGACCGGGCGAGCGTCGCGTTCGACGAGACGGATCTGGTCGTCCGCGAGGCCTACGTCGACGAGGGCCCCACTCTGAAGCGGTTCCGGCCCCGCGCGCAGGGACGCGCGGCCCGGATCCTCAAGCGCACCAGCCACATCACGGTGGTCGTCGCTCCGAGCGAGAAGAAGGGAAGTGCCCGCTAGTGGGACAGAAGGTTCACCCGCACGGGTACCGCCTCGGCATCACCACCGACCACCGGTCGCGCTGGTTCGCCGACAGCACCAAGCCCGGTCAGCGGTACCGCGACTACGTCCGCGAGGACGTTCAGATCCGTCGGCTCATGAGCAGCGGCCTCGAGCGCGCCGGCATCTCCCGCGTGGAGATCGAGCGCACCCGCGACCGGGTTCGGGTCGACATCCACACCGCCCGTCCGGGCATCGTCATCGGGCGCCGCGGCGCCGAGGCGGACCGGATCCGGGCGGAGCTGGAGAAGCTCACCGGCAAGCAGGTGCAGCTCAACATTCTCGAGGTCAAGAACGCCGAGATCGACGCCCAGCTCGTGGCCCAGGGCATCGCGGAGCAGCTCGCCTCCCGCGTGTCCTTCCGGCGCGCGATGCGCAAGGGCATCCAGTCCGCCCAGCGGGCCGGGGCCAAGGGCATCCGGGTGCAGGTCTCCGGCCGGCTCGGCGGGGCCGAGATGAGCCGCTCCGAGTTCTACCGCGAGGGTCGGGTGCCGTTGCACACCTTGCGCGCGAACATCGACTACGGCTTCTTCGAGGCCCGCACGACCTTCGGCCGCATCGGCGTCAAGGTCTGGGTCTACAAGGGCGACATGACCGAGAAGGAATTCGCCGCCCAGCAGGCGACGGCTGCCCCGCGGCCCAGCCGTGGCCCGCGCGGCGACCGGGGGGACCGCGGCGATCGTCGCGGCGGCCCGCGGCGCGGCGACCGCAACCCGGCTCCTGCGCCGGAGGCGGCTGTCGAGACGCCCGCCCCCGCGGGTACCGAGACCGGAACGGAGGCCTGAGTCATGTTGATTCCGCGCAGGCTCAAGCACCGCAAGCAGCACCACCCGTCGCGCACCGGCGCGGCGAAGGGCGGCACCCAGATCGCCTTCGGTGACTACGGCATCCAGGCTCTCGAGCCCGCCTACGTCACCAACCGGCAGATCGAAGCCGCCCGTATCGCGATGACCCGCCACATCAAGCGTGGCGGCAAGGTCTGGATCAACATCTACCCGGACCGCCCGCTCACCAAGAAGCCGGCCGAGACCCGGATGGGGTCCGGTAAGGGTTCGCCGGAGTGGTGGGTCGCCAATGTCAAGCCGGGCCGGATCGTCTTCGAGCTGGCCGGGGTCAACGAGGCGCTCGCCCGGGAGGCGATGCGCCGCGCGATCCACAAGCTCCCGATGAAGTGCCGGTTCGTGGCGCGTGAGGGGGGTATCTGATGGCGATCGGAACGAAGGGCCTCGCCCCGACCGACCTGGACGGGTTCGACGACGAGAAGTTGGTCGCCGAGTTGAAGAAGGCCAAGGAGGAGCTGTTCAACCTCCGCTTCCAGTCGGCCACCGGCCAGCTGGAGAGCCACGGGCGCCTGAAGGCCGTGCGCCGCGACATCGCGCGCATCTACACCATCCTGCGCGAGCGTGAGCTCGGTATCCGCACGGCTCCGAGCGCGAAGTGAGTGAGGCAATGAGCGAGAACGGAACCAACGCAGTGGACGCGCCCGCGCGCGCGTACCGCAAGACCCGCCGCGGCTACGTGGTGAGCGACAAGATGGACAAGACCGTGGTGGTCGAAGTTGAGGACCGGGTCAAGCACCCGCTCTACGGCAAGGTCATCCGGCGCACGAGCAAGGTCAAGGCGCACGACGAGCAGAACACCGCCGGCATCGGCGACCTCGTGCTCATCATGGAGACCCGCCCGTTGTCCGCCACCAAGCGGTGGCGGCTGGTGGAGATCCTCGAGAAGGCCAAGTAGCCGTACCGGGGGACGCGCTCTCCCACGCCGACCATCCGTTCGGCCAGGCTCGCATCCGCGAGAACCGGCTCGACGACAGGAGTTTTCAATGATCCAGCAGGAGTCGCGACTTCGAGTCGCCGACAACACGGGTGCCAAGGAGATCTTGTGCATCCGCGTTCTCGGCGGTTCGGGCCGTCGCTACGCCGGAATCGGCGACATCATCGTCGCCACCGTCAAGGACGCGATCCCGGGCGGGAACGTCAAGAAGGGCGACGTCGTCAAGGCGGTCGTCGTGCGCACCGCCAAGGAGCGGCGCCGTCCCGACGGGTCATACATCAAGTTCGATGAGAATGCCGCCGTGATCCTCAAGAACGACGGCGAGCCGCGCGGCACGCGCATCTTCGGCCCGGTGGGCCGCGAGCTGCGTGACAAGCGGTTCATGAAGATCATCTCGCTGGCCCCGGAGGTGCTCTGATGGCGAAGATCAAAAAGGGTGACGTCGTCGTCGTCATCGCCGGCCGGGACAAGGCCAAGCAGGGCCGCGTCCTGGAAGTGCTCAAGGACGACCGCTTGATCGTCGAGGGCATCAACCGCGTGACGCGGCACCGCAAGGTCGGCCAGTCGCAGCGCGGCACCCGCACGGGTGGCATCGAGACGATCGAGGCGCCGATCCACGTCAGCAACGTGATGTTCTTCGACGAGAAGACGAAGAAGGGCACCCGGGTCGGGTACCGGACCGAGCAAGTCGAGCGCGACGGGCGCATGCGCACCGTCCGGGTGCGCATCTCCAAGCGCACCGGTAAGGACATCTGATGAGTGAGACGACCCAGATCGAAGCCCCGGCCCTGCCGCGCCTCAAGCAGCGCTTCCGCGAGGAGATCGCGCCTGCGATCCGGGAGGAGTTCGGCTACCCGAACGTCATGCAGGTGCCGGGCCTGGTGAAGATCGTCGTGAACATGGGTGTCGGCGAGGCCGCGCGGGACGCGAAGCTCATCGAGGGTGCGGTGCGGGACCTGACCCAGATCACCGGCCAGAAGCCGATGGTCACGAAGGCCCGGCGGTCCATCGCCCAGTTCAAGCTGCGCGAGGGCATGCCGATCGGCGCACATGTCACGCTGCGCGGCGACCGCATGTGGGAGTTCCTGGACCGGTTGCTGTCCACCGCGCTGCCGCGCATCCGCGACTTCCGCGGCCTGTCGCCCAAGCAGTTCGACGGGCACGGCAACTACACCTTCGGCCTCGTCGAGCAGTCGATGTTCCACGAGATCGACCAGGACCGGATCGATCGCGTTCGCGGGATGGACATTACCGTCGTGACGAGCGCCAACAGCGACGATGAGGGCCGCTCGCTCCTGCGCCGGCTCGGCTTCCCCTTCAAGGAGAACTGACATGGCGAAGAAGGCACTGGTCAACAAGGCCGCCGCGAAGCCGAAGTTCGCCGTCCGCGCCTACTCGCGCTGCCAGCGGTGCAACCGCCCGCACTCGGTCTACCGCAAGTTCGGCCTGTGCCGGATCTGCGTGCGCGAGATGGCCCACCGCGGCGAACTCCCCGGCGTCACCAAGAGCAGCTGGTAACCACTACGTCGAAGGTCCGCGCCGACCGCGCGTCGGCCCGGATACCCCGGCGAGGAAGGGCAAGAGCCCAATGACGATGACCGACCCGATCGCAGACATGCTGACCCGTCTGCGCAACGCGAACTCCGCGTACCACGAGACGGTGAGCATGCCGCACTCGAAGCTCAAGGCGCGGATCGCCGAGATCCTGCAGGCCGAGGGCTACATCGCCGCCTGGACGGTCGAGGACGCCGAGGTGGGCAAGAAGCTCACCATCGGACTGAAGTACGGCCCCAACCGCGAACGCAGCCTGGCCGGCGTGCGGCGGATTTCCAAACCCGGTCTGCGGGTGTACGCGAAGTCCACCAACCTGCCCCGGGTCCTCGGCGGCCTCGGCGTGGCGATCCTGTCCACGTCGTCCGGCCTGTTGACCGACCGGCAAGCGGCCCAGAAGGGCGTAGGCGGGGAAGTCCTCGCCTACGTCTGGTAATCGGAAAGGAGATACGCCATGTCTCGTATCGGCAAGATCCCCGTTCCGATTCCGGCCGGGGTGGACATCAGCATCGACGGGACGCTCGTGACGATCACGGGTCCCAAGGGGACCCTGAGCCACACGATCCCGTCGCCCATCGAGGTCGCGCAGGAGGACGGCACGCTCGTCGTGCGCCGGCCGAACGACGAGCGGATCGCCCGCTCCCTGCACGGCCTGACCCGTACCCTGCTCGCCAACATCGTGACCGGGGTGACCCAGGGCTACGCCAAGAAGCTCGAGATCGTCGGCACCGGCTACCGCGTGACCGCCAAGGGCTCCGACTTGGAGTTCGCACTCGGTTTCAGCCACCCGGTGGTCGTGCACCCGCCCGAGGGCATCTCGTTCTCGGTCGAGGCGCCGACGAGGTTCACCGTCTCCGGCATCGACAAGCAGCAGGTGGGCGAGGTCGCCGCGAACATCCGCAAGATCCGCAAGCCCGAGCCCTACAAGGGCAAGGGTGTGCGATACGCGGGCGAGGTCGTCCGCCGCAAGGTCGGAAAGGCTGGTAAGTGACGATGACTCTCAAGGTTCTCGGCAAGGGCACGGCCGTTGCGCGCACGCGCCGGCACCGGCGCCTGCGCAAGAAGATCAGCGGCACCCCCGCTCGCCCGCGGCTCGTCGTCACCCGCTCCAGCAGGCACATGGTGGCCCAGGTGGTGGACGACACCGTCGGCCGCACCCTGGTGTCGGCCTCCACGCTGGAAGGCGACCTGCGGTCGCTCGACGGCGACAAGACCGCCAAGGCGCGCAAGGTCGGCGAGTTGATCGCCGCCCGGGCAAAGGTCGCGGGCATCGAGACCGTGGTCTTCGACCGGGGCGGCAACAAGTACCACGGCCGGGTCGCGGCAGTGGCCGATGGCGCGCGGGAAGGCGGTCTGGCGCTGTGAACACGTTCTGGGCCGCGAGCGCGGCACGACAGCAAAGGATTCTCTGATGGCTGCAGGGCAGCGCAGCGGTACGGGCGCCCCCGTGGGCGCCGGCGAGTCGAACGAGCGCGGCGGCGAACGCAGCGGCGGCGGTCGCGGGCGCGGAGATCGCGGCGGTCGTCGCGGCGACGCGGCCGAGAAGAGCGCTTTCGTCGAGCGCGTCGTCGCGATCAACCGGGTCGCCAAGGTCGTCAAGGGCGGGCGGCGGTTCAGCTTCACCGCGCTGGTCGTCGTGGGCGACGGTGACGGGACGGTCGGCGTCGGCTACGGCAAGGCGAAGGAAGTCCCCGCGGCGATCGCCAAGGGCGTCGAGGAGGCCAAGAAGAACTTCTTCAAGGTCCCGCGGATCGCCCGCACGATTCCGCACCCGATCCAGGGCGAGGCCGCGGCCGGCATCGTCTTCCTGCGCCCCGCCTCCCCGGGTACCGGCGTGATCGCCGGCGGCCCGGTGCGCGCGGTCCTCGAGTGCGCGGGCATCCACGACGTGCTGAGCAAGTCGCTCGGCTCGTCCAACGCGATCAACATCGTGCACGCCACGGTGGCGGCGCTGCGTGGGCTGGAACAGCCCGAGGCGGTGGCCGCGCGCCGAGGTCTGCCGCTCGAGGACGTGGCCCCGGCCGCGCTGCTGCGAGCCCGTGCCGCGGGGGTGAGCGCCTGATGGCCAAGATCAAGGTGACCCAGGTCCGGTCCACTATCGGTGGCAAGCAGAACCAGAAGGCCACGCTGCGCACGCTCGGCCTGAGGCGGATCGGCGACAGCACCGTGCGGGAGGACCGCCCGGAGATCCGTGGCATGGTCAGGACGGTCTCGCACCTCGTGACCGTCGAGGAAGTGGAGTGATTCATGGCTGAGCACAAGCGGCCCGCGCAGATGGAGGGGGCCGGGGGCATCCTCAAGGTCCACCACCTGCGGCCCGCCCCGGGCGCCAAGACGGCCAAGACGCGCGTCGGGCGCGGTGAGGGCTCGAAGGGCAAGACCGCCGGCCGTGGCACCAAGGGCACCAAGGCCCGGCAGCAGGTGCCGGCTCGCCGCGAGGGCGGGCAGATGCCGCTGCACATGCGGCTGCCGAAGCTGCGCGGATTCAAGAACCGGTTCCGCGTCGAGTACCAGGTGGTCAACCTGGACAAGCTCGGCGAACTCTACCCGACCGGTGGCGCCGTGACCGTCGAGGACCTGGTCGCCAAGGGCGCGGTCCGCAAGGGCCGGCCCGTCAAGGTGCTCGGTACCGGCGAGGTCTCGGTCAAGCTCGACGTCACCGTCGATGCGCTGTCCGGATCCGCGAAGGAGAAGATCCTCGCGGCCGGCGGTAGCGTCGGACAGGACTGAGAACGACGATGGGCGGGGCCGTCGGCAGATCACGCCGTCGGCCCCGTCTGCGTTCGGGGGCCGAGTTCGGATCCTGCCGAACGCCCAGTAGACTCTCGAAATGTCGGCCAACTCCGCCCGCCCGGCGGGGAGGGCCGGACACCATTCGTCGACGACCGGAGCGCGGTCGGCCGGGACGCGCGGCGGCCCGACCGTCGGCGCTGGTTCTCGCCGCGCTGCCGGCGACACGATATCCCGCCTCGGCGGGCCAGGAGGACTAGGTGCTCAGCGCATTCGCCCGGGCTTTCCGGACGCCCGACCTGCGGCGCAAGCTGCTGTTCACGATCGGCATCATGGCGATCTTCCGGGTCGGCTCTTTCATCCCTACCCCGGGCGTCGACTTCACGGCCGTGCGGGCGTGTCTCAGTGACGATGACAAGGGCACCGACTTCGTCGGGCTCATCGACCTCTTCAGCGGCGGGGCGCTGCTCCAGTTGTCGGTCTTCGCGCTCGGCATCATGCCCTACATCACATCCAGCATCATCATCCAATTGCTTCGCGTGGTGATCCCTCGGTTCGAGGCCCTGCACAAGGAGGGTCAGGCCGGCACGGCGAAGCTGACCCAGTACACGCGCTACCTCACGATCGCCCTCGCCATCCTCCAGTCGACGACGGTGATCACGACCGCCCGCAACGGTGCCCTCTTCCCGAACTGCGACGAGTCGGTCATCCCCAGCGGCAGCTTCGTCACGATGGCCCTGATGGTCATCACGATGACCGCCGGCACCGGGCTCATCATGTGGCTGGGCGAACTCATCACCGAGCGCGGCGTCGGCAATGGCATGTCCCTGCTGATCTTCACCTCGATCACCTCGGGCTTTCCGCAAGGGCTGGGGTCGATCGCCGGTGGCACCAACGGCGTCCGGAACTTCATCGTCATGATCGCGGTGATCGTGGCGGTGATCGGACTCGTGGTCTTCGTGGAGCAGTCCCAGCGGCGGGTGCCCGTGCAGTATGCGAAACGCATGGTCGGCCGGCGGATGTACGGGGGATCGAGCACCTACATCCCGATCAAGATCAACATGGCCGGCGTCATCCCGATCATCTTCGCGTCCTCGTTGCTCGCGATCCCCGGGCTGTTCGCCCAGTTCGCCGACCAGCAGGACCCGCCGGCCTGGTCAGTCTGGGTCCAGAAGTACTTGGTGGACCAGACGTCGTGGCTGCACGTGACGATCTACTCGCTGCTGATCGTGTTCTTCTGCTTCTTCTACACGGCCATCACGTTCAACCCGGACGAGGTCGCCGACAACATGAAGAAGTACGGCGGCTTCATCCCGGGCATCCGGGCGGGCCGACCGACCGCCGAGTACCTCGATTACGTGATCTCGCGCATCACCTCCGCCGGGTCGCTGTACCTCGCCGTGGTGGCGCTGTTGCCCACCCTCGTCCTCATTGTCTTGGGCATCACGAGCAATCTCCCCTTCGGGGGCAGTTCGATCCTGATCCTGGTCGGCGTCGGCCTGGAGACGGTCAAGCAGATCGATTCCCAACTCCAACAACGGCACTATGAAGGGTTCCTGAGATAAAACTAGGGAGGATTCCCGGTGAACGACGCACAGACGGACCCGGCCAACGGCGGCCGGGCCACCCGATTGGTCATCATGGGCCCGCAGGGTGCCGGCAAAGGCACCCAAGCAGCGCGGGTCGCGGAACACTACGGAATCCCAGCCATCTCCACCGGGGACATTTTCCGGGCCAACATCAAGGGCGAGACTGAACTGGGCCGCACGGCCCAGGAGTACACGGCCCGCGGCGAACTTGTCCCCGACTGCGTCACCAACGACATGGTGCGGGCTCGGCTGGCCGAGCCCGACGTCGCGGCCGGCTTCATCCTCGACGGTTACCCGCGCAACGCCGCGCAGGTCGAGGAGCTCGACGCGATGTTGGCGCAGTTCCGGTGGCGGCTGGACGCGGTGATCGAACTCACCGCGGAGCGGTGCGAACTCCTCGACCGGTTGCGTAAGCGGGCCGAGATCGAGGGTCGCGAGGATGACACGGCGGAGGCGATCGAGCGCCGGCTCGACATCTACGCCGAGCAGACGGCGCCACTGACGGATGCCTATCGAAGCCGCGGTCTGCTCGCGCAAGTGAACGGCATCGGCGCGCTCGATCGGATCACGGGCGACATCGTCGGCGCCGTGGACGAGTTGCGCCCCTGAGCTGAGCGAGGGGACACATGTTCGGCCGGGAACGGATCGAGTACAAGACGGTCGATCAGTTGCGGCCGATGCGCCGAGCGGGACTGGTGGTGGCGAAAGCGCTTGCGGCGACCCGGGAGCAAGCCCGGCCGGGCATGACGACGGCCGAACTTGACCGGGTCGCCGCGGACGTGATCGCCGCCGCCGGTGCCACCTCGAACTTCCTCGGCTACCACGGCTTCCCGGCGACGACGTGCATCTCGGTCAACGACCAGATCGTGCACGGCATCCCCGGCCCGCAGAAACTGGCGGCCGGGGATGTCGTGTCCGTCGACTGCGGCGCGATCGTGGCCGGATGGCACGCCGACTCGGCGATCTCGTTCGTGCTCGGCGGCGACGACGCCGCCGACCCGAAGGACGTCGACCTGGTGGCGGCGACGCGGCGCGCCATGTGGGCCGGGATCGCGGCGACCGCCCGCGGGGCGCGGGTCGGGGACATCGGCACCGCGATCGAGGCCTCGGTGCAGGAGTCGCCGGGCGGTTACGGCATCGTGTGGGAGTACACCGGGCACGGCATCGGCACGGCGATGCACCAGGCGCCGGAGGTGCCGAACTACGGGAGCACCCGGGGAGCGCGGCTGCGGCCCGGGATGTGCCTGGCGATCGAGCCGATGCTGACCCGTGGCGCCGGCGACACGCGGGTCCTCGCCGACGAATGGACGACGGTCACCCAGGACGGTTCGCGGGCAGCGCACTGGGAGCATTCGGTGGCCATCTGGGCCGGCGGTATCTGGGTCCTGACGGCCGAGGACGGGGGAGCGGCGGACCTCGGCCGGCTCGGAATCACGCCGGCCGCGCCCGAGTTCTCGTCCCCCGATTCAATGGCGTAGGATGACGCGTTGGGTGGAGTCCGTCTGCCCGGTTTCCCGTTGTGGCCCCGCCGGGTCCGCGTCGGCGCGACTGTCGGGCTCGCTCATTGCCGCTCACGCCCGCCCTCCTGCGGGCGGCCCGGAGCGCGGCACGTGAAACCCACGAGAGATAGCGGAGGACATGGCAAAGAAGGACGGCGTCATCGAGATCGAGGGCAGCGTGGTTGAAGCCCTGCCGAACGCGATGTTCCGCGTGGAGCTGGCTAATGGTCACCGGGTCCTCGCGCACATCTCGGGCAAGATGCGTCAGCACTACATTCGGATCCTTCCCGAGGACCGTGTAGTGGTGGAGTTGAGCCCCTACGACCTGTCCCGAGGCCGCATCGTCTACCGCTACAAGTAGGAGCGCCGCATCCCATCCGCACGGTGTCGGTGGTCAACCGGACCCCGGCACCGGCGCAGCCACGAGGAAAACAGATGAAGGTCAAGCCCAGCGTCAAGAAGATCTGCGACAAGTGCAAGGTGATTCGCCGGCACGGTCGCGTCATGGTGATCTGCGAGAACCTGCGCCACAAGCAGCGCCAGGGCTGAGCTCGGCGCGCGCGTCGCGCCGCGCACTCGCACAGATCATCGGCAGCCCGCCTCCCGCGGGATGCCGCAAGCGCATCGTCACGAACCTCGCCCGTCGGACCGACGGCGGGGGGAACCCCCGGCTCGGAGGCCGGAGCCCGCGGGTAGCGCGGGAGGGCGATGCGGCAGACCTCCGAGCGAAGTAAGGGAGCCGAAAGGCACATGGCACGTCTGATCGGCGTCGACCTCCCCCGCGACAAGCGGCTCGAGGTGGCGCTCACCTATATCTACGGCGTCGGCCGTACCCGCGCCAAGGAGACCCTGACCGCGACCGGGATCAGCCCGGATCTGCGTGTGAAGGACCTCGGCGACACCGAACTCGTCGCCCTGCGCGACTACCTCGAGAACAACTACAAGCTCGAAGGTGACCTCCGTCGAGAGGTGGCCGCCGACATCCGCCGCAAGGTCGAGATCGGCTGCTACCAGGGGCTGCGCCACCGCCGCGGCCTGCCCGTGCGCGGGCAGCGCACGAAGACCAACGCCCGCACCCGCAAGGGTCCCAAGCGCACCGTGGCCGGCAAGAAGAAGGCCCGCTAGGCACCGCCCCGCCCGGCACCGGGCGCGGCCCGCAGCCGGTTGACCGGCGCGGCCCCCGGACCCCGGGCGGACCCCAGACCCCTCGACCAGGAGAGAACCACAGATGCCCCCCAAGTCTCGCGCGACGTCTTCCTCGCGCAAGCCGCGCCGCAAGGACAAGAAGAACGTTCCCCACGGCCAGGCGCACATCAAGAGCACGTTCAACAACACGATCGTGTCCATCACGGACCCGACCGGCGCCGTGATCTCGTGGGCGTCGGCCGGCCACGTCGGCTTCAAGGGCTCGCGCAAGTCGACCCCGTTCGCCGCCCAGTTGGCAGCGGAGGCCGCCGCGCGGCGCGCCCAGGAGCACGGCGTCAAGAAGGTCGACGTGTTCGTCAAGGGTCCCGGCTCCGGCCGCGAGACCGCGATCCGCTCGCTGCAGGCCACCGGCCTCGAGGTCGGCTCCATCCAGGACGTGACGCCGCAGGCGCACAACGGGTGCCGGCCCCCGAAGCGGCGTCGCGTCTGATGGCCCCCGGTCGCCGGGGTCCGGCCCCGTCCGGACACCGGCGACCCCGTGTCACCCCACCCGGGTGGACCGAGTCCCGGGTGAGCCGCCGGCCCTTCGGCCGGCCGCGTCGGCGCCCGCGCCGGCGTCCCCCGTGCAGCGTCATATAGCGGATGCTCACTGAAAGGAACCACTCGTGCTGATTGCACAGCGCCCCACCCTGACGGAAGAGATGCTCTCCGAGAGCCGGTCGCGATTCTCGATCGAGCCGCTCGAACCGGGCTTCGGATACACCCTCGGCAACTCCCTCCGGCGGACCCTGCTCTCGTCCATCCCGGGCGCGGCGGTCACCTCGATCCGGATCGACGGTGTCCTGCATGAGTTCTCGACCGTGTCCGGCGTGAAGGAGGATGTCACCGAGATCATCCTCAACATCAAGAACCTTGTCGTCTCCTCGGAGAACGACGAGCCGGTGGTCATGTACCTGCGCAAGCAGGGTGCCGGCGCGGTCACCGCGGCCGACATCGTGCCGCCCGCCGGGGTCGAGGTGCACAACCCGGAACTGCACATCGCGACGCTGAACGACAAGGGCAAGCTCGAGATCGAACTGACGGTCGAGCGCGGCCGCGGCTACGTCTCCGCCGCCCAGAACAAGTCGTTCGACGCCGAGATCGGTCGCATTCCGGTGGACTCGATCTACTCGCCGGTGCTGAAGGTGACGTACAAGGTCGAGGCCACCCGCGTCGAGCAGCGCACCGACTTCGACAAGCTGATCGTCGACGTCGAGACCAAGCCGGCCATCACGCCGCGGGACGCGCTCGCGTCGGCCGGCAAGACGCTCGTCGAACTCTTCGGGCTCGCCCGCGAGCTCAATGTCGAGGCCGAGGGCATCGAGATCGGTCCGTCGCCGACGGACGCGGCGCTGGCCGCAGACCTGGCGCTGCCGATCGAGGAACTCAACCTCACCATCCGCTCGTACAACTGCCTCAAGCGGGAAGGCATCCACCAGGTGGGCGAACTCGTCGCCCGCAGCGAGGCGGACCTGCTGGACATCCGCAACTTCGGGGCGAAGTCGATCAACGAGGTGAAGGAGAAGCTCGCCGAACTCGGCCTCGCCCTCAAGGACTCGCCGCTCGACTTCGAGCCGGCCGGCGGCAGCTACTACGACGGCGACGAGGACGAGCCCGTCTTCACCGACACCGAGCAGTACTGAGCCCTCCCATCCTGCGCCCCTGGCGGGCGCGACCTACAAGGAGCAGATTCCATGCCTACCCCCACCAAGGGTCCGCGGCTGGGCGGCGGCCCGGCTCACGAGCGGCTCATTCTCGCGAACCTTTCCACCAGCCTGTTCGAGCACGGCCGGATTACCACCACGGAGACCAAGGCCAAGCGCCTGCGCCCGGTCGCCGAGCGCCTGATCACCTTCGCCAAGCGCGGTGACCTGCACGCGCGCCGGCGGGTGCTGCGCGTCGTGCGCGACAAGGCCGTGGTGCACACGCTGTTTGCCGAGATCGCGCCGGCCATGGCGGAGCGCAACGGCGGCTACACGCGGATCACGAAGGTCGGTACCCGCAAGGGCGACAACGCGCCGATGGCGGTCATCGAACTCATCATGGAGCCGGTCAGCCCCAAGCAGGCCGTGGTCCGCGAAGCGGAGAAGGCGACCGAGAAGTCGGCGAAGACACCGGCCAAGAAGGCTTCGGCCAAGAAGGCCGCGACCAAGCCGAAGGCCGCCGCGACGGATGCGCCCAAGGACGCCGACGCCGCGGCCGCCGACCCGAAGAGCGCGGCCAAGGCTGCGGTCGAGGACGCGCCGGTCGAGGACGCGCCGGTCACCGACGCGCCGGCTGAGGAGAAGCCCGAGGCCTGACCACAAGCTTCGACGTCGAACGCGGGGTCGCGCACCGATCGCCAGGCCGGGATCGGTGCGGGACCCCGCGTTCGGCGTCGGGCGCGGGGAGCGGAGTGAAGCGATGGCGACGCCGGTGGTGCTGGTGCACGGGGCCCGCACGTCGGGCACGATGTGGCGCGCGCAGCTCGCGGCGTTGGCGCGCGCGGGAATTCCGGCCCACCCGGTCGACCTGCCGGGTCACGGCACTCGGCTGGGGGAGCGATTCACGCTCGACGGCGCGCTTGCCGCGCTGGACGACGGCGTGCTGGCAGTGGGCGGTCGAGCCTGCGTCGTCGGGCTCTCGCTCGGCGGGTACCTGGCGATCGAGCTGCGCCGGCGCCGCCCGGAGCGAGTCGCCGCGGTGGTGGCGGCGGGGTGCTGCACGACGCCGGGATCCCCGCTGCGCCGGGGCTGGGCGGCGGCATCGCGCTGCGTGGACCTTGTGCCCGGCGGCGGGGCGGCGCTGAACCGAGCGATGGTCGGGCTCTGGGTGGATCGCCAAGGTGCCCTCGATCTCGGGGCCGGCGGCTTCGCCGTCGACGCCATGAGCGACATTCTCGCCGAGGTGGCCGGCCTGGACCCTGTCGCGGCCTTGCGCGCGCCGGTCACGCCGCACAGCCCGGTGTGGCTGGTCAACGGGCGGTGGGATCATTTTCGGCTCGGGGAGCGGGCGTTCGTGCAGGCGGCGGCGATCGGCGCACCCGGTTCGCGGCTCGAAGTGATTCCACGCGCGCGGCACCTCGTCTCGATCGACGCGCCGGTGGCGTTCAACCGGGTGCTGCTGGCGGCCGTCGCCGCCGCCGATGCGGCGCGCGAGACAGAGCCGACGACGCCGAGGTAGATCCGGAGCGCCGCCGAACTGGCGTGTCGGGCGCGCTACGGCTCTACCTGGCGCGGCACGGCTCTACCCCGCGGAGCGGCGTCAGGCGAGCGGCAGCTCCCAGGCCCGCGGGCCGCCGACCAGCGCGGCGGAATTAGGGACGACGACGACGTCGTCGCCCAGCCGGTCCACGACCGTGCGGGTGATCATCCGCGAGTTCCCGCCGCCGAGGTAGAGCCGGTCCCACCAGAAGACCGGCCGCAGGCCCTCGACCACGGCCAGCACTCGGCGCGACCACAGCGCATTGCCGAGCCGGCGCCGCTCGGGCTCGCCGATGAACTCGTCGTAGCTGACCCGCCGCACCGGGGCGCGCGACCATTCGAGGTGCGGCGCCAGGCGGCCGCCGTGGAACAGCGCGGAACCCAGTCCGGTGCCGAGGGTCAGCACCAGTTCGAGGCCGGAGGCGGCGACCACACCCGCGCCGTGCACCTCGGCGTCATTGAGCACGAGCGCCGGCACCCCGAGCCGCGCTGCGACCGCCGCCTGCAGGTCGAAGTTCTCCCACTGCGACGCGAGCGCCGGATCCACCCGGCTGCGCGGGCCGGAGCGGGTGATGTAGTGCGGGGTGAAGACGACGACGCCGCGCCGAATCATGCCCGGCAGGCCGACGGTGACCCGCCCGGCCGTGGGCAGATCCGCGGCAATCCCGGCGATCGTGTCGACGAGAAGGTCCGGCGGCAGCGGATAGGGCGTGGGGACCCACACGGGGTGGGCGTGCGCAGTCCCGGCGGAATCGAGGACGTTGGCCTTGATCCCGCCCCCGCCGCAGTCGACCGCGAGTGTCGTGACGTCGTCGGGCAGCACGGTGGGCGTCATGGTGTGAACCTAGCGCCCCGGACGGGGTTGCGCGTGCGTCGGCCGGCGGTCGGCCTGCGCGGGGGTGGGGCGGGTCTACCATCCGCGCCGCTCGTTCCTCGCGTCGCTCCCGCCAGACCCGCCACGACCCGCCCCACCCCCGCTCCAGCCGGCCTCATCGGGCACGCCCGCCTCGGGGTGGGCCGCCTCGCGGTGGAACGGATACGGTGGGCAACCGTGAGCCTCGCTGAACTGGTCCGGGCCGACGCCGATGCCGCCGCCGCCGACGACGTCGTGCGGGTGCGGCTCGATCTCGCCTACCTGGGCACGAAATTCGCCGGCTGGGCCCGGCAGCCCCGCCTGCGGACGGTCGAGGGCGTCCTGGCGGAAGGACTGGCGACGATCCTGCGCGGGCCGGCCCCTCGCATCGTCGTCGCCGGCCGGACGGACGCGGGGGTGCACGCCCGGGGCCAGGTGGCGCATGTCGACCTGACCGCCGCGCAGTGGGCGGCCCTGCCCGGCCGGGGCGACCGAACCCCGGGCGAGGCAATGGTGTCCCGCCTGGCGGGTGTGCTGCCCGCCGACCTCGTCGTGCGCCGGGCCGCGCCGGCGCCGGCCGGCTTCGATGCCCGGTTCTCGGCGCTCAACCGGACCTACCGCTACCGGGTCGTGGACGCCCCGGACCTTCGGGACCCGCTGCGCCGCGAGTGGCTGCTCTGGCACCGGCGGCCGCTGGACGTCGCGGCGATGGACGACGCCGTGCGGCCGTTGCTGGGACTCCGGGATTTCGCGGCGTATTGTCGGCCGCGGCCGGGAGCGACCACGATTCGCGAACTGCAGCACATTTCGTGGCAGCGTCCGACCGAGGGGGCCGATGCCGGCCTGGCCGTGGCGACCGTCCGGGCGGACGCGTTCTGCCACAACATGGTGCGCGCCCTGGTCGGGGCGTCACTGGCGGTGGGGGACGGGCGTCGCCCCGTCGAGTGGCCGGCCGAGGTGCTGGCCCGCGGGCGGCGGGACGCGGGCGCGGGCGTGGTGCCCGCGCACGGGCTGGTCCTGGAAGCGGTCGGCTACCCGCCGGACGAGGAACTCGGCGCGCGGGCGGAGCGGATCCGCGCGCTACGCTCGGCCGACGACATCTGCGACGGCTCGGCCGACGATCCGTGCGACGCCGCCGAGGGGTGACGTTCCGGGTCAAGACCCGTTCCACGGTCGCCCGAACGGCACCCCCCGTTGATCGTTTCGACGAGGCGGCAACGGATCTGGGGACTCACGGGAGAACGGGCCGGGCACGGGGCACGCCGTCTGGTTCAGCCCCCGCCCGGGCTCACGCTCAGGGCTGCTCGACGATGTGGACCGCGGCCTCCTCGGCGCTGGCGGCGGCCCCGTCGATGCCGGCGTCGTCGGCGTAGGTGTCGTTGTCGACGCCGCCCAGGGCGTCCGGGTCGGCCACGATGCGCCCGGCGCGTCGGCTGTCGTCCACCGGGCCGTCGCCGTCGGCCGCCCAGATCTCCGGTTCCTCCTCCGCGAGCCGAAGGTCCAGGCTCTCGCGGTGCGCCTGCTCCCAGGCCGTCTCGCCGTAGTGGTTCGCTCGGGGGCGTTCCAGGGGGGAGTAGCCCTCGTCGAGGATGTCGGCCAGGCCGCGATCCTCGAGCGTGTCACCCGGCTGCAACTGCTCGGTATGGCCCTCCTCGCCGGCGCCCGATCCGAAGCCCAAGATCTCACTCATACCTCACCCTGGCACGCTTCGGGCGCCACGTCGAGGGCAGGCGGGTCGAGGGCGGGCGGGGAGAATCGTGGAAGGCCGCGCCCGGGCCGCGGACCCGCCGATGTGGTCCGCCGCGTCGCCGCCGATGTGGTCAGCGGCGGACGCGCCGAACGCGATCGGCGTCCCACAACGGCTCGGGCGTCTCGATCACCCGGCCGTCGGCGCCGAAGACGAGGAACCGGTCGAAGGTACGGGCGAACCATCGGTCGTGCGTCACGGCGAGGACGGTCCCCTCAAAGGTGGCGAGGGCGTTCTCGAGCGCTTCGGCCGAATGCAGGTCGAGGTTGTCGGTCGGCTCGTCGAGCAGCAGCAGGGTGGCGCCGCCGAGTTCGAGCAGCAGGATTCGGAACCGCGCCTGCTGCCCGCCGGAGAGCGTCTCATAGCGCTGTTCGGCCTGGCCGGCGAGTTCGTACCGGTCCAGGACCCGGGCGGCGCTCTCGCGCCCCATCCCGGCCCGGTCGCCCTCGCCCCGGTGCAGGATCTCCAGCAGCGTCCGGCCGTGCAGATCCGGGCGCACGTCGTCCTGAGCGAACCAGCCCGGCCGCACCCGGGAGCCCAGGACGGCGGAACCGGTGCAGGCGACCGGCGCGGGGCCGCCCGGCGGCAGGGCGGGATCCGGGTCGCTGCCGCCGCGGGCGAGCAGTCGCATGAAGTGGGACTTGCCGGAGCCGTTGGAGCCCAGGACGGCGACCCGCTCGCCGAAGAACACCTCGACGTCGAACGGCCGCATCAGGCCGGTGAGTTCGAGGTCCCGGCAGACGATCGCCCGCTTGGCGGTGCGCCCGCCGACCAGGCGCATCCGCACTCGTTGCTCGCGGGCCAACAGTTCGGGCGGTCCCGCCGCCTCGAACCTGGCCAGCCGGGTGCGGGCGGCCCGGTACCGGCTCGCCATGTCCGCGTTGTAGCTCGCTTTGGCCTTGAGCGCGGCGACGAGTTCCTTGAGTTTGGCGTGCTCCTCGTCCCAGCGTCGACGCAATTCGGCCAGCCGCTCGCGACGGTCGATGCGGGCCTGGTGGTAGTCCGCGAAACCGCCGCCGTGCACCCAGATCGTGCCGCCGGCCGCCGTCGGCTCCAGCGTGGCGACCTGGGTGGCCGTGCGGGCCAGCAATTCGCGGTCGTGGCTGACGAACAGGACTGTCTTGGCGGTGGCGACCAGCCGGTCCTCCAACCACCGTTTGGTCGGCACGTCCAGGAAGTTGTCGGGTTCGTCGAGGAGGAGCACCTCGGCCGGGCCGCGCAGCAGCGCGGTCAGGACGAGCCGCTTCTGTTCGCCGCCGGACAGCGTGCGCACCGCACGCCATTGCGCTCGTTCGAATCCGATGGACAGCACCTCGTCGGTGACCTCGTCCCACTCGGCCTCCACCTCGTACCCGCGCAGGTCGGCCCAGTCGGCCAGCGCTTGGGCGTACCGGAGCTGGGCGGGGGTGTCGTCGACCGTCATGATGGCCAACTCGGCGGCGTCGATCTCGCGCGCGGCGGTGCGGATTGCGGCCGGGGCGAGATCGACGAGCAGGTCGCGCACGGTGCGCTCGTCGTCCAGCCGACCGATGTGCTGCGGCATCACGGCGAGACCGCCACTGCGGGCCACCGTGCCGTCGTGCGGCGCCAGCTCGCCCGCGGCAATCCGCAGCAGGGTGGTCTTGCCCGCACCGTTCGGCCCCACGAGCGCCACCCGGGCGCCGTCGGCCACCCGCAGCGAGGCGTCGGCGAGCAGTGCGCGACCATTGGGCAGGTGATAGCTGACCCCAGCGATGTCGATGTGGCCCACGCTGTATCCTCGCTGATCCTCGGAGCGAGTGTCGAGCGGATTCGGTGGCGAGCCGGCGCAGCACGGGCGAGCACGCAGGGGCCGCTCGCTTTGACCGGGTCCGCAGGATACCGGTAACCTGTTGAGTCGTTGTGCATCCTCGTGACGCCCGTACCGCCAGCGCGCCCACTCGCTGCCGGCTCAGGAGCGGGTGTCCCCGCGAGCCCGCCGTGCAACGACCGACCTCATCGGCCGCCCGCTTCAGTGGCCGGAGACATCGAAGACAGAAACGAAGGCCTACGACCGTGCGTACGTTCTCCCCGAAGCCCGGCGACCTCCAGCGCGACTGGTACGTCATTGACGCGACCGACGTCGTCCTGGGCCGCCTCGCCAGCCACGTGGCCGTTCTGCTGCGCGGCAAGCACAAGCCGACCTTCGCTCCGCACATGGACGGGGGCGACTTCGTCGTCATCGTCAATGCCGAGAAGGTTGCCCTGACCGGCAACAAGCGCGAGCAGAAGATCGCCTACCGTCACTCCGGTTACCCGGGCGGTCTGCGGGCCACGCCCTACCGCGAGCTCATGGAGCGTCGCCCGGAGGAGGTGGTTCGCAAGGCCGTGCGCGGCATGCTGCCGAAGACCTCCCTGGGCCGCGCGCAGCTCAGCAAGCTCAAGGTCTACGCGGGCCCCGAGCACCCCCACGCGGCGCAGAAACCGCAGCCGTTCGAGATCACCCAGGTCGCGCAGTAACGCCGTCGGCGTAGCGGACGAAAGCACAAGGACGCGAGGACACCAGTGGCTGAGACCACCGTCGACATCGACACGCTGGACGAGCAGACGCCCAGCAGCTACACCACCGAGACCGCGGCCCCCACGGGTCGCGGCCAGAGCCTGACCGCCCCCGGCCAGGCGCTCGGTCGGCGCAAGGAGGCGATCGCCCGCGTTCGCCTGATTCCCGGGACCGGCCAGTGGCGGGTCAACGGGCGCGCGCTCGAGGACTACTTCCCGAACAAGGTGCACCAGCAGCTTGTGAACTCCCCGCTGAAGCTGGTCGACGTCGAAGGTCGCTTCGACGTGATCGCCCGGATCACGGGTGGCGGGGTCAGCGGCCAGGCCGGCGCGCTGCGCCTGGGCATTGCGCGGGCGCTGAACGCGATCGACGCCGAGCACAACCGGCCCGCCCTGAAGAAGGCCGGCTTCCTGACCCGCGATGCGCGCGTCGTCGAGCGCAAGAAGGCGGGGCTGAAGAAGGCCCGTAAGGCTCCGCAGTACTCGAAGCGGTAGGCAACTTCCCGATGGCCCCGGCGGTGCAACCGCCGGGGCCATCCGCGTTGAGGAATCATTGATCGACTGTTCACATTTTCGGCCGATGGAGACCCGGGTCGGGCGCTGACCGCCCGGCCCCGGTGAGGAGGCAAGCGATGCGGCTGTTCGGTACGGACGGTGTGCGGGGATTGGCGAACGAGCACGTGACCGGCGAGTTGGCGCTCTCGCTCGGCGTCGCGGCGGCCCTGGAACTGGGCGCCTCGACCGCGCCGGGGCACCGGCCCCGGGCGCTGATCGGGCGGGACACCCGGGTCTCGGGGGAGTTCCTCGGCGCGGCGCTCGCGGCCGGCCTGGCGAGCGCGGGCGTGGACGTGCTGAACGTCGGCGTGCTGCCGACGCCCGCCGTCGCATACCTCGGGGGGGCAATGGACGTGGACTTCGCCGTGGTGATCTCCGCCTCGCACAATCCGATGCCGGACAACGGCATCAAGTTCCTCGCCCGCGGCGGGGTCAAGTTGGACGACGCCGTCGAGGACGCCATCGAGGCCCGGCTGGGATCGCCCTGGCAGCGCCCGACGGGCGCGGCCGTGGGCCGGATCTCGGTCGACACCGGCACCGCGGGCAGCGAGTACATCGACCACCTGATGGGGGCGGTCGGGGCGACCGGCGACGCCCGGCCGCTGGCCGGGCTGCGGATCGCGGTGGACTGCGCCAACGGCGCCGCGAGCGAGGTCGGCCCGACGGCGCTGCGGGCCGCGGGGGCCGACGTCGTGGTGATGAACGCCAGCCCGGACGGACGCAACATCAACGAGAAGTGCGGCTCGAACCACCCGGAGCAGTTGCGCGCGGTGGTCGTCGCCTCGGAGGCGGACTTCGGCGTCGCCTTCGACGGCGATGCGGACCGCTGCATCGCGGTGGACCACACGGGGGCGGTGGTCGACGGCGACCGGATCATGGGCATCCTCGCCCGCGACCTCAAGGCCCGCGGGGTGCTCGTCGACGACACCCTCGTGATCACCGTGATGAGCAACCTCGGGCTGATCCTGTCGATGCGCGACTCCGGGATCGAGACCGTGCAGACGGCGGTAGGGGACCGGTACGTCGTCGAGGCGATGCGCGCCGGCGGCTTCAGCATCGGCGGCGAGCAGTCGGGGCACATTGTGCTGTCCGAGCACGCGACTACCGGCGACGGCGTGCTGACCGCCCTCCAATTGGCCTCGTGCGTGCGCAAGGAGGAGCGGCGACTCGCCGAGCTGGCGGCCGGCATTCGCCGACTCCCGCAGACGCTGGTCAACGTCTCGGGCGTGGACAAGGCCCGGGCGGCGTCCGACCCGCAGGTGTGCGACGCCATCGAGCGCGTCGAGGCCGAGCTCGGCGAGACCGGCCGCGTGGTGTTGCGCCCGTCCGGCACGGAACCGCTGGTGCGGGTGATGGTGGAGGCGGCGTCGCAGGACCAGGCCGACCGCGTGGCCGGCGACTTGGCGACGGTCGTCCGCGACCGGTTGGCGCTGTAGCGGCGTGCGATGACGACGGCGGGCGGCGGCCCCGCTCGGCCGGGCGGGCCGGGGGGGCCGCCGCGCCCGTGGTCGCCTATGCCGGCCAACTCGGCGCCGATGGTTCTACGCGGACGTGAGCGTGGCGGCGCGGGCGCTGGGTTTTCGCGCCGGCTGACGGCGCGACACCGGGCTCGGCGTGGGTCGGGTCGCGACGACCGCTGCTCGGTCCGGATAGGGTGTTTTCACGCCCCCATAGCCCAACCGGCAGAGGCAGCCGACTTAAAATCGGCCCAGTCCGGGTTCGAATCCCGGTGGGGGCGCGGCCCCGGCATTTCTCTCCCCGCGGAGACGGATCAGTCGCTTTGAGGATCTTTGGGGCATCCCGCCCTCCTGGAATCACCATCCGGTGGCTACCATCGTTATGTGTCCGAACCCCACGCCCCCGTCACGCTCCAGAACCTGGTGGACGACGTCGCGATTATCTCGGCGGAAGCCCAGGCCCGGATGGCCGATCTGCATGCCGATGACGCGTGGGAAATCGACCTCGGCGCGGGGATGCTCACGTTCACCGCGCCGTCCGGGGTGACCGTCGACTGCGAGGTGCAGTTCATTGGTTCGGCCTCCCGGCGCAACGGCACGTGGCTGTGGGCCTGGGAGAACGTGAATGGCTTCCCGGGTTCGGTGCTGGTCGCCGCGCGGCACGTGCACGCGATCGGATCGGCGATCCCGGAATTGCGCGAGGCCCGGTTGGCGCTGACCGACGGGCTGCCGTTCCGCCTGGTCCTGGCCGCCAAGGCGCTGACCCACACGTTCACGCACTACCGGGCGCCGGTGCGGGGCGGCACCACGGCCTGGTTCCTGCTGGATCACCCGAGCTTCGCCTTCGACGCGCCGACGCTCGAATCCGTCACCCGGTCCATTGCGGAGGGCGTCGCGACGACGTCGGTGGTGGACCACTGGCGGGCGGTGGCCTCGTACGCGTCCCGGCGCGGCCTGACGCTCAGCGCGGGTTCCGACGGAACGCTGAGCATTCACATCGAGACCGGGACGGTCATGGTCCGGTTCGACGAGGACGGCCACGTCGACCAGGTGGTCGCCTCCGCGCGGGCGGCGTCCGGGACGGACGAGCCGACGCCGGAGGCCGAATTCGTCGCCGAGAGAAACAACGGCGACTGGGAGTTCGACGACACCGGCCGGCCGCACCGCAAGTCCTGGTTCCGCCGGCGCACCTGAGGTTTGCGGGCGCGCGAACCGGATGGTGTAGTCTACAGATAGATAGCTGCTAATAGCAGCAAACTGTCCCGTGTCCGCCGAACAGGCACCCTTCGAATCGAGTCCTTCGTGTCCCGCGCGCGCCCCGAACCCCATCGCACCGCCATCCTCGCGACGACGGTCACCGCCTTCTTCGCCATCTGCGGCATCGCCGTCGTCGACCCGATCCTGCCGATCATCGGCGTCGAATTCGGGGCGTCGACCTGGCAGATCGAACTGCTCTTCACGGCGTATGTCGCGGTGATGGCCGTCGGGATGATCCCCGCCGTGCTGGCCACCGGCCGGTTCGGGTACCGGGCGGTGCTCGCCTGCGGCGTCGGCGTGGTTGCCCTGGCGGCGACCGGAGCCGCCGTGAGCGGATCCATCGCGACGCTGGCGGCGCTGCGCGGCCTGTGGGGACTGGGCAACGCCATGTTCTTTGCCACGGCGATGGCCCTGCTCGTGGCGTTGGCGAGCGATGAGGAGTGGGCGGTCGAGCTGTTCGAGACCTGCGTCGGGCTCGGGTTCGCGTTCGGGCCGCTGATCGGGGGCCTGCTCGGCCGGATCAGTTGGCGGGCGCCGTTCCTGCTCTGCGGGGGATTCATGGTGGTGGCGCTCGGGCTGGCGCTCGGCAAGTTGCGCGACCCGGCCGGTCGGCCCGGGCCGCTGCGCCTGGGGCAGGTCTTCGGGACCTATCGGCGGCCGGCATTCGTGGTGGTGTGCGTGGTGACCGCCGGCTACAACTTCGTCTTCTTCACCGTGCTGGGCTTCACGCCGGTCTATCTCGGCCTGGACGTGGTGCCGCTCGGGTTCGTTTTTACCGCCTGGGGGCTGGGGCTTGCCGTCGGCATCCTGGGGATCGGACACCGGCTGGCGCACCGGATCGGGGCGGTGCGGACCGTCGGCGCGGCCCTCGTGGTGCTGCTCGCAGGCCTGATCGGGCTCGCGACGTCGCGGGCGACCATCGAATCGGTGCTGCTGTTGGTCGTCGCGGGCGTGAGCATGGGGGTGTGCAACGCCGTCCTCACCGACCTGGCCCTCGCGACCGGCTCGCCGGACCGGCGCGTGACGACCGGCGCGTTCAACCTCGTCCGTTGGGGTTTCGCGGCGCCCGCACCCGTGGTTGCGGGGCTGCTCGCCGACGGCGGCAACCTGCGCGCGCCGTACTGGGTGGCCATCGCCGTGCTCGCCGTCGCCCTGGCGACGCTTGCGGTCTTCGGTCGCGCGGTCGCCCGGGCGGTGGGCGCGGTGGGCGCGGGCGGGGCGACGGAGGCGCCGGACCCCGTGCCGGTCACGTCGGCGGCTATTGCAGTTCCGGCGGCTGGTGTTCCGGCGGCTGGTGTTCCGGCGGCCGGTGTTCCGGCGGCTGCTGTTCCGGCGGCCGGCCCGCGCTGAGGTGGTCGCCCCGGCGGCGATGGGCATCCAGGTCCGTGTTGAGGCGTTCGAGGAGGTCGGCGAGCGTCCGCCGGTCCGCGTCGGTCCAGGCGGCGAGCACGCTCGCGTACAACGCGGACCGCCGATGCCGGGTGATCCGCAGATCACCCGTTCCGGTCGGCGTCGGGACGACGACGACGGCGCGTCGATCCGCGGGATCCTTGGTCCGCTCCACCCGGCCGGTCTGTTGCAGGGCCTCGACCTGCCGCGTCACGGTGGAACCGTCGAGACCCAGGGCGGCGGCGAGGGCGTTGACGGTGAGTGGTCCGTGCGCCGCGAGCGCGCTGAGCAGGAGGTAGCCGGACCGGTCGAGCGGCTCGCGCGCCGCCGCCGGCCGCGCCGAGGGTCCGCGGCGTTCGGCGCGGCGCAGCAACTGGGCCACCGCGAACTCGACGCGGCTCAACGTCGGGTCAACTGCGCTGGGGGGACCGACATCCGGCATGAATGCACCCTACCGCCGGGGCGCGCACCCGACGGGGCACCAAGTCGCTCACGGGGGCTATGCTCCGACGAGTACCAGCGTTCCGCTCTTGAGCCGATCTTGCGCGCAAAGCGTTCGCTTCGAATCCCGGCCGGTTCCAGGAGGCCTTGTGTTCCGCCTTGCCCGCATGTCCCTCGCCAACCGCACCGTGGTCGCGTTGGCCACCGTCGCGATCGCCGTCGTCGGCATCTTCAGCCTGTTCTCGCTGAAACAGGAGTTGATCCCGTCGCTGCAATTCCCGGCCGCGGGAATTGTCGGGGTGTATCCGGGGGCCTCGCCGGAGGTGGTGGACCGCCAGGTCACCGAACCGGTCGATGCGGCGGTACGCGGGGTCAAAGGCGTGAAAGCGGTCACCGCGACGTCCTCGACGTCGGTGTCGGTGACAATGGTCGAATTCGAGTACGGCACCAACATGGACACGGCCGGGCAGCAACTGTCCACCGCGCTCGCCCGGGTCCAGAATGAGCTGCCTGCGGACGTGACGCCGCAGGTGCTCACGGGATCGTTGGACGACATGCCGGTGATCCAGCTCGCCGTCGCGAATGCCGACACGACGCCCGAAGAACTCGCGGGGACCGTTCGCGAGAGCCTGGTGCCTGCGCTCGAGGCGCTGTCGGGCGTGCGCTCCGTCGCGATCTCCGGCCTGGCGGACCCCGTGGTCACCATCAAGCTCGACCCGATGCGGATGGCCGCGGCCGGCGTGACCCAGCCCCAGGTGGCGACCGTCCTGAAGGACAACGGCGTCGTCCTGCCCGCGGGCACGGTGACCGACGGCGACACGACGCTCAGCGTCCAGGCCGGCACGCGGATCATGAGCGTTGCGGACCTGGAGAACCTTCCGCTGGTCTCGGCCAAGGGTCCGGTCGTCCTGAAGACCGTGGCCACGGTCACCGCCGGCCGGTCGGAGGCGACCAGCTACTCCCGGCTGGACGGCTCGCCGTCGCTCGCCGTCGCGATCACCAAGGCCCCGGGCGCGAACACGGTCGAGGTATCGCACGCGGTGCGCGACGTCGTCGCCGACCTGGACATCGACGGGCTCGAGGTGGACATCGTCTTCGACCAGGCACCGTTCATCGAGCGGTCGATCGAGGACCTGTCGACGGAGGGCGGGCTCGGCCTGCTGTTCGCCGTCGTCGTGATCCTGATGTTCCTCGTCTCGGTGCGATCCACGCTGGTCTCGGCGCTGTCCATCCCGCTGTCGCTGTGTGCGACCTTCGCGGTGATGAACCTGACCGGCTACACGCTCAATATCCTGACGCTCGGTGCCATGACGATCGCCATCGGGCGGGTGGTCGACGACTCGATCGTCGTCATCGAGAACATCAAGCGACACCTCTCCTACGGCGAGGCGAAGCTGGATGCCATCCTCACGGCGGTGCGCGAGGTGGGCGGCGCGATCACCGCCTCGACGGTGTGCACGGTGGCGGTCTTTGCGCCGATCGCGATGGTGGGCGGCTTCGTGGGCCAACTGTTCCGTCCGTTCGCCATCACGGTGACGATCGCGATGCTCGCCTCCCTGATCGTGGCGCTGATGGTCGTGCCGGTGCTCGCCTACTGGTTCATCAAGGCCCCCGCCGTGGTCGATGACGCGACCGCCCGCGAGGCGGCCGAGGCCAAGGAGCGGCGCGGGCTGTGGCAGCGGGCCTACCTGCCGACGCTGCGCCTGTCCCTGCGCCGTCCGGTGCTGATCCTGGTCGCCGCCGGCCTGGTCCTGGTCGGCACGGGGGCGCTCGCGGGCAGCCTGCAGACGAACTTCATCGGCAACTCCGGGCAGGACACGCTCACCGTTACCGAGACCTTCAAGCCGGGTACGTCGCTGGTCGCCCAGGACGCCGCCGCGAAGAAGCTCGAACGGGCGCTGATCGAGACCGACGGCGTGAAGTCGGTCCAGTCGACCGTCGGGACCGCGAGCGGCATGGAGGCCATTTTCGGTAGTTCGACGCCGAAGGCGACGTTCGCCGTGACCGTGGACGACGGCACGAACTCCGACGAGTTCCTGACCACGCTGCGCAAGGTGGCGGGCGCCGAGGCGGCGGCCGGCGCCGAGGTCGCGGTCGCCGGCGGCGATTCGGCCTTCGGGTCCCAAACCGTCGACCTCGATGTGCGGGCCGCGGACGCGGAGGTGCTGCGGGCGGCGGCCGGGCAGGTCGAGCGGGCCGCCCGGGACGTGACCGGGGTCGCCGAGGTGACGAACAACCTCGCAGCGGACCAGCGGATCGTCCAGATCACGGTCAACCGCACGGCGGCCGCCGCGAAGGGTCTGACCGAGACCCAGGTCAGCGGCATGGTGGCCGGGCAGATGTCTGCGATGCCGATCGGGGCTGTGGACCTCGGGGAGGGTCCGGTCCAGGTGAAGATCGCCGCCGGCGCCGCGCCGGCGACGTCGGAGCAGGTGAAGGCTTTGGTGATTCCGACCGCGGCGGGGCCGGTTCCGCTGGTTTCGCTCGCCGAGGTCGAGGACGTGAGCGTGCCGACGTCCGTCACTCGGGTCGACGGCGAGCGGTCCGCGACCATTGCCGTGACGCCGGCCGGGCAGAACCTGGGCGCGCTGACGACTCAGTTGACCGCAGCTATCGACGACCTGACCCTGCCGGCCGGGGCGAGTGTCGAGGTCGCCGGCGTGGCCGCCGAGCAGTCCAAGGCGTTCGGCGACCTCGGCGTGGCGCTGCTGATCGCCATCCTGATCGTGTATATCGTGATGGTCGCGACGTTCCGCAGCCTCATCCAGCCGCTGATCCTGATGGTGTCGGTCCCGTTCGCGGCCACCGGCGCGCTGCTGCTGCTCCTGGCCACCTCCACCCCGCTCGGAGTTCCGTCGCTGATCGGTGTGCTGATGCTGGTCGGGATCGTCGTCTCGAATGCGATCGTGCTGATCGACCTGATCAACCAGTACCGCGAACGCGGGCGGTCGCTCGACGAGGCCGTGGTCGAGGGGTCGCGCAAGCGGCTGCGGCCGATCGTGATGACGGCGCTCGCCACGATCTTCGCGCTGACGCCGATGGCGTTCGGGCTGACCGGGGGCGGCGGATTCATCGCGCGGCCGTTGGCTCTGGTCGTGATCGGTGGGTTGGTGTCCTCGACCTTCCTGACCCTCGTCGTCGTGCCGGTGCTGTACATGCTGGTCGAGCGCGGTTCCCTGCGGCGCCGCGAGCGGCGCGAGCGCAAGGCTGCGGACCGGGCCGGTCGGCGCCGCGAGGGCGAGGCGGTTGAGGCGGGGGAGTCGGCGAAGGGTGACGTGGCGACCGAGTCGGCCGGTCGGGCGGTTGCCGAGGCCCGGACGGAGGCGTCCGACCGGGTCGGCCCGCACGCCGCGGACCGCACGCCGGACGGCGGAATCTCGCCGGACGGCGGAATCTCGCCGGCGCGGCCGAGGTAGATCCGTGGTGTCGCGGGACCGGCGTGTCGGTCGCGCTACGGCTCTACCTCGCGCGCCGTGGCTCTACCTCGCGCGCCGCGGCACGCTCGGGTGGCGATGGAGGCCGGTTAGGGGGTGCGGGCGATGCCGACCTCGTACGCGAGGATCACGGCGTGCACGCGATCCCGCAGGCCGAGCTTGCCGAGGACGCGCCCGACGTGGGTCTTGACGGTCGCCTCGGTGACGAAGAGGCGGTCCGCGATCTCGGCATTCGAGAGGCCCACGGCGAGTCCCTCGAAGACCTCCAACTCCCGGGCGGTGAGGTCGGCCAGCCGCGGGTGGTCGCGGCCGGTGGGTTCGGGGGCGGCCGGGCCTGCCGAACCGGCGGTCGGCAACTGGTCGGCGAACATCTGCAGCATCCGGCGGGTGACTCGCGGCGAGACCGCGGCCGCGCCGTCGGCCACGGCGCGGATCGCGCCGACGAGTTCGGCCGGCTTGGCGTCCTTGAGCAGGAAGCCGCTCGCCCCGGCGCGCAGCGCGGCAAAGGCGTACTCATCCAGGTCGAATGTCGTCAGGATCAGGATCTGGCACTCCGGCACCTGCGCGACGATCTGGGCAGTCGCCTCGATTCCGTCGCCGCGCGGCATCCGTACGTCCATCAGCACGACATCGGGCCGCAGTGCTTTGGCCTGGGCCACGGCGGCGAGCCCGTCGGCCGCCTCGCCGACGACGTCGATGCCCGGCTCGGCCGTCAGAATCATGCGGAAGCCCATCCGCAGCAGGGCCTGGTCGTCGACCAGGAGAACTCGGATCTCGTCTGTCACCGGTCGGTCATCCTTCGTGGTGGGGCTGCGGGTATTGGGGCTGCTGCCGGGGCGGTGGCCCGGATTTCGGTTGCGTGGGTTCGGGTGGCCCGGGTTCCGGTTCCGCGGGTAAAGGCCGGTCGGCGCCGCCGCCATCGCTCCGCTCGCCGACCGGGTCGCTCCGCTCGCCGACGGGTTCCCGCCGGTCGCCGCTGGGAAGCACGGCGCGAACCTGCCAGCCGGTCGCCGTCGGGCCGGCCGTGAGGGTGCCGCCCAGTACGCTCGCCCGCTCCCGCATCCCGATGATGCCGCGGCCGGCGCCGAGGCTCGGCGCCGCGGGACGGGAGGGCGCGCCGGCCATCCGCACGGGCGGTGCGGCCGGCGGCCCGGCGGTGTCGGTGATCGTGACGCCGAGCCACCCGTCTACGCCGGGCCGATGCGTCAGTTCGACGGTGACCACATCGGCGTCGGGGGCATAGCGCAGGGCGTTGGTGAGTGATTCGGAAACGATTCGCCGCACGGCCAGGCGAACGGCGAGCGGGATGGCGGCGCCCCCGGCTTCGGCCGGCGTCCAGTTCGTGCGCACCGGCAGGCCGGCGGTGCGGAAGGCCCGGGCGATCTCCTCGATGGCCGCTGCCAGGTCCGGGTCGTCCTGGGGCGCGGGCGGTCGGTCCCCGGGCACCAGTTCGTCGACGCGCATCGCGCCGAGGAGGCGGCGCAGGTCGGCGAGCGCGCCGCGCCCGGTCCCGCTGAGTTCCTCCAGGGCCCGGGCGGACTGGGCCGGGTCGGTCGGGGCGGCGGCTCGGGCGCCGTCGGCGAGGGCGATCATCACCGTGAGGGAGTGCGCGACGACGTCGTGCATGTCGCGCGAGATCCTGGCCCGCTCGGCGGCGACCGCGAGGTCGGCCTGCCGGCCCCGGTCGCGGGCGAGCGCGTTGGCGCGCTCGACCAGGGTGGCGACGTGCTCGCGGCGACCGCGCACATTGGAGCCGATCGCGAGCGCGGCCAGGATCAGGATGAGCATCGTGAGGGCCGGACTGATCGCCTCGCTGTCCTGGGTCGAGGCATCGGTGATCACGAACGTGGCGGGCGCGCAGCTGCACAAATTCCAGATTGCGGCCAGATCGAGGGCGAACACGCCGACGCCCGCCGCCCAGGCGATTGCCGCCGGTCGGTTCGCCGCCACGGCGTAGACCGCGAGGGCGGCGGCGAAGTCGACGCCCATTTCCGTCCGGACGGTGGCAAACGCGATGACCAGGAGCGCGGCGATCGCGGCACAGGTCCACACCGGAGCCAGGCGCCGGTACAGCAGGGCGGCGCAGGAGGCCAGGACGATCAGCGCGGCGATGCCCGGCTGATCCGTGGCGCCGGACGCGATCTGCAGGGCCTCGACCCCGCCCCAGAGGACGACGATGCACCAGTCCATCGCCCGGGGATGCTTGGCGAAGTACCGGCGCACCCGGCCCAGCCGGCGGGCGTCGAATTCGGTGAAGACGTCGGGCGTCGGCGGGCTCGGCCGTTCGGCGCCGACCGCCGGCCCCTCGATGAGAGGGGCCGGCGGCGGCGGTACCGCGGAGGTCATCGGGGTCCTCGGCGTTGCTGGGTTCGGGCGTCGGTGCCGGCGGGGCTCAGGCGTCGCGCCGGCGCAGCAGCACCGCGCCGGTCCCCAGGGCGAGCACCGCCCAGCCGATCATCACGAGCGTGCCCTGGAGTTGAGAGAACATCCCGTCGGGCACGTCGCCATCGTTCATCATGGCCAGGCCGGCGTTGAGCGGCAGGAAGCGGCTCAGGTCCTGGATCCACTGCTGGCTGAAGAACTGCGCGACGATGAAGACGACGAACAAGATGGCCACGAGGGCAAAGATCGCCCCGGCCGAATGCCGCAACGCCGTCCCAACCCCCACCGACAGCAGCGCAACCAGCACCAGGTAGCCGACACACGCGGCGAGCGAGCGCAGGACGCCGGCTTCGCCCAGGTCGGGTGCGAGCGAGCGATCGGTGATCACCAGAAGCGCGAGCAGGTAGGACGCGCCCAGGGCGACCACCGCGATCGCCGCGGTCAGGACGGCGGTGATTACCGACTTGGCCCACAACGCCGGCAGTCGGCTCGGGGCCGCCGCGAGGGTCGAGCGGATCATTCCCGTCGAGTACTCCCCGGTGATGACCAGCGCCCCGAGCACCGCGACCGACAGTTGGGCAAAGATGAACCCGGTCACCAGGATTTCCGCGCCGGCCGGGCCGCCGCCGAACTCCGGGTTGTTCGCCGTGGCGTTCACCGAGGTGTCGGCGACCAGCGAGATCAACACCATCACGACGACGGTCGAGCCGGCGGTCCACCAGGTCGAGCGCAGGGAACGGATCTTGATCCATTCCGCGACCAGGAGGCGGCCGAAGGTCACTCGGTGGCGATTGCGGGCTTGAGCGGCGTCGATGCGGGCGCCGGGGGTCACGGTGGCGGCGCTCATCGCCGGTCTCCTTCGGTGGGTTCGGACGTCGGGGTTGCGGTCGGGGCGCCGGCGGGGCCGGCGGGGCCGGGGCCGGCCGCCGGCGGGGCGCCGGCCAGGACGGCCCGCCCGTTGAGGGCATCGGCGCTCTGCCCGTTCAGCGAGCCCCCGGGTAGGCCGACTCCGGGCGGGGCGCCCAGGCCATGACCCACGTGGGCCGCGACGGATTCGGTCTGGAACTCCACCGACTGCGCCGTCAACGCCAGGTAGGCCTCCTCCAGGCTGGTCGTGACCGGGGTCAACTCGTGCAGCACAATGCCGTTGGCCGCGGCGAACTCCCCGACCCGCGACGCATCAATGCCGGTCAGTCGGAGCAGCCCGGGCTCGAGCGGCGCGACCTCGACGCCCTGCCGGGCGAGCGTCTCGCCGAGCTGCGTCGCCTGGGGGCTACGGACCCGCACGGCGTGCTTCTGGGCGCCGCTGACGAACTCGGCGACCGGCGCGTCCGCGAGGATCTTGCCCATTCCGATCACGATGACGTGGTCGGCCGTCAGGGCCACCTCGCTCATCAGGTGGCTGGACAGGAAGACCGTGCGCCCCTGTGCGGCGTAGTACTTCGCCAGGTTGCGGACCCAGATGACACCCTCCGGGTCGAGGCCGTTGACGGGCTCGTCCAGGATCAGCGTCTTCGGGTCGCCCAGCAGCGCCGAGGCGATGCCCAGCCGCTGGCCCATGCCGAGCGAGAAGCCACCCACCCGCTTGCCGGCAACCGGGGTCAGCCCGGTCATCTCGATCACCTCGTCGACGCGGGCCCGGGGGATCGCGTGCGTCGCGGCCATTGCCAGCAGGTGGTTGCGGGCGCTGCGGCCGGTGTGCACGGCCTTCGCGTCGAGCAGCGCCCCTACCTCGGTCAGGGGCGCGCGGAGGTCGGTGTAGCGCTGCCCGTTCACGGTCACCGTGCCCGACGTCGCGTGGTCCAGCCCCATGATCATTCGCATCGTGGTGGACTTGCCGGCCCCGTTCGGGCCGAGAAACCCGGTCACCCGGCCCGGCTGGACGGTAAAGGTGACCTCGTCCACCGCCGTCTTGGGACCGAATCTCTTGGTCAGTCCGCGTGCTTCGATCATCGCGTGCCTCTCTCGTCGGGGGCGCCGGGCGCCCGTTCTGGTTCGAGCCTAAATGCGCCCGGGAACGGTCGCGGCCACCCGTCGGCCGATCTTCCCCCACCGCGGGTCCGCCGCTCGGTTGACGTCACCGCGCCGACGGCGGCGGGCAGGTCGGCCGCAGGGCTGATCGGCGTCCGACCCCTGCCGCAGGCTGGGCCGGGGGCGTCGGCCGCCGCCGGATGGCCGGTGGGCCGGGAACTGTGGCCCGCGGCCACGCGTTGCCTAGGATGGGCGCAGGGAGCGACCCGCGTGAAGGAGGAGTTCGTGAGTAACCCGGTCTTCAACAATTCCGATGTCTTCGGCCCCCAGGCCGGGCGCGGCCGGGCGACGGCGGCGCCGCCGGCGTACGGCAGCGCGCCGGCCTACGGGACACCGGCCCGGCCGGGTCCCCAGGACGCCGTCGGCTATGGCGCGGTGGGCGCGCAGACCGCCGACGCGGCGACGCTCGACGCGTGGTACCAGGCGCCATCGGCGACCACCGCGGACACCAAGCGGCTGAGCTATGACGATGTCATCGTCAAGACCGGCGGGCTGCTGGCCCTGCTCGTCGCCGTCGGCGCGGTGACCTGGGTGGTGGCGCCCGGCCTGTTCTTCATCGGCGCCATCGTCGGACTGGTCCTCGGCCTGATCAACTCGTTCAAGCGCAACCCGTCCCCGGCGCTCATCATCGCCTACACGGTCGCCGAGGGCGTGTTCCTGGGCGGGATCAGCAAGTTCTACCAGGACCTCTACAGCGGCGCGGTGCCGACCGCGGTGGTCGCCACCATCGCCACCTTCGCGGCGACGTTGTTCCTGTTCAAATCCGGGCGAGTGCGGGTGACCGCGAAGTTCACCCGCTGGCTGCTCATTGCGATGACCGGTTACCTCGTGTTCTCGCTGCTCAACATCGTCCTTTTGATGTTCGGCGCGCTCGACGGGTGGGGGCTGCGGGGCGGCCCGATCGGCATCGTGATCGGGCTGTTCGCTGTCGGGCTGGCCGCCGCATCGCTGCTGGTGGACTTCGACGCGATCAAGCGCGGCGTGGAGGGTGGCGTGCCGGCGAAGTTCGCCTGGTCGGCCGCGTTCGGCCTCCTGGTCACGCTGATCTGGCTCTACCTGGAATTTCTGCGGCTGATCGCGATCTTCAGCCGAAACTGATCCGCAGCCGAACTCGTCCGCGCACCCGCCGCTCGGCCGCCGCTCAGACGGCGCGCCGGGCGGCGTCGCGCACTTCCATCAGCGCGAAGCCCATCAGGTTCTCCCCGGACCAGTGCCCGACGTCGCGCGCCCGGGGATCGTCCGCGGCGTGGCCGATTCCCCAGATGGCGTCGACCGGACTGGCCTCGACCAGGATGTCGTCGCCCGTGCCGATCAGGAACCGCCGCATCGGCAGGTTCTGGGCAAACTTGTGGTAGTTCCCGGTGAGGACGACCGAGTGTCGGACGGCCTTCCAAGCGGCGGCGTCGAAACCCGCCACCTGGCGGCCGAGCGCCAGCATCTCGGCCGGATCGTCGGCGGCGAGGATCGCCTCGCGCGTATCCAGATCGCCAAAGTACGCGGCCTTAGTCGCCATCATGAATTGCTCCGCACAGGAGTAGTCCCGGCCGCCCACGCGGAACGGCGCAGGCTGCCACTGGGACAAGCACGCCTCGTCCACCCGGCCCGCGCCGTGGCGCCAGAAGAAGCGGTATCGAGGCGGCGGTCCGGGACGCGCCGCCAGCCACCGGCGGGAATAGGCGGGGACGCCGCCCGCGCGCCAGTGCGCGATCCCTTCGGGGAGGCGGGCCGGTGACGCCGAATGGGGCGCCGACAGTTCGCTCACCCCGTAATGCTCTTTGCTCTGGGCAAAACCGTCAAGGCGGGCGCGCGGATCGCGTGGATTTCACCGCCGTCCGCCGGCTACCGAACGGGTCACGGTGAAGCGGGGGTTGCGGGCGACCTGCACGGTCGGCCCGACGGCGCGCTGCAGGGCGGGCCGATAGCGCAGGTGGGAGTTCCACACCGCCCACAACTCGCCGCCCGGGCGCAGGATCCGGCCGGCGGTGGCGAACATGCGATGGGCGGTCCCGGTGCTCAGGCCGCCGTTCTCATGGAACGGCGGATTGAGCAGGACGACGTCGGCGCAGGCGTCGGGGAGCGTGTCGCCCGCGTCGTCGCGCACCGTGCGGACCCGCGCCGCGACGCCGTTCGCGGCGGCCGTGCGGCGGGCGGAATCGACGGCGGCCGCGGAGGCGTCGACGGCGACCACCTGCGCGTGCCGCCGGCTCAGGGCCGCCCGGACCGCCAGCAGGCCGGTGCCGCAGCCGAGGTCGACGATGTCCCGCGGGGCCGGCGCCAGGCCCTCGATGTTGGCCAGCAGGAACCGGGTGCCCTGGTCGAGCGCGGCGCCGCCGAAGACCCCCGCGCGGGCCACGACGACGATCGGCCGCGTGGCGCCCGGGAAGAGTTGCGGCTCCGCGAGGATTCGGCGCTCGCCCGCGGCCGGATCCCCGCCGGCGCGCGGCGTGGCGCCGCGGGCGACGAGCCCGCGGGCGACGAGCCCGCGGGCCTTGCCTCGGCCGAGCGTCGCGGTGACCCGATCGAACCGCTCGGCGAGCACGTCGTTCATGGAGCGGGTCAGGTACTTCACGGGCCCGGCCGCGAACAACGTGACCTGCGGGTCGGCGTGGTCGGCGACCAGGTTCGCGAGCGCGCGCACCGCGGCCGGTGACTGCGGCAGGCGGCCCAGCACGACTCGCGCGCCGGCGACCAGCGCGGCGTCGGCGTCGTGCCTGGCGTACGCCCCCGCCCGGCCGGCCGCCGCGGCCGCCGCGGCCAGGGCGCGTTCGGCCGGGACGAGATCCTGGTGGACCCGAACCTTCGGACCGGAGCCCGCCGGGGACTGCGCGGACTCGGCGGACTCCGCGGCCGGGAGCCGGCCGGCCGATTCCAGCAGATCGAGCGTGCCGAGGGTCAGCGCGCCCAGCCGATCGTCGATGACGACGATCCGCCCCGGCCCCGCGGCCAGGAGTTCCGCCGCCGCCTCGTCGAGAAGCAGTTCGTCCGCCCGGTCAGCGAGCCGGCGCTCGCGCAACGCCGCGAGCACCGCGCCGACCGGCTCGGCCGGGCAGCCGCCGTGGCCGGCGTCGGCCACCGCGGCGGCGTCGGCCATCGCGTCGGCGTCGGCCCCGGTCACCGCTGCTCGCGGGCGCGCTCGGCGGCGAGCCGGTCCTCCTCTTCGAGGACGCGACGGTGCGTTTCGCGCTCGCGGATCAACCACGCGGGCGGGTCGGCCCGCAGGTCGTCGATGTCGGCGGTGGTCAGCGGCTCGGTGATGCCCCCGCGCAGCAGGCCCGAGACCGAGATCCCCAGGCGGCCGGCCACGATCGGCCGGGGGTGGGGGCCGTTGCGCCGGAGGTCGACGAGCCACTGCGGCGGGTTGCGCTCGAGTTCCTCCAGATCGTGGCGGGTCGTGGGGTGCTCGCGAAACTCGGGCGGGGTGGCCGGCAGGTACACCCCGAGCCGCTTGGCCGCGTTCGACGGCTTGAAGGGTTGGTCCTGATAGGGGGTCGGCATGGGGGAAAGGCTAGCCTGACCGGCGTGACGGATCGCATCGATACCGAGTCGGCGGCGGGCGGTTCGGGCGGCACGGCCGTTCCGGGCCGGTTCCGGCTGGGCTACGTTCCCGGCGCGACGCCGGCCAAGTGGGCGCGGATCTGGGGCCTGCGCGTGCCCGATCTACCGCTCGACCTCGTACCGGTGGCGCCGGGGGACGCCCCGGCCGCGTTGCGCGAGCGCGCGGTCGACATCGCGATCCTTCGGCTCCCGATCGACCGCGCGGGGCTCGCGGTCATCCCGCTGTACGAGGAGGTCCCCGTCGTCGTCATGTCCCGGGACCACGACCTGACGGCGCTCGGATCGGATGAACCGGTCGCCGCCGGCGATCTGGCCGACGTCGTCGTCCTGCACCCGTTGGACGACGTCCTGGCCTGGCCGAACGGGCTCCCGGGCCGGCCGGCCGAAGCTCGGCCGGACACGACCCGGGACGCGATCGAACTTGTCGCGGCGGGGGTTGGGGTCGTCGTCGTGCCGCAATCGCTCGCCCGTCTGCACCACCGCCGGGACGTGACCTATCGGCGATTCGACGACGGCCCGACGGCGCCCGTCGCCCTGGCCTGGATGCGGGAATTCGGCACCGCGGAGGTCGAGTATTTCGTCGGCATCGTGCGGGGCCGCACGGCGAACAGTTCGCGCGGCTCCGGTCCGCCGGCGGCGCCCGGGGAGGGGGCGGCGACCGGGAGCGGCGCGGGGGTAACTGAAGGCGCGGGGGTAACTGGGGGCGCGGCTGCAGCCGGCCGCGCGGGGTCCGGGCAGGGCGCGCCGCGAGGCAAGGGCCGAAAGCCGGCGGCCGGCGCGCCGCGCCGGCGTGGCGGCGGCCGAGGCAAGGGCC
>JAVBMU010000123.1:0-8373 GCA_031552185.1 Cellulomonadaceae bacterium | reverse complement strand
CGCAGCCACCGACGAGACAGCCACAAGACGCGCGAACGTCCGGGACGTCTTGCCGAGGGAGGTCGTCTGCCGATGACGGCTCACATATCTGGATCGGCTCATTGCTACATAGTAGGGCCATGCACAGACAAATGGTAGTAGGCCAGACCAATCTAACGTGAGCGATGCTGGGGAGATGTCCGGCGAACGGTGGGCCCCGGGCGTCAGCAGGGCGGTGAGTGCAAGCGTGCCCGGTTTAGGAAAAATGAGTAGGTCCGCCTTTACTGGAAAGCGCGCCCTGCGATGGCATCTTCGCCCCTTTCGTTGGATCTCGCCGCGCTCGTCACCTCGCCGTGCAGGCGCTGTGGTTAATCCAGTCGACGTACTCGGCGACCGCGATCTCGATGTCGCTCACGTGCTTCCGGCCGCCCTTCGGGCGCATGCCCGTCGCCGTGCCCACAGGCCCACGTCGAGGGCGCCCAACGCGGGGTGGGTGCTCAGGCTGGTGGATACCTGCCGGCCGACGATCATCCGGCTGAAGACGTCCAGGACGAACGCGACGTAGGTCCAGCCGGCGTGAGTGCGGACGAGGCCAGGCCGGCCGGCCACAGCTGGTTCGGGCCGGTCCCTGTGAGCTTCCGTTTCACCAGGTCGGCGGGACTGCCGAACCTGAGACCGCCCACGACGCTCAACACCGGACCCCGGCCCCAGCCGGAGCCTCAACCCAGAAACCCTCCCGACCCACCGGGGCGGTCCGTGACGACGTTGTCCCGCCGCAACTCGCGGTTCTCCTGCTCGCGCTCCGCGATCCGCTGTGCCTCCACCGTCCTGGTTGGCCCGCACACCAACACCGTCGATCTCGGCCTGACGGACCCAGCTGCGCGGGGTCTTGGGTGCATGCCGAGTTGCCCGGCCACGCGCTGGATCGCACCGCTCCTCGGTGCGGCGTCCTGCCTGCCGCAGATCGACTGACATCCACGTCGCGCGCTCACGCAACTCCTCGGGGTACTTCCTGGGTGCTGCCATGACTCTCGTCCTCCATGGATCAAGAGCCTCCACCGAACCCGGGGCGATTCAAGGACTCCGCTCGCTGCTTGTGTTCTCTGTCCGGAGCAGCCAAGATGTCCGCCATGAGAATGATGGGCACAACGGTCCGAGCTGTTGCGAGTCTCGGCGTCGGATTTGCGACGCTCGTCGTTGCCTGGCACCTGCACTCCTGGAATCACAACAAACTGGCCATGGCCTGCGGCGTGGTGACCGGGCTCGCGTTTGGGAGCGCCTTTGCCGTACTAGCCGACCGCGCATCCGACGCACGCAAGCGGAGCGGGGTGGCGGTAGGAGGAATCGGGCTCGCGGGTCTGGTCGCGTTCGCACTGTATTCCCATTCGCTCAACCACAACAAGATCGCCATCGCGATCTCCACGGCTGCGGGCTTTCTTGCCGCCCGCGCCCTCCGGCGGCCGATTCCAGCCCCGACGTCGTGGGCCGGTCAACCCGACTGGTCGACGTACGTCAAGCTCGCGCCTCGGCAACACACCGACACCACGTGGTGCGAACTCACGCCGTGGTCCCGGGCGGCCACGGCCCCAAGTCCGACCTCGTCGTCCGACCTGTTGGACCCTCGGCGCGCAGTTGTCGGCTACCTCGATCGGCCCGGTCTGGACGACTGCGTTCGGGAGTGGCTCGAAACCGATCAGCCGTGCGCGGTGATCCAAATCGCGGGCGTAGCCGGATCCGGGAAGACCCGAATGGCATGGCAGCTCGTCGACACCATAATGACGAGCGAGCCCGCCGGTATCGAGTGGGACGTCCTGCTTGCTCTCCGACCAGTCCCCCGCCATCCCGGCGCGACCGAGAAACGTTACGGTCTGTGCAGCAACACCCTTGTGATCGCGGATGACGCGGAGCTGTGGGCACCGGGTGCGATTTCGGCGCTGATCGAAGCGCTGGTTGAAGCTGTTCCGGAGAACGGACGGCTACGGGTCGTTGTGCTGGGCCGCGACCCGAAGGGACTCGGCGACGATGACGATATCTGGCTGCGCCTGCAGCGCGAACCAGTGCTGCAGCTCGGGCTCTTGTACGACGACGAAGCGAAGGAACTCTACGAACGGGCAGCGCGCAGATTCGCGAGCCTGTTCGCCTGGCAGTCCGAGCCGGACCTTCAAGTTCCGCAAGGCATGCTCCAACGCAGTCCGACTCCGCTGACGATCACGGCTGCCGCGATCGTGGAGGCCCGCGCCGCCGGGAGCCAGGGGAAACCAGACATCGAGGATGTTGCTCGCCTGCTCCTCGACCAGGAACGGCGGCGCCGGTACCGCCGCCTGCCCGCGGACCTGCTCGCCGAGGACGCGTCCGGCGGAGACTTCTCCGATCTCCTCTTTCTCGCCTGCCTGGTCGGACCCACAAGTCGGCATCGAGCCCGCGCATGGACTGCGGCGGCCCACCTCGCGACCGACATGGAGACTCAGACGAGGTTGCTCGACGCCCACGCCCAGCTCTATCCAGGTGGGGCTCTGGAGCCACTGCACCCCGATTGGCTCGCCTACTGGTACGTCGGAGCCGCGCTGGCCGCAGCAGCGGGCAGCACATGCTCTCGGGTCTCGGCGATCAAGTCCGCCGAGGAAACGACACCACCGTGGAACGGGCCAACAATCACCGATTTGTTCGATATGGCTCAACCATCGGAAATCCGTCGAGCCTTGGAGGTGCTCAGCGGCGCAGGCGAGAGTCACGACGCAGCCTGTGACGCCTTCGTCGCACTGATCGCGGCCCGACCGGGGTTGGCCGTGTATGCCACCCCGTCGGTGGTCCGCTCGGTCACGGTCTGGTGCGAGGACAACGCGACCCGGATGGCCTTCCTCTTTGCGTTGCCCCCGGGACGGGCGGACTTGGTCGCGCCTGCCTCCGAGTTGGCATCGACGATCCTCGCCGATCGGCCGAGCGCGCGAGATGACCATCGGGAGGAACGCGTTCGACGAGCCATGGTGACGTTGATCGGCCGTCGGCCCCGGGCCACTGCCGGGCTCGACGCCGGTCCGGCGCAGCCGTATCGACCCGGGGTGGTCGCAGCGGTCGCCCGCTGGTGCGACTACCCGACGACGGCGAACGTCCTCGCCGCAGTCCCGGCCGGCGTGCCGGAGTTGATGGAGCCGGCGCTCGACCTGGCGCGCCGCGTCTTCGCCGCAGTTCCCAACGACGCCAAGATGCAGGCCAAGGCGAAGTCCGCTCTGATCGCCCGCCTGGAGGAACTCGCCGCGTGGACCATGAAGCGAGCCCGCACCGCAGCCACGACGGGGGACCTTGATGCCGAGATCGAGGCGCGCCGGAGGGCCGTTCAACTCCACGGGGAACTCGCGGGTGCCGACAGTTCGCACCTCCCCGCCTACGCCACCGCGCTCATGGATCTCGCCGCGGCACTGGTCAGGAAGAACGATCCGGCCAACGCCCTCGAGCACCACGAGCGGGCGATCGGACTCTGGACGAAGCTAGCCGCCCAGAACCCGACGCACAGGCTCGGCCAGGCCCGCGCCGCGTCTGGACTCGGCGCCACACTCGCCAGCCTGCGCCGGCCCACCGACGCGCTGCCCTATCAGAAGGCGGCCGTCGAACTGTGGGCCGAGTTCGCCGATGACAACCCGGCAGCCCACCGCCCCGACTATGCACGCGCCCTGACCGATGTGGGCGCCACACTGGTCGTTCTCGATCGCTTCCGGGAGGCGTTGCCACACCAGGTCGAGGCGCTCAAGCTCTGGGAGGACCTGGCCGGCAAGGATCCCGCTCATCGCCTGAGCTTCGCGCATGCCCTGAGCAACCTGGGCACGACCCTCGGTGCACTGGACCGTGCTTTCGATGCCTCGGCGTACGAGGAGCAGGCCGTCGACCTGTGGGCCGACCTTGCCGCCGAAGACCCGGTCCATCGTCCGAACCATGCCCGCGCCTTGACCAACCTCGCCATCACCATGGGCATTCTGAATCGCGGGGACCACACACTGCCGCGAGCGCGGCGCGAGAAAACGGCGACGGTGCCGCGAGGGCGACGCGATAGCACGGCGAAGGGACCGCAACACAAGGCCCCGGCGGGGGCGGGCGCGGCACGACCGGGAGCCTGACCGGCGCCGAGCGCCCACGTACCTGGCGGGGTCGGGCGCGAGTCACGCAAGGAATCCGGTACTTGACCAGCGGAGGATCGACACCGGTCATGGCCACAGTCGGCCTGGGTGCAGTAGGTGCCCAGGGTGGAACACGGGGCTCGGGTGCGCTCCGGACTCAGGCGGTCGGGTTCGGCCAGGGATTCGGCACGCAGCGGATCCGGGCGCCGGATTGCTGCACCATGACGGACGCGGGCGTGTCCGTCGGCCCGCACCGCCGGTGCCTGTGCCCGAGCAGGTGGCCGACCTCGTGGCTGACCAGGTACTCGCGGTAGACCACCAAGTCGGAGAAGTTCGGCCCGCCCTTGACCCAGCGCTCGAAATTGAGCACCGCCGCACCGTTGCGCCCGCAGGAGTACGTACTCCCGGTGTCCAGCGGCGCGCACATCCGGTCGGTCGTCCCCGGGCTGGCGAGCACCACCCGCAGGTCCGCCTCGCCGGCGGTCCGGGCGAACGTGACGTGGTCGACGCCGGACCACCCACGGCGGTCGTTCAGCGTCCCCATGATGATCCCGGCGATGGTCTGCGGGTCGACCGGCAGCCCGTGCTCCACCTCGATCCGGACCCGACGCACCGCGCCCGCCGCGGGTGCGGGCGCCGCGGCCTCGCCGGGCACGACGTCGAGCCGCCCCCCCAGCGATCGGGCGACCGTGGTCCCGGTCAGGCCGGACTTCGGGTCGACGGCGGAGGTGCGGGCCGCCCCGCTGAACGTCCCCGCCCCGTTGAGCGTCCCCGCCGAATCGAGGGAGTCCGCCGCGAGTTGCGGCACGGCGCTCAGCGAGGGGAACGGCGTGCGCAACGTGCCACGGCTGGTGTCCCGACCGGTCCGGGCCAGGCCGACGCCGTCGGTATCGCCCGAGCCGGCGACCGACGCAGCCGCGAGGCTGCCCGCGAACATATCCCACACCGCACCGGTCCCCGCTCCCGCAGCCAGGCCGGCGAGCACGGTCAGCACGCCGAGGCGACGCACCCGAGCCTGACGCCGCCGATTCCGATCCGACTTCGCCCGCAACACGGCCTGAGCCTGCGCCCGGGTCACCGTCGAGACCGCGCCTGTGGGCGGGAACCGCGTGGCGAGCGGTGCGATGGGACGCCGCGCACGGACGCCGGAACCGACGAAGCCGGTGGCGGTTGGATCGGTCACGCGCTCCATGTTGACAGGTCAGCGGCCGAACGTCGAGAAAGGAGTCGAGAAGGGTGTCGAGAAGGGACAGGACACAAACGCAGGTTTCGCCCTCGGCTGAGTCGGCCGTCGCACCGGCTCGGGCGCCGGACTCGGCGACTATCGTTCGAGTGTCGGCATCCCCCGACAGTGTCGACGCCGCCCGGTGTCGGCATCGCCCGGCATCCCGGCGCCCGGCCGGACCGCAATCGCCCGACTCACGAGGAGAGCCCAGTGGAAATCACGATCGGTGTGCAGCACCTCCCCCGCGAACTCGTGATCGAGACGAACCTGACGGCCGACGCCGTCGCTACCGCGGTGACCAAGGCGTTCGACGGCGACAAGACCCTCAGCCTCACCGACGCCCGCGGCCGGCGGGTGATCATTCCGACCGCGACGATCGGCTACGTCGAGATCGGCACCGAGGAACAGCGCCGGGTCGGGTTCGGCTCGCTGTAGCGGACCGGCCGGGTTCGGCTCACGCCGGTTCGGCTCACGCCGCCAGGCCGAGGCGGCCCATCCGGCGGGTGTGCTCGGCGGTCAGACGGGAGAACACCCAGGCATAGGGGTTCGCCTCGGTCTTGCCCGCAGCCACCCCGCCCGCCCCGCCGGCCGCCGCCCCGTCGTCGTCGTCGGACGCGGCGAGGATCCGGGCAATCTCGGGCCGGGTCGCGAGCAACGTCTGCACCACGCCGAGGGCCTCACCAACCACCCGACGCCCCCAGAGCGCAAGCCGAGCGGCGAGCACCTGGTCCGCCCCGACCGCGGCGCCGATCATCGCCACCGAGAACTCTGCGATGTCGCGCGAGTCGAGGGCGGTGGTGACGGCCTCGCGGTCGGCGTCGGGCAGACCGCCGGCCAGCAGGCGACAGAAGTCCTCCGCGACCCCGTAGCCGAGGTACCCCTTGAGCACGCCCTCCCACCAACTGCCCGGCTTGGTGCGGGCGTCGAAGTCGTCGAGCACGCCGTCGAACTGGGCCAGCGCGGCGGGCGCGTCGGCGCCGGACTCGGTGAGCCGGTCCAGGAGGCGCGTCTGACGGCCGAACACCGCGGCGGCAAGGCCGGACAGCGCCTGCCGCTCGGCGATCCCGCCCGCGGCGGCGGCGTCGGCGGCGAACCGTCCGAACGTCGCCAACTGCGTGTAGGCGACCAGACCGAACAGGGACGTGACGTCGCCGGCGGTGGGCGCCGCGGGGGTCGTGTGGCTCATCGGGCCAGGATATCGGCGCGACTCGGCTAGAATGGCGCCGTACATCGGTTGCCCGGTCGTCTCGATACCCCGCCGTCGCAGGAGCGCGACGGCAGCACGACCTTCGCCAAGCCCCGGCGGTTCACCCAGTGAGCCGCCACAGCGGGCCACGCGAGCCCGGTCCGGTCCCCGGAACCGAGCATCGACAAACCGCGATCGGCTGCCACCAGAACCGCGCCCGGCGACGGCGCAGGACCCACCGTCGCCGACCGCCCTCGGCGCCACGCGCCGTCGATGATCGGGCCGGACGCACCGACCGAGACGAAGGCACCTCACTGTGACCACAACCACCCCCGCCGGGCACGAGAGCCCGGAACTCGACCCTGCCCAGGCAGCGCGCGACGCCGCGTTTGTCCCTACCGACGTCGCCCCCGACGCCGCGACGACCGTCGCGTCCAGCGTGCACGCGCAGGACACCTCCTTCGCGGACTACGACGTCCGCCCCGAGATCATCCAGGCCCTGGCCGACGCCGGGATCACGCACCCCTTCCCGATCCAGGCGATGACCCTGCCCGTGGCGCTGAGCGGCCACGACATCATCGGCCAGGCCAAGACCGGCACCGGCAAGACGTTCGGCTTCGGCATCCCCGTCGTCCAGCGTCTCGGCGCCGACCCGGCACACGGGGTCAAGGCGCTCATCGTCGTCCCCACCCGTGAGCTCGCGGTGCAGGTATACGAAGACATGGACATGCTGACCTCGAACCGCTCGACGAGCGTCGTCGCCATCTATGGCGGCAAGGCTTACGAGGGTCAGATCGACCAGCTCAAGGCGGGTGCGCAGATCGTCGTCGGCACCCCGGGTCGTCTCATCGACCTCAACAACCAGCGCCTGCTCGACCTGTCGAACGCGACCGAGGTCGTGCTCGACGAGGCCGACAAGATGCTCGACCTCGGCTTCCTGCCCGACATCGAGAAGATCTTCTCGAAGGTCCCGGCGATCCGGCACACGCAGCTGTTCTCGGCGACCATGCCGGGCCCGATCGTCGCGCTCGCGCGCCGGTTCATGTCGAACCCGATCCACATCCGCGCCACCGACCCCGACGAGGGGCTGACGCAGGCGAACATCCGCCACCTCGTCTACCGCGCGCACTCGCTCGACAAGGACGAGGTCATCGCCCGCATCCTGCAGGCCGAGGGTCGTGGCAAGACCGTGATCTTCACGCGCACCAAGCGCGCTGCGCAGAAGCTCGTGGACGAGCTGAACGACCGCGGCTTCAACGCGGGCGCCGTCCACGGCGACATGAGCCAGGAGTCGCGCGAGCGCTCGATGGCGGGATTCAAGGCCGGCAAGAAGGACGTCCTCATCGCGACCGACGTCGCCGCGCGCGGCATCGACGTGGACGACGTCACGCACGTCATCAACCACACCATCCCCGACGACGAGAAGACGTACCTGCACCGCGCCGGCCGCACCGGCCGTGCCGGCAAGACGGGCATCGCTGTCACGTTCGTCGACTGGGAGGACCTGCACAAGTGGGCCCTCATCAACCGTGCGCTCGAGTTCGGCCAGCCCGAGCCCGTCGAGACCTACTCGTCGAGCCCGCACCTGTTCTCCGACCTCGACATCCCCGCGGGCACCAAGGGCCGGATCGTGACAGCCCCGAAGACCCAGGCGGTCCGCGTCCAGCCCGAGCGGGCGGCGGATGCTGCGGCCGAGGTCGAGACGAACGGTCAGGCTCCGCGAAGCCGGCGTCGGCGGCGCCGGTCGGGCTCGTCCGAGCGGGTCGGCTCGACCTTCCAGGCCGAGGGCGGCGACGCCGCCCCGCAGGACCACGGCACCGCAACCGGCACCGACGGCGACCGTTCCACCGACGGCGGCGGCACGCACGACGGCG
>JAVBMU010000115.1:0-4827 GCA_031552185.1 Cellulomonadaceae bacterium | reverse complement strand
GCGCCAGGTACTGACTGGCCGCGCCAGGTACTGACTCGCGACGCACCACCCTGCGCCCACCGCCACCCGAGCGCCCACCGCCCCGAGCGTGCCACGGCGCGCGAGGTAGAGCCGCGGCGCGCGAGGTAGAGCCGTAGCGCGCCCGACACGCCGGTCCCGCGACACCACGGATCTACCACGGCCGCGCCGGCTCTCACGGCGCGCGCCGCGCCGGCCCGACCCACCCCCGAACCACCCGACCCCACAATTCGGAATCACTCGTCTAGCGGCCGGCGGCCGGGGCGGGCTGGACGCGAGGTGGTGCGTCGCGAGTCAGTACCTGGGCCGGCCAGTCAGTACCTGGGCCGGCCAGTCAGTACTCGGCGCGGCCAGTCAGTACTCGGCGCGGCCAGGAAGTGCGCCGACACGCCGGGAGAACGAGCACCGAACAGCCGCAAGGTACTGACTCGGCGCGCAAGGTACTGACTCGGCGCGCAAGGTACTGACTCGGCGCGATACCTCTATCTCGCGCGCGCTCCCTCTGGTGAGCGCTTCGAACGGCGGCGGTCGCAGGGGCGGACGCGGAAGCGGGGGCGGTCGCGGGCGGTCGCCGGGCGGTCGCGACGACGCGTCCCGTATGCTCGGACACCGTGTCGAGGCTGACCTCCGTTCTGGCCGACCCGACGCCGTTGCGGGTCTCCCCGCCGTTCCGGCGCCTGTGGTGGGGGCTCGCGGTCTCGAATCTCGGCGCCCAACTCACCGTGGTGGCGGTGAGTCTGCAGGTGTATGCGCTGACCGGCTCGACGTTCGCGGTCGGCGGGCTGGGGTTTGCCTCGCTGGTGCCGCTGGTCGCGCTCGGGCTGTACGGCGGGGCGCTGGTCGACACCCACGATCGCCGGAAGGTGGCGCTCGCGGCAGCCTGGGTGCTCTGGTTCGCCACGGCGCTGATCGCGGCCCAGGCGTGGCTGCACCTGGAGTCGGTGTGGTTGCTGTACGCCCTGGTGGCGATCCAATCAGCGGCCTTCGCGATCAACAACCCGGCACGATCGGCGATCATCCCGCGCCTGCTCGAACCGCGGCTGCTGCCCGCGGCGAATGCGCTGGGGACGATCTCCTGGAACATCGCGCTCACCGCCGGCCCGCTGGCAGGTGCCTTCCTCGTCGGGCTCTGGGGGTATCAGGCCGCCTACACCATCGACTGTGTGCTCTTCACGGCCGCGCTCTGGGCCGTCTGGCGGTTGCCGGCCATCCCGCCGACGACGGCCCCCTCGCCCGGCCCCGCGGAGCCCGGCGCCGGCCCAGCGGAGCCCGAGCGCGGTTGGCGGTCGGTGCTGGCCGGGCTGCGCTACCTCGCGACGCGGCCGAACGTCCGCACGACGTTCGTCGTCGACATCATCGCCATGGTTTTCGCCTTCCCGCAGGTGCTCCTCCCGGCGGCCGGCGTCGTCTACCTCGGCGGCGGCGAGGCGACCACGGGCACGCTCGCGGCGGCTTTCGCGGTGGGCGGCATCCTGGCGGGGCTGTTCTCGGGCGGCCTCGCGCGGATCCGCCGACAGGGCCGGGTGATCGTCTGGGCGATCACGTCCTGGGGCATGGCCGTCGCGGCGTTCGGTCTGGTGTTGGTGGCGGTCGGTCCGCACCGACCCTCGGGGGTGGTCGTGTTGGGCCTGGTCGGGGCCTGCCTGGCGCTCGCCGTCGCCGGTGGTTCCGACGCCGTCAGCGCGGTCTTCCGGCAAACGATTCTGCAATCGGCGACACCCGACAATATGCGCGGCCGGCTGCAGGGCGTCTTCATTGTCGTCGTGGCCGGGGGTCCGCGACTCGGTCAGTTGACGCTCGGCAGCGAGGCGGCGTGGCTGGGGGAGGCCTGGGCCGCCGTCGTGGGCGGGCTGACGTGCGTGGTCGTCCTTTGGTCGGTCGTCCGCGTGATGCCGCGTTTTTGGGCCTACGACGCCGAGCATCCCGAACCCTGATCGGTCCGCTCGATATCCCGGGAAATTCACCCGACAATCGCCCGACGTCGAGCCGGGTTCGCGCCCGTCGCCGCACTTTTTCTCGTGCCTAGGCCCGGCCGGAAGGCCCGGCCCGGTGCCGATATTCGGGGCTCATCCGATGTGCGGGTGTAGTCGGGCGCTGAATCCGTTGGTGACCGCTTCGGGTCGTTCGATGGCTGATGTGGCGCGGAGCCTGGGAAGCTGCGTGATGACGTTGGGAAACGGGGTGAAGAAGCACGCCGATGTACCGGACCGGGAAAAACCGTGGTCCGAGTCCGAGCGCGCCGAACTTGAGCGCTGCGCAATAAGAACGCGCGGCTTCGCATGGCGGCGGAGTCCGCAAAAAAGTAGCGGCCCGGTTCGCGAGAGAAGAGCAGTGATCTTCGCCGCGATCGCGGACCGGATCCACGCCGACGAATACCCCGTCGTATTCATGTGCGAGCAGTTGGACGGGTCGAGGTCTGGGTACTGCTCCAGGTCGCGGAAGGTCACCACGACCCGCGGGAAATACCCGGTCGATGCCCCGGACCTGAGCGGGCGCGACTTCACCACGAGCGCGCCGAACCTACCTGGCCACCGTGATCGACCGGTACTCGCGCAAGGTCGGATGGGGGGTGGACAACCATGCGCACCAGTCTTGTCACCGACGCCTCGGGAAATGGCCCTCGCCCATTGCGGGACGCCTACCGGCGAGATCTTCCGCAGCGACCGCGGCACCCAATACACTGCCAAGGAATTCGACCGGTTCTGCCCCGAGCACAAGATCCGCCGTTCCCCGGCCGGACCGGCATCTGCTACGCTGACGCCGTCGCCGAATCATTCTTCGCGACCTACAAGAAGGAACTTGTCCACACCCGCCCCCGGCCCGGCCGCAAAGCCCTGCGGACCGCGACCTTCGAATGGATCGAGACCTACGACAACCGAACCCGCCGACACTCCACACTCGGCCGGCTCACACTCCACGAATACGAACAAGGAATCCGACACCTCTGCGAACTCGCAGCATAACACCGTGGAAAAAGCGGGAACACTCCACCCGAGGAGAGCACCATGTCGCAGCATTCGGTCGATCGCCCCCCCGCCCGACGGCGTCGCTCCGGCAGACACTGGGGCCTGCGCATTCTGGTGATCGGGTCCCTCGCGGCCGTCCCCGCCCTGGTTGTCGCCGGGCAGCTCGGCTCCGCGGAGGTGGTCGATCCGGAGACGAGTTTCACGCTCGCCGTCATTCCGGATACGCAGCAGGAAGTGATGGCCCCGGACGCGCCACTCATGGTCGCCCGCGCCCAGTGGCTGGCCGCGAACAAGGACGCGTTGAGCATCAAATTCGTGGTGGCGACCGGCGACGTCGTCAACTGGGGCGTGGCGGACCCGATTCAGTTCACCCGGGCGGACAACGCGACCAAGATCTTGGACGCCGCGGGCCTGCCGTACAGCTACGCGATCGGCAACCACGACGGGGCCGCCGTGGCCGCGGGCGGCAGCGCGGCGCCGGGCGACGTGCGCGCGAATCTGCGCAACACCACGCTGTTCAACTCCGTCTTCGGGCTGTCCCGGTTCAAGAACGTCGGCGGAACCTATGAGCCGAACAAGGTGGACAATATGTTCCAGATGTTCCGCGCCGGCGGGAAGAACTGGCTGGTGCTGACCCTGGAAATGTGGCCGCGCACCGGTGCGATCAACTGGGCGAAGCAGGTCGTGGCCGCGCATCCCGCCCACAACGTGATTCTCAACACCCACGCCAACGTCGACGGGTCGGGAAGCCGCTCGGTCCAGGGGATGTACGGAGTTAACGATGCCCAAGTCCTCTGGCAGCAGTTGGGCTCGCAGTATGCCAATATCCGGATGATTCTCAGCGGTCATTACAAATCGAATAGCGGCTCGAACCCGTACTACTGGGATCAGGTCACCGGCGTGCACGGGAACAAGGTGCTACAGGTGATGACCGCCTACAGCTCGCTGCAGCAGAACCACACCCGGCTGCTGCGGATCGACACCGCAGCGGGCAGCGTGTCCAGTTCGGTCCACGTCAGTAAGTCGATGACCCCCGGCTTGCCCACGGGGTACATCACGGACAACGCCTCGAACTTCGTCGCGACCGGGATGAACTGGGTCTCGCCCGATTCGTCGCCCGCGCCGACCGCGCCGACCGCGCCGACCGGGCCGACCGCGCCGACGGGCGTGACCGCCACCGCAGGCAACGGCACGGCAACCGTCACGGCGGCGGCGACCGACGTCCGCGAACTGCTGCCGGACCCGAGCTTCGAGCGCGGCGTCGGTGGGTGGGCCGCATTCAATGTCGGGACGCTGACCGGCGTCACCTCGCCCGTGCGGAGCGGGACCTGGGCGGTGAAGGTCCAGTCCCCACTGAGCCGGTACGAATTGGTCGGCCTGACCCAGAACACCGCCGCCCCGAACTCGGTGGCCGGCAAGATCTACACCGCCCAGTGCTGGGTTCGCCCGAGTGCGGCGAACCTCGAGGTCCGGATCGGGCTCTACGAGTACGCCGCGGACTTCTTCTCGCACAAGAAGCTGGGGGAGACGATTGTCCAGCCGCTGCCGGCCGATACCTGGACGCTCGTCCGGACCGTCGGTACCGCCACCACGGCGGGCAAGCGGATCATTCCCCAGATCTACGCGAGCCGGCAGACCTCGACCAGCGGTTATCTGGTCTACGACGACTGCTCGCTGAGCTGACAATTCCGCCGAACGCCGGGTTGCGCACCGATTCGGCTCGAATTCGGTGCGCACCCGGCGTTCGGCGATTCGTCGCCGGCTCAGTAGGCGGCGGCCGCGCCGTTCGTTCGGCGCGGTTCGCCCGGTACCGGCTCGGACGTCGAGCGATCGATCCCGTCGT
>JAVBMU010000071.1:0-31581 GCA_031552185.1 Cellulomonadaceae bacterium | reverse complement strand
CCGCCCCCCGGTGGGGCCCGGCGGCCGGGGGGGGGCGGGGGGCTGGGGGGGGGCGGGGGCCCGGGGGGGGGTCTAATACGCCGGGGGCCGCGCCGGCCGCGGGGGGCGGGGCTTCGCCCTCGTCGCCGCCCGCGCCGGCCTCGGCGCCGGCACCGGCCGCCTCGGCCTGATCGGCGCGGGGCGCCGGGCGCCTCGGCCTGATCGGCGCGGGGCGCCGGGCGCCTCGGCCTGATCGGCGCGGGGTGGGACTGAGATTCGAAATCGCTCGTCCCGGTCGGTCGCCGCAGGCCGCTTGACTGTCCACAGGCCGGCGTGGGCCGACGTTGTCCACAGCGCCCGGGACGAGCCACACGGGCGGACCCTGCTGCCCGCTAGCGTGCGGGAATGACCGCATCACTTCGCCCGATCCCGAGCGACCGTCCGGCCTTCCGCCTGACCCCGGCCGGCCGCCGTCGGCTGCGCGGAATCCTGTGGCGGGCACGATTCCTGACCGCAGCACTGTGCCTCGGGTTGGCCGCCGCCACCATCGCGCACCACCTGCGGCCGACGCCGCCCGCAACCGCGCCGGTCGCGGTTGCCGCCCGGCCCGTGGCGGTCGGCGCACAATTGACTGCCGCCGACGTCCGGATTGTCCGGTGGCCATCGGACCTGGTGCCCGACGACGTTGCGTCGAGCCGCGCGCAGGCCGTCGGCCGGACCGCCGGGGCCACCCTGCCCGCCGGGGCACCCCTCGTGCGCGCGCTGCTCGCCGGCGGCGACCTCGCAAAGTCCGCCCCGGTCGGGACCGTGGTGGCGCCGGTGCGCTTGGACGCCACGGTCGCGGCGCTCCTGTCCGCCGGCACCCGGGTCGACCTGATCGCGGCGGGAAGCGGCACCGTGAGCGTGGATGGTGCGGGCGGGCGCGATGCGGGCGAACGCGACGCGGGCGAACGCGATGCGGGCGAACGCGATGCGGGCGAACGTCATGCCGATCAACGCGGCGCCGACGAGCCACACGACGCGGGCGAACGTGATGCCGATCAACGCGGCGCCGACGAGCGCTATGTCGCCCGGCGCGCGCTCGTGCTCCCCGGGCGCGGATCGCCCGCCGCGGACTCGGACCCGACTGCCCAGAGTTCGATCGTTCTCGTCGCGGTTCGCCCGGCCGAAGCCGTGGCACTCGCAGGCCTGGCCGAGGGCACCGTGAGCGCCGTGATCGTGCCGTGAGAACCCACGACATTCCGCCGGCGAATACCGAAAATTGCGGGCCGATGTGGCAAGATCGTCCGATGCAGAGGCGGCCGCGGCGACGCGGCCCGCGGAATGAAGGAGGAAAGGAAGTCGAATGAAGGCAGTGCTGAACGGATTCAAGGATTTCGTGCTCCGGGGCAACGCGATCGACCTCGCGGTCGGCGTCGTCATCGGCGCGGCGTTCACCGGTATCGTCGATGCGATCGTCACGGGCTTCATAGACCCGCTTGTCGCGGCGATCTTCGGAAAACCTGATCTCGCGGGCGTGTGGACGTTTACGGTCAACAATGCGGAATTCAGCCTGGGGGAAATCCTCAATGCCTTGTTCACATTTGCCTGCGTCGCCGCGGCGCTGTACTTCCTCGTCGTCCTGCCGCTGAACAAGCTTGCTTCGCTGCGCCACCGGGGCGCGGCGGACACCCCGGCCGCCGTGCCCGACGATGTGGCCCTGCTGCGCGAGATCCGCGACCTGCTGCACAAGGAGACCGAGCTCCTCGCCGCCGAGGTGCTGCCGGACGCGGCCGAGCCGACCAACCGGGATGAGCCGACTAACCAGGACGATGACGAGGCGCTCGGGCGGGCGCCGCAGCCCGCCGGCGACCGGCGCCGCTGATCGAACGCCCCGGACGAGTGATTCCGAATTGTGGGATCAGGTGGTTCGCGGGTGGCCCGGTCGGCGCGGGCGCGCGCCGAGAGAGCCGGCGAGGCCGAGGTAGAGCCGTGGTGTCGCGGGACCGGCGTGTCGGTCGCGCTACGGCTCTACCTCGCGCGCCGCGGCTCTACCTCGCGCGCCGCGGCACGCTCGGGTGGCAGCGGACGCTCGGGTGGCGATGGACGCAGGGGGTGCGTCGCGAGTCAGTACCTGGAGCGGCCAGTCAGTACTTGGCGCCGCCAGTCAGTACCTGGCGCCGCCAGTCAGTACCTGGCGCCGCCAGTCAGTACCTGGCGCCGCCAGTCAGTACCTGGAGCGGCCAGTCAGTACTTGGCGCCGCCAGTCAGTACTTGGCGCCGCCAGTCAGTACTTGGCGCCGCCAGTCAGTACCTGCCGCCGCCAGTCAGTACCTGGCGCCGCCAGTCAGTACCTGGCGCCGCCAGTCAGTACCTGGCGCGGCCAGTCAGTACCTGGCGCGGCCAGGAAGTGCCGACACGCCGGGAAACAAGCACCGAACAGCGCACCAAGTACTGACTCGACGCGCTGGAGGGCCCCGTTTCCGAGCCGCTCGGTGCTGGTCCGAGCCGCTCGGTGTTGTCCGGAGCAGCTCGTGGCGCTCATGCCGGTCAGTGTGGTCCGTAATGCGGTGGCACGTCTTGGGCGAGCCGCTCGTCGTTCGGACCCTTGGCCGCCGAGCGGTCGGCGGGTGAATCGCCCCACCCCTCGTCGCGCTCATCGCCGCTGGGGCCGGGCACGACCTCCCGCTCGGTGCCCCGCCGGGTGGCGCGGCGAGGGCGTCGCGGCGCGGTCCGGTCTGTGGTCACTGCTCCATTGTGCCCGGGCCGGATCCACGCCCGCGCCGGCCTTGCCTGCGGTCGTCGCTCGCGCCCCGGACCAGGTCGTCGAACGACACGCTGTCGGCATCATCGGGCCGGGCGGAATCCTTGTCCGGCGCGGAGACCACAATCCCCGGATCGGCGGCGGCTTCTCCGGCCGCGACGTCGCCATCCCCCACCACGGCGCTCTCGCCGTCCCCGTGGCCGTCGTCGGGCGCCGCTCCGGCCGCCGGCTTGGGCTCGACGACCGGCTCAGGTCCAGCCGGCGCCGCGGAATCGGGTTCGACGACAGGCTCAGGTCCAGCCGGCGCCGCGGAATCGGGTTCGACGACCGGCTCCGCCGCGGAATCGGGTTCGACGACGGGCTCGGCCGCGCGCCCAACCGGCGCCGCCGGCGCCGCCGGCTCACCAACCGGCGCCGCCGGCTCACCGACCGGCTCGACGGCGGGCTCGGCCGCGGGATCGGCGAGATCGTCGCCGGCGTCGTCGTCCTCGATCATCGGCACGACGACGATCCGGTCACCGCCGCCGGTCGGCGCGACCCCGCCGGCCTCCGGCAGCCGAGCGTCCCGCACCGCCTGCACCACGCCGCGCAAGCGTTCGGCTTCCTTGACCGGATCGAGGAAGGCCGCCGCGGCCCACACCCGGGTCACCACCCAGCCGAGCCGCTCGAGGAGTTCGGGCACCTGCCGGTCCCGAACCCGGATGCTCGGCTCGGCGACGTAGGCGTCGTCGTCGGTCAGGACCGCAACCAGGAGTTCACCGGGCAGATCGGGGTGGCCGATGGCCAGCGGGATCCGGATGCCGTCCCCGATGCCGTAGTTGGTCTCGACCAGTAGCCCCTCCCGCCACAGCCGCTCGGCGAGGTCGAGCACGAGCCGGTCCGCGCTGCGGTGCAGATCGACCCCCCGCCCGAGCACCACCTGGTCGGCAGCGCCGTCGCGCCGACTCGCGAGGTCCAGCACGGCCGCCAGGAGCCGCGCGCCGGGGGTCCGCAGCCGCTCGGGGTCCAGGTCGCTCGCCCCGAACGAGGAGACCACGTGCAGCCGCCGCCGGGCGGCGCCCAGGGCGTCGAGCAGCATCGCCTCACCGCCGGGGACGCCCAGCGCCCCGAAGCGGTGCAGGACCCGCCCGTGCGGGGTGCGCCCGAGCCCCACCGAGAAGACGATGGCGTCCCGCACCAGCCCGGCCACCCCGGTCAGGTCCGCGACCACCACGGGTTCGGCCCGGGCGGCGGACAAGGCGCCGGCGAGGGCGGGGTTGCCGCGCACCTCGTGCAGCAGCGCCTCGCGAATCCGGTCCGCGTGCGCCGGGTTCACTGTGACGACGGCGAAGGACTCGTCCGGCCGCACGATCGCGCATTCGATCGCGACCTCGACGGCCTTCTCCACCTCGGCCTGGGTGGATTCGACGGCGCCCGTGGCGGAATCGGGCATGCCGACCCCGTCGACCACCTCATGCCGGAGCAGCGATTCGGAGCGTGGCACGGGGGCCGGCCGCAGCACGCCTTCATACCCGTGCTCCGCCAGGAACGCGGTCAGGAAGGGGTCCCGCCGCGACGGCTCGGCCTCCAGGCGCACGAGCGGCAACCGCTGCGCCAGGGTGCCCACGGTGGGAGTGGATGCGGCCCGCACGTCGCCGAGCACGACTACCTGGCGGCCGCGGCCGATCGCGGGCAACAGCAGTTCCATCGGGGTGTGTTCGACGGCGTCGAGCACTACCAGGTCGACGGTGCGGGTCGCGGGCAGCAGATGGGGCACGAGGGTCGGCGTCGCCAGCAGGACGGGCCGGAGCCGGGGCGCGACGTCAGGATGCCGTTCGAAGGTGTCCCGCACGCCGGTGAGCCGACCGTCGAGAAGCTCGGCGAAGAGCGCCTCGGCCTCCTCCCGGTGGGCGCGCATCGCCGCACCCAGGTGTTCGTGGGCAGCGATCCGAATCGGCGCCGCGAGCCAGGCCACCTGCCGGGAGTCGGCCTCCCGGAAGCGGTTCGCGAGCGCTTCGAGGCCGGGCCCGTCCAGATAGGCCAGCGCGGGATCCATGGCGCGGATCTGCTCGAAGGCGGAGGTCCACCAGGACAGCTCCAGCTCCGCCGCAACCAGCGTCGCGGGCACCTGGCGCGCCTCGAGGTCGCCGAGCAGCGGGCCGAGCCCTACCGCCCGCAGATTGCGCAACACCACGGTGCGTTCCGGCAGGTCGCGCAGGTCCGCCGCGCTCTGCGCCAGAGCCTCGAACCGGTCGGCGAGCATCGCCAGGTCGACGTCGGCCGGGTCGCCGCCCATGGCCGTGCCGGCCAGGATCGGGACCAGTTCGTCGAGGTCGATGCGCACGGCCTCGAGGGTGTCCTCGATTTCCGCCAGGCCCTCCGGCAGCACCGGCCAACCGCCGCGCGGGCATTGCTCCTGCCAAATCGCCCGCTGCGCCTGCACCTTGACGAGTTCGCCGTGCAGGTCCCGCACCCGCACGCCGGGGCGGAGCATGTCCTTGGCCCGCCGGACCTGGCGCCGGCGCAGGAACCAGCCCATGGCGACGTCGTGTTCCGCGCGCCACGCCTTGGTGCCCGTCGCATCGACCATATCCGCGGCGGTCTGCTCGAAAATCAGTGGGCGGAAGACGTCGAGGGTCTCCCGCATGCCGCCGAGCATGCGCACCTGGTCGCCCCACTGACGCATCGTGGTTGCGGGCACCAGGCCGGTCGTGTCGGCCACGGCTGCGACCTGCGCCCGCAGTTGGGGCAGGGTCCGGGTGCGCAGCCGGTCCACCCGCGCGACGGCGACCCGGGCCTCCTCGTCGGACGTCAGGTCGGCGCCGTGCCAGGGCGTCGTGGCGATGCGTGCGGTGAATGCGCCGAGTTCGGCGGCGCGGGTCAGGTCCGCGCCGAGCTTCGCCCGGCGGTCGCCGTCCAAGCCGGGCGCGATGTCGGCCGGCAGGCGGACCCGGGTATCCGGCCCGGGCCGATGGGCCGTCAGCCGGGCGAGCGCCTGCAGCGCGTCGTACGCGGACACGCCCCACCCGTCGCGGACCAGGTGCAACGCGCTGATGTACCCGGCCAGTTGGGCCCGGGACCCGAGCAGCGCGTCCCTGGTGCGGGCGACGGCGTCGGCGTCGATCCGTTCCGCCTCGACCGCCATCGCGGACAACAGGCGATGGGAGACCCGCCGGCGCCAGGCCGGCTCCGGTGCGACGTCGAGCGCGAGGCCGTCGAGGCCGAGCGCGTCCAGGCGGGCGAGCACGGCGTCGGCGGCCCGCCGGTGCCCGGCGACGTACAGGACGGTACGGCCGCTTGCCGCGGCCTCGGCGACCACCGCGGCGACGGTCCCGGCGGCGTCGGACCCGCTCGGGGCGTCGACGGCGAGGTGCACGCCCTCGGCGAGGACGTCGACGACGTGCCGCGCTGCGGCATCGAGGTCTCCGACGCCCCGTTCGATCGCGGGATCCACGTCCCCGCGCACCGGGGCAGACAGGTTCGGGCGCACGGCGACCATCGCGGGCTCAAGGCCGGCCAGCGCCTGGACCAACTCGTGCCCGGCCAGGCCGTTGCCGATCAGGTCGTCGAGGTCGTCGACGACGGCGTGGCCGGGGTGCACAAATGAGCCGGCGAGGACGCGCGGTGCCAGCTCGAAGCCGGCGAGCACGGCGTCGCCGAGCGAGGCGATGCGGTGCAGCGCGTCGCTGGGGTCGAAGCCGGTCGGGGTGAAGGTCGCCCGGGCCAGCGCCACCGGATCGAGCAGCGCGCCGTGCTCCCGCAGCGTGCGGGCCAGCACGGGGTTCAGTTCCGCCGTCGGTTCCAGAGTGAGTTCGTAGTCCGTCTCGCCCGCCCCGCGGGGCAGGATCGTGATCGGGCGCAGCAGGACGGGCGCCCGGACCGGGGCCGGTGCTGCGCCGGCCGGTTTCTCGTCCGCCGAGGCCGGATCGTCCGCCCCCGGTTCCACCGGGTCCGGCCGGCCGCCCGTCGCCACGGCCAGGGCGTCGACGTCGTCCATCGACTCCGGCGGCGGGGCGGGGATCCACGTGGCAACGCCGATCGCGAGGTAGGTGGGCGCGAGTCCGAACCGCTGCGCGTATTCGGTCGCCCGGACGACGACGGCCCGGGTGCGCCGCCGGGCCGTGGGCAGCGTGCTGCCGTCCCGGAAGAGATTGGACAACTTGGTCGGGCGGCCGGCGAAGAGTTGGGCAGTGCCGGACGGGTGCGCGGCCGTGAGGTCGAGGATGGCGTCGCCGAGGGTACCGATGTCCGCGAGCGTCGACTCACCGGCGAGGTCGATCAGCGTCGAGCGCCAGGCCGCCAGCGCGGCCGACATTGGGTCGACGACGTCGCCCACCTGCTCGCCGGCGGCGGTGGGCACGGCGCTCGCCTCGGGCTGTTCGGCCTGCGCGACGGCGGCCGCCCGCCCCGGCGGCGCAGTGCGTGCCACCGCTCCGCCCCCGCCAGGGGCTACGGAACCGGGCTCGACGGCAGTCACCCTCCGACCGTAGTCGCCCCGTGCCGACCGATCGGGCGGGGCACGCCGGGCGTTCCGCTTTGTGCAGCGGGCTCTGCGGTGCTGCGGCCGGGGGCTGCACCTTGGTGCGACGGCCGGCGGCGCGTCGGCACGGCAGGCCGGCGTTCGGCGGCGCGGGGATCGCGCGAAAGGGCGCAGCATCAAGCGGGCCATGAAGGCAGGAGTATGAAGCCGGCCTGAAGCCCGAGCCTGAACCGGGCACATGTTCCTGGGCATGAACCCCGGACATGAACTGGCCGCATGGACCGACCGGATGAACCCTGGACATGAAACAGCACGCATCGCGCAGGGGGCAGGCGATGCGTGCTGTCGAGGTTTATTCTGCACAACCCCGAGTAGTTCGTCAACTCAGCCGGCGGCGTCGGCTTGGTTGGGTCGGTTATTTGGACGCTCGTCCACTTTTTGGCGCGCTCCGTCCGATCGTCAACCGGGGGAATTGTTGGGTGACTCGTGACTCAAACCACGACGGACGGCGTAGCGCCGGCCGCGCAGCCGCCATGACCCGACCATCTTCCCGCGTCCGCATGTGACGAGGTTCACAAGCGGCCGGATTGCACCCTCGGGAGCACCCGCGGACCGTCGCCCGCCCACCCAATCCGCGCCCCAACGCATCATCGATCGCCTCGGGAAGCCGACGGGGCCGCCCGGGCCGAGCGCCCCCGCAGGGCGCGCAGCGCCGGGCGCCCGGAGGTCGCCGAGAACGTCGGCGGCCGACTCCGTTGCCCGGTCAGCCCTTACCTCGTCGTGAGATTTTCACGACGAAAAACGGGCTCCGTCTTGGGATCAGCGGCGGAAATGTACCGGTTGCTGGAAGCTGTCCCGCGCAAATGAGCCGTATTGGTCAGGCGGCCGATCCGACATTCCGTAAAAGCTTGCGGACCCACCACGCGGGACGGCCCCGCGCCCCTCCGGTCCCCGCATTGGCGCGACGGCGCTGGAACGAACCCCGCAGGACGCCGTAGACCGGACGGCGTCCCGGGGCAACTGGCGGCGGTGTCATTCCGGGCGCGCCCGGAACGCACCGGACTGAACGGTCGGGCCCCCTCCGTCACCCGCGGTCGCCGCCGCGGCCGGCCGCGAAGCAAGAACGTCGCCACGGGCAATATGAATCCTCGTGATGAACATCACAAGAGGATCCGACCGGGCCGGGAGACTCGGATTGCCGTTGTCCCGGCACGACCTCTTCGCGCCGGACGAGATGCCAACACATGTGCGGCACCGATACCGCACCCGGCCTGCACATTGCCTGCCGGGCCAGGGCTGGGAAGCGATGTTGGGGCGATACCTGCCATAGCTCGGCGCTGACGCCCTGAACGCAACGAAAGTATCTGGTTCTGATGAGCAAGTTCCCGGGCACCCGGGCCCATGGACCTTATTGCAGAGAATTATCGGCTTCTAGAATCAATCGATTGCTCATCGAATGTCGAGTGGAGGAGTCCGGCGTGGATCAACTCTTCGAGAAGGTCGTCCTGCCCCCCGAGGTGCGCGACGCGCTGCGCACCGCGCGCACGCTCATCGTCCCGAGCAAGCGCTCCGAACTGGTCGACCTGGCCACGGGCACGGCCGACCGGCCCGTCTTCGACGTCGTCTACGACATCGGCGGAGGCAGGTTGATCAAGGAGGCGGACGTCACCCGCTGTCGCAACGGCCTCGTGGTGAACTACCCCGAGGACTACATGCGCCGGCGCGACCCGGACTGCATGCGGATCTCGGATGACCTTCCCACGGACAAGCCCCGCTACCGCGACGTCTTCGGCGCGGAGTTCGCGCCCGTGCGCCAGGAGACCCTCGACTGGCTCGGCGCGCAGGACCTGATCGTCGTCCCGTTCCGGGCCGGCGGCCCGGTCCACGGGCGCCTGTCGCTGGCCATCATCCCGGCCAACGCGGCGTTCTTCGCGACGGCGCTGGTCGACCTGCAGGGCTTCATCCGGTTGGACGAGTGCGAGACGTTCGAGCCCCGGTCGATCATCTACGTCGCGCCGCCCTTCCGGCACACCCACTACAACGGCAAGCAGGTCGTCGTCCACAACCGGTCGACGTCGTTGCACGAGATCTTCGCGTACAACCTCTACCCCGGCCCGAGCGCCAAGAAGGGCGTCTTCTCGGTGCTGCTCGACATCGGCGACCAGGAGGGCTGGGTGACCACCCACGCGTCGTCCGTCCGGGTCACCACGCCCTACGACAACGACACCGTCATCATGCACGAGGGAGCCTCGGGCGGCGGGAAGTCGGAGATGACCGAGGAGATGCACCGCGAGCCTGACGGGCGCATCCACGTCGGCACGAACGTCGTCACCGGCGACCCGTACTTCATCCCGCTGAGCGAATCCTCGAAACTGTCGCCCATCACGGACGACATGACGATGGTGTACCCGGCGGTGCAGAACGGATCCGGCAAGACGGTCGTCGTCGACGCCGAAGACGGCTGGTTCCTGCGCACGGACAACCTGACCGAGTACGGCATCCTGCCGAGCATCGAGCACGCGACCATTCACCCCGATGAGCCGTTGGTGTTCTTCAACATGCAGGCCGCGCCGGGCGCGACCTGCCTGATCTGGGACCACAGCCTCGACTCCACCGGGAAGCGCTGCCCCAACCCGCGGGTGGTCATCCCCCGCCGAATGATCCAGGGCATCGTCTCCGAGCCGGAGGAGGTCGACGTGCGCACGTTCGGCGTGCGGATGCCCCCCTGCACCCGGGACAACCCGTCCTACGGGATCATGGGCATGATGCACCTCATCCCGCCGTCGTTGGCGTGGCTGTGGCGGCTGATCGCCCCGCGCGGTCACAAGAACCCCTCGATTATCGAGAGCAACCGCGACGTCGCCAAGGCCAACCCGTTCGGCATGGTCGGCGAGGGCGTCGGCTCCTACTGGCCGTTCTCGACCGGCACCAAGGTCCGGGCCGCGAACCTGCTGCTGGAGCAGATTCTGGCGGCGCCGCGCACCCGCTACGTCCTGGTGCCGAACCAGCACATCGGCGCCTACCACGTCGGCTTCTCCGCCGAATGGCTGACGCGGGAGTTCCTCGCCCGCCGCAGCGGCGCGCGGTTCCGCGCGAACACCCTGTCCCCCGCCCGGTGCCCGCTGTTCGGCTACGCCATCAACGAGGTAAAGATCGACGGCCAGTTGATCCGGCCGACGTTGCTGCACCCCGAGCAGCAGTCCCAGGTGGGCGTGGAGGCGTACGACTTCGGCGCGAAGATCCTGATGGACTTCTTCAAGAGCGAGTTGCCGCAGTTCCTCGGGGACGGCATCGACCCCCTCGGGCGCAAGATCATCGAGGCCTGCCTGGCGGGCGCCGACCTGAACGAGTACCTCGCCCTCACCCCGATGGCGCCCTAGGTCAGTGATTCCGAATCGTCGGGTCGGCTGGTTGGCGGTTGGCCCGGGCAGGCGGGGGGCTGCGCGAGAGGGCGGGCAATGCCGCGAGTGGGCCGGCGAGGCCGAGGTAGATCCGCGGCGTCGCCGGACCGGCGTGTCGGGCACGCCACGGCTCTACCTCGCGCGGCGCGGCTCTACCTCGCGCGGCCTGCCTGTGCCTCGCGCGGCGCCGCCGGCCGCCGCCACCCGGGCTCGTGACGATCGACGCCGCAGCAATTCGGAATCACTCGTCTAGGTCAGTGACCGAATTGTCGGGTCGGCTGGTTGGCGGTCCGCGGGTCGGGGCGGCGGACTATCATTCGAACATGCGTTCGAATCGAGTCCCGCGCGGCTCATACGATCGCGTGCCCCGCCACGACCAGCCCCACGACGTGCCGGCGGGCGCGAGACCCGAGCCGCCGCACCGCCCGTCCGACCCGCTGCCGATCCGGGTGTGGATCTCGGACGGCCGCGGGCGGGACTTCGAGGCGGCGGGTCACGCGATCGCCTGGACTCGCCGGGCGGTGTATGTGCGGTACCTCGACCCCGAGGGCCGGGAGGGCTTCTGCTGGGTCTGGGCTACCGCAGTCAGCCGAAAGCCCGCCTGACCGCCGGCTCAGCCGGCCCGACCGGTCCCGGCCGGCTCCTCCGCGTTGGCCAAGGCCGCCTTGATCGCGCGCGTGAGTTCCGGTTCGAGCGTCCGCGCGAGGGTCGCGGTCAGGTGGGCATGATCGAAGTACGCGATGACGCCCCCGATGACGGGCAGGCACGTCGTCCGGTCGCAGAGCAGATCGTTCACGTCCAGGATGCTGACCAGCCCGGAGGAATCAGCCTCCGCGGCCTCGGCGAGCGGGTCCCGCTCGATCGCCGTTTCGCGGGGGGCGCCGCAGGCGACGGCGTCCGCGCCGTGCTCGGCGACGCAGTCCGGGATGTTGCGACCCATCGCCGGGGTGTCGCGCACGACGAGCACCGGGGTGCCCGCTCGGGCGAACCTCGCCAGCACCCACGCGTAGGCATCCCGGGCGGCATCGTCGCGGCCCTCGGTCGGCACGCCGACGAGGTCGGTCGCAGTGGCCTCGGACATGACCACGAGGTCGTAATTCCCAGCGATCGAACGGATGGCCCACCGATTCAATTTGCGGCAGTTGCGGCTGTGTCTCGGGTCATCGAAGTCCAATCGCCGGTCGACGGTGTAACAGATGGAGGCGACGTAGGTGTCGAGGCGCCAGTCCTGAGCACTGAGCCCGGGCTCGATGCCGGGCAGCCAATGCCCGGCATGGGAGTTGCCCAGCAGGGCGATCCGGACGGGCGCGTCCGCGGCGCCGTAGGTGCAGGTCCGCCGCGAGGTGAAGGGGCGCGAATTCCAGCAGCGCCGCTCGTACAGCGAGGACCGGTCCGTCGTGGCGAACAGCGGCGTCGTCACCAACGGCTCCCCCGCCGGATCGCACGACGCCGTCCGAGCTGCGGACGCGCCGAAGCAGGAGACCTTCTTCGTCGCCGCCTGCGATTGGGCCCGGCTGACGACGACGGCGGCGGCCCGGTCGTCGGCGGCGGCGCGGGCGGCGACCGCGATCGGGGGGCCACACGTGACGGCCAGGCACAGCCCGAGCATCGCGAACGTGGCGCCGAGTCGCCGGTTCAACACGGCCGAGAACCGGAACCCGTCCTCCACCACGACCTTCGACACCCCCGCCAGCCCCAGCGCCACCACCACGATCGCGAGCCGGTCCACCCAGCTCAAAGCCCGGCCGAGCGCGAAGGGCGCGATCACGATGAGCGGCCAATGCCACAGATACAGCGAATACGACACGTTCCCGAGCCATTGCACCGGCCGGCGGCCCCACCACCGATCCGGGCCGACGCCGTCGGCCGCCGCCCAGATCACCACCGCCGTTCCCGCCACGGGAAACACCGCCGCCCAGCCGGGGAACGGCATCGACCCATTGATGACGAATACCGATGTGATGACCACGGCCAGGCCCGCCCAGGCGACGGCGGCGCGGAATCGTGCCCTCCGGTGTGGACCCTTGACGGCGATCACCGTGGCGAGCAGGCCACCGACCCCCAATTCCCAGAACCTGGTCGTGGAGACGAAGTAGGCCGCAGCGCCGTTCACGGCGGTGAACCCAACCGACCAGGCCAGCGACACTGCCACCACGACGCCGACCACGACGACCGGCAACCACTGCCGCGAGTCGGACCAGCCCCGTCGGCCGACCGACCACCGCGCCGCAACGAAGACCACCGCGCCGATCACCAGCGGCCAGACGAAATAGAATTGCTCCTCCACCGACAGCGACCAGAAATGCTGCACCGGTGTGGGCGCCTCGTCGGCCGCCAAGTAATCCGTCGCCGACTGGGCCAGGGCCCAGTTCTCCACGTACAACGCCGATGCTATGACCTCGCGCGTCACCCGGGGCAACGCCGTCGCGGGCAACCACACCCACGCGGCGACCAGCGTCGCCGCGAGCACCACCGAAGCCGCGGGGATCAGCCGCCGCACCCGGCGCGCCCAGAAGGCCAACAGGTCCCGCACCGAACGCACCGGCCGGCGCAACAAATGTCCCGTGATAAGAAATCCCGAGATGACAAAGAAGACATCGACCCCGACAAATCCGCCGGGCAGGGCCGCCGGCCACAAGTGATAGATCAGCACCGCCGCGACCGCCACCGCGCGCAACCCCTGAATATCCGCCCGCGGGCCCGGCGACGGCACGGGCGGGGGCGGGGGCGGCACGGGCGGCAGATACCGTGGCGCCTGCTGGCGCACCGCGGGCGGAGCCCCGACGCCCGTTCCGATCCCGGAATGCACCATCCGAGCATGATATCCGGGCCGTCTTGAGCGCCCCAAGACGTCCGGTGCATGCCTTCGCGCAGCCCGGGGCGCCGGCGCCGCGAGCCGGCGCGATTCGACACGTCGCGCGGCCCCGCGCGACCATGGAGCGATGTCGACCCACCCGACCGCTTCCCACTTGGCCCGACACATGGCGGAGTCCTTCGGCACCGATCCGGCCCGCTACGACCGGACCCGACCCCGCTACCCCGACGCGCTGATCCGGCAGATCGTGGAGCACAGTCCCGGCCGGCACGTGCTCGACGTCGGCGTCGGGACCGGGATCGTTTCCCGGCAGTTGCGCGCCGCCGGGTGCCGAGTGGTCGGAATCGATGTCGATGAGCGGATGGCGGCCTTCGCCCGCGCCGCGGGCCTCGAGGCCGAAGTGGCCCGCTTCGAGGACTGGGACCCGGCCGGGCGCTCGTTCGACGCCGTCGTCGCGGGCCAGACCTGGCACTGGATCGATCCCGCCGCGGGCGTGGCGAAGGCCGCCGAGGTGCTGCGACCGAGTGGATTGCTCGTCGCGTTCTGGAACGCCGGAACGCCCGGGCCGCCGGACCTCGCGGACGCCTTCGCCGAGGCGTACCGCCGCGCGGTACCGGACTCGTTGCCCGCCCGGGCCCCGGCCGGCTCGGCGGCGGACGGCTACGCGAGGCTCGGCCTCCAAGCGGCCGCCGGTTGGACGTCCGCGGGCTTCGGCGAACCGCAGGTGTGGCGGTTCGAGTGGGAGCAGACGTACACGCGCGACGAATGGCTCGACCAGGTGCCGACCAGCGGCGTGGCGAGCCAATTCGCCCCCGCGGAACTCGCCCAGGTCCTCGAAGGCATCGGGACGGCGATCGACGACGTCGGCGGCAGCTTTCCGATGCACTACACGACGGTTGCCATCGCCGCGGCCCGGTCCGGGTCACCGCGCGCGACGGACGCACCGCCGAGGTGACCGCCAGGCCGCTCTGCCGGCGCGGGGGGCGAGCGCGATAGCGTCGAGACATCACGTTTCCCGGACGAGGAGGCAGCAATGAGGGCCTGGCAATTCATCGACACCCACGAGCCGCTGGTGCTCAACGACATCTCCGAGCCGACGCCCGGACCCGGCGAGGTAGTGCTCGACATCAAGGCCGCCGGGCTGTGCCACTCCGACGTCGGCGTCCTCGACGACCCGGGCTGGAAGGAACTCCTGATCGTCCCGGTCACCATGGGCCACGAGATCGCCGGCGTCGTCAGCGCCGTCGGCGAGGGCGTCGCCGAGTGGCAGGTCGGCGACCGGGTCGGGGTTTGCCCGACGGCGTCCGCGACCGCGCCCGGCTACGGGCGCGACGGTGGCTTCACCGCCAAACACCGCTGCCTCGCGGGCGACCTGGTGCGGATGCCCGACGGCCTCAGCTTCGAACTCGCCGCGATGGGCACCGACGCCGGCATGACCTCCTACCACGCCTTGATGGCCGTGGGGCAGGCCAAGAAGGGCGACAAGGTCGGCATCATCGGCGTCGGCGGCCTCGGCCAGATCGGCGCCCGGGTGGCCGTCGTCACCGGCTGCGAGGTCTGGGCGGCGGAGATCGACGAGAGCGTGTGGCCGATGATCCGCGACCTCGGCGTGCAACACGTGGTCAAGACCGTGGACGAACTCGCCGGCCTCGACCTGGATGTCGTCGTCGACTACGCCGGTTTCGGCGACACTACTGCCAAGTCGCTCGACGCCATCCGCCGCGACGGGCGGATCGTCGTCGTCGGCATGGGCAAGCTCGAGGCCACCATCAGCACCCGCGACGTCATTCTCAAGCAGGCGCAGATCCTCGGCTCGAACGGCGGCACCCGGCAGGACGTCGCCGACTGTTACGAGCTGTTCGCCACCGGCGAGGTCCAGCCCGTCTTCAGCCGGATCGGCTTCGACGAGATCCCGGCCGGCATCGACCGTCTGCGCGACGGAACGGTCTCCGGGCGATTGGTTGCCGTCTACTGACCGGCCCCGGGAAGGTCGGGCCGGCGCGCGCGGCTGGGGTCCGGTGCGCCGGGCGCGAGGTAGGGCTGACGGGCCGAGGTAGATCCGTAGCGCCGCCGAACCGGCGTGTCGGGCGCGCCACGGCTCTGTCTCGTGCGGCAGGGCTCTACCTCGCGCGGGGCCGGCGGCCGAGCAGGCCACGGTTTGGTGCGCCCGACAGGATTCGAACCTGCGACACCCGCTTTAGGAGAGCGGTGCTCTATCCCCTGAGCTACGGGCGCGGCGCGGGGAACTGCCGTCAGCGTAGCGCCAATCCCGCCCGGCGAGCGACGTTCGGGACGGCGTGCGACGGTCGAGGGGCCGGCCCGATCCAGCAAGGCCGGCCGCACCGAGGGAGGCTGCATGGCCGTCACATCATTCCAGGACCTTCCGCTCGCGGATCGTGATCGCCCCTGGGACGGCGCCGCCGCCGAGCGACGCATCCGCGCGTGGGCGAAGGCCCAGGATGAGCCGAACGCCCGCTATCGCGACGCCCACGTGTGGTACGACGCCGGGGCGAAGGACAACTTCACCGCGTACAAGCTGCTGATCGCGGACGTCGTCGATGGGCGGCTCCGCGCCGTGCCCCGCGCCGTGTTCGCCGCGGCGGCGGTCATGCAGGGCTCGCGGGGCGGCGTCGACCTGCCGGAGAAGGACCGTGCCCGCGTCCGCAGCCACCTGGCGAAGTACTACGCCAAGCTCGACGAGAGCCCGCCCTGGGCGGACTGAGCGCGCGAACCGCCGCACCGCGCCCGCGGCGCCGTTCACACGGCGACGGCGGCGCGGATCGTGGCGTGGTGGCGGTAGTCGAGAATCTGGACGTCCTCGTAGCGGTAGTCGAAGATCGAGTCCCGCGGTGCCAGCTGCAGGGTGGGATACGGATACGGCTCGCGCCCGAGTTGCTCAGTGACTTGCTCGACGTGGTTGTCGTAGATGTGGCAGTCCCCGCCGGTCCAGACAAAGTCGCCGACGCCGAGCCCGGTCTGGGCGGCCACCATGTGCGTCAGGAGCGCATACGAGGCGATGTTGAAGGGCACCCCGAGAAAGAGGTCGGCAGAGCGCTGATAGAGCTGGCAGGAGAGCCTGCCGTCCGCGACGTAGAACTGGAACAGCAAGTGGCACGGCGGCAATGCCATCCGCGGCAGGTCCGCAACGTTCCACGCCGAGACCACCAACCGGCGCGAATCGGGATCGACTCGGATCTGCTCGACGACGTCGGCGATCTGGTCCACCTGCTCGCCCGACGGCGTCGGCCAGGAGCGCCACTGAACGCCGTAGACCGGGCCGAGGTCGCCGTCGGGTGCGGCCCATTCGTCCCAGATTCGCACCCCGTGCTCGCGCAGCCAGCCGACGTTGGCCTCGCCGCGCAGGAACCACAAGAGCTCGTAGACCACCGATTTCAGATGCACCCGCTTGGTGGTGATCAGCGGGAACCCGGCGGCCAGGTCGTAGCGCAGCTGTCGGCCGAAGACGCTGCGCGTCCCCGTGCCGGTGCGATCGGACTTGGGCGTCCCGACGGCGAGAACCTCGCGCAGGAGATCTTCGTACGGCGTGGGAATCGGACCGGCCGCGGCGCCGGGCGCGGCGGCGCCGGGCGCGGCGCCGGGCGCGGCGGCGCCGGCGGGCGCCCGGGCAGGCTCGGCGGTGGACATGGCGGCAGTGTAGATGAGCGATTCCGAGCGCGCGGTCCTGCGCCTCGCGCTCGGCGATGTCGCCGAGGCGCATCAGGGCGTGTCGGCCCCGTCCGGTACCGTTCCGCCCAGGACGACGAAAGGAACATGATGGGCACCTGGGACTTCGGGCCGTTCGACAACGACGACGCCGCCGACTTCAGCGGTCGGCTCACCGCTGCGCCGGCCGCGGAGCGGCCTGCCATCCTGCGCGCTGCCCTGGCCGCGGTGGTCGACGAGCCCGGCTACCTCGAGATCGACCTGGCCACGACCGCCATCGCCGCTGCCGCGATCGTCGCCGCGCGGTTGCCCGGGGCGCTTCCGCTCAGCACGCCCTACGCACCGGACGACGTGAATGACGCCGACTGGATCGGGCCGGTCACTGACCTCGTCCCGCCGGCGCGGACGGTCCTCGATCGGGTCGCCGGGGATGACTCCGAGTGGCGCGAGCTGTGGCAGGACGGTGGCGCGCTCGACGAGGCGCTTGCTGCACTCGCCCCGTGTCGGGAGATCCTGGCCGGCTGACCCGGGCCGCGCCTGCAGTCAGCGCGACAGTCAGCGGCCGTCGGCCCCCACCGTGCCGGATCGGGTGCAAGGATCGGGGCATGACCACGGAGCAGCACCCTGGACCCGCCCACGCGACGCCGCCGGCCCGGCCCGCGCCGGACCCGCTGTGGGTTGAGCGCACGGGAACCCGAACCTACCGCGCCCGCTCGGGCCGTGGCGCCCAGGTGGAGATCGGGCCGGTCGAAGCGGGCGCGGTCTTCACGCCCGGCGAACTCTTGAAGGTCGCCCTCGCCGCCTGTGCCGGGATGAGTGCGGACCGGGCGTTCGCGCGTCGGCTCGGCGACGACTTCGCCGTCACGATCCGGGTCGAGGATCCCCGGCACCCCGACGAGGACCGCTACCCGGTACTCACGGAAAGGTTCGACCTCGACCTGTCCGCCCTCACGCCCGAGGAGCGCGAGACCGTGCTCACGGTGGCGCAGCGCGCGATCGATCGCACCTGCACCGTCGGGCGCACCCTGGTGGCGGGCGCCGAGGTGCGGACGGTTTTTCCCTGAGCCGGGATGCGCTCGCTGCGTGGTCGAGCGCCGGAGCGCCCGGAGCGCCCGCCGGCCGTTCTGCACTCGATCCCGCGCTCGGCCGGATTGTGGCCCCGACGACGTGCCGCGGGAGATGATGGCAGACATGACAGATCACGGAATTGGCGGCACGGAGCCGACGACGAGCCCACCGATCGCAGGACCCGGGACGAGCGCGCCCGAGGCGCCGGCGGCACCCGCCACCCCGGCCCCGCCCCCACTACCGGCGACGCCATCGGCGCCCGTCCCGGCCTGGGGAGCGGCCCCGCCGCCCGGATCAGCGGCAACGCCCGGATCAGCGGCAACGCCAGGAACCGACGCGGCGGCGCCTCAGCGGAAGCGGCGTCGTCGGCCGAAGGTTGGGAAGATCCGGCTGGGACACTCCGCAGCGGAGGACGCCGATCCCGAGCGGTGGGTCGCCTACAGCCCGACGACGTTGCTCGACCTGGTTCTCAATCAGGCGGTGACAATCCCGTCGCAGGCGATCCGGGAGCACGTCGACGGCGTCCGCCGGCGCCATCCCGACGCGAGCCCGGCGGCCCTCATCCGGCAGTTGGAGAAGGAATACCTGCTGGTGGTGCAGGCCGCCGGTGGCGTCGTCGGAACGGCAGCGGCGCTGCCGTCGGTCGGGACCGGGGTCGGGCTCGTGCTGACGTCGAGCGACATCGTGACGTTCTTCGCCTCCTCGGCGGCCTTCGCCCTGGCGGTCGCCGATGTGCACGGGATCGAGGTGCAGGACGCGGCCCGCCGGCGGGCACTTCTCCTGGCCACGGTGTTGGGCGAGGCCGGTGCCCGCGACGTCGAACGGGCCATGGAGGGGTCGACGGTCGCGTGGGGCAAGGTGCTGCTGACGCGGATGCCGGCGGGCTCGTTGACTAAGGTTAACAAGTCGCTGGCGCACAAGTTCTTGCGCAGTCAGTTGGCCAGGCACAGTGGGCTTGCGTTGGGCCGGCTGCTCCCCTTCGGGGTGGGCGCGGTGATCGGGGTGACCGGCGGGCGATCGCTCGGGCAGGGCGTCGTCGGCCAGTCCCGGAAGGCGTTCGGTCCCCCGCCGGAGGCCTTCGTGCGGGCGTTGGAGGTGATCGAGGTCGCCGATCCGACTGGCCGGCCGACGCTTGTCCCGACCGCGGACCGCCCGCCGCACCGGCTGCTGCGGTTGCCCGACTTGGCGCCGACGATGGAGAAGCTGAAGGTCGACAAGCTACGGCTCGACCGGCTCACGACGACGAGGCCCAAGGACGCCAAGCGCAAGCCCGCCGAACGAAAGACTGACGCGGCACCGGCGGTCGGGGCCGCGGGTGAATCGACGGTCGGGGCCGCAGTCGGGACCACAGCCGAGTCCCCCACGGACCGGCCGGCGGCCGACCGGCAGCCCGGCGATGATCCGGCGAGTGAGCCGGCCTACGGTCGGGCGCCCGACCAACCGGCGCCCGACCGCCCGCGCCGACGGCGCCCGCTGCCGGGCCGACGCCGTCACAACTGACCGGGCCGACGAGCGAGCCGCGCCCGGCCGGTCGTCTCACGGCGTGACGGAAGGGTCGTCGCGCTCGTCGTCGACCGGCTCGTCGACCGGCTCGTCGACGGGGGCGGTCGCCGGCCCGGCCAGGACGAGGTACAGCTCGCGCCGGGCACCCTCGAGGATCCGGACGGCGGCCGCCATCTCCTCGTCGGTCCCCCGCCGCATGATCTGGTGCAGCGCGCCGCCGACGGCGTCCAGCGCCCCCCGCAGCTCGCGCTGACCGCGGTTCCGCCCGGCGGACCCCCGCCACGGGTCGCCCAGGTCGGCGGCGTGCTCGGTGACGTACCCGCGGCCCGCCTCGGTGAGCGACGCCATCCGGCGCCCGCCCTCGGGCGCGATCTGCACGAGGCCTTCGTCCTCGAGCAGGTTCAGGGCCGGGTACACGGCGCCGGGGCTGGGCTGCCACATCCCGCCCGAACGCTCGCCGATCTCCTGGATCAGTTGGTAGCCGTGCATCGGCCCGTCGGCCAGCAGCAGCAGGATCGCCGCTCGGACATCGCCGCGCCCGGCCCGGCCGCCGCGGTGCCCGAATCGACCGCGCGGCCCGAACCCCGGCCCGCCGGGCCCGAACCCCGGCCCGCCGGGTGGGAACCCCGGCCCGCCGGGTGGGAACCCCGGCCCGCCGGGTGGGAACCCCGGCCCGCCGGGCCCGAACCCGGGGCCGCCGCGGCCCTCCCCGCGGCCCGGGCCGTCCCAGCGGTCCCGGTCACCGGAGCCGCCCCGGCGGCGCCGGTCCGGCCTGCCCTCCGTGGGTGACCAGCCGCCGTCGGGGGCATCGAATCCGGCTCGACGGCGCGGACGGGCGCCCGGCCCGTCCTCGAAAACAGGGCGGCGTCCGCCGTGGTGGTGCATCGTCATGGTGACTCCTTCGATTGAAACGCTCTTGGAAGTGTGGATCGCGACTGGTGCGGAGTGGAAGCTCCGGAAGCCGGACGTCGGCCGGCTCGGCGATATGTTGACGATATATCGTTGACATATCGCTGTCAAGCCTCTCGTCGTCGCGCGCCAGGTCGTACGCTGTCCTGGCCGGCCGGACCGGCGGCCGGGCGAACCGAGGGAGGCCGGATGGGGACGTCCGCCGCAGCGCCGACGACGGCGCGGCGCTACCTCATGTGCCCGCCCACCTTCTTCGCGGTGCGGTACGAGATCAATCCCTGGATGGATCGCGGGCGTCCGGTGGACCGGAGCCTGGCGCGGCGCCAGTGGGAACGGCTGCGGAGCACCCTGGCCGACCTCGGGCACGACGTCCGCACAATCGAGCCGGTACGCGGCCTGCCGGACATGGTGTTCGCCGCCAATGGCGCGAGCGTGCGCGACGGCGTCGTGCTGTCGGCGGTCTTCCGACACGCCGAGCGCGCACCCGAGGGACCCGTGTATCTGAAGTGGTTCGCGGACCAGGGGTACGTCACGCACATGGCCCGCAACGTCAACGAGGGGCAGGGCGATTTCCTCTCCGCGGGCGAGGTCGTGCTGGCGGGCTGGGGGGCACGGACGGCTCGGGCGGCCCATGCGGAGGCCGCCGACCTATGGGGGGTCGAGGTGGTGAGCCTGGAACTCGTCGACCCCCGGTACTTCCACCTGGACACCGCGTTGACCGTGCTGCGCGGCGGCCCCGCCGCGCCGGGCCGCCCCGCCGCAGCGCCCGGTGGGGCGCCCGGCGTCGCGCCCGCCCCGGCCGAGATCGCCTACTTCCCGCCGGCGTTCTCGGCCGAGGCCCGCGCGACGCTGGCCGACCGGTTCCCCGACGCGATCCGCGCGAGCGAGGCGGACGCCGGCGCGTTCGGGCTCAACGCCGTCAGCGACGGTCGGCACGTGATCCTCCCGCCGGACGCCCCGCGCCTCGCTGCCGAGCTGCGGGAACGGGGCTACGAGCCGATCCTCGTCGACACCTCGGAGCTGCTGCACGCCGGGGGCGGGGCAAAGTGCGCCACGCTGGAGATCGGCGCGCCGCCGAGTTGAGCCCGGATTCGGGGGCAGCCGCCCCTGCCCCGCACGGTCGCGGCTCGGTAGAGTCGCGATCGTGACCACCGCGCCCGGCGCCACCGCCGCCCCCCGCCCTGCTTCCCTCGACCTCGACGCCTGCCGCCAGGCCTACGCGGACCTGCAATCGCTCGGACTGAAACTCGACCTGACGCGGGGCAAGCCGTCCGCGCAGCAACTCGCGTTGGCCGACCCGATGCTTGGCCTGCCCGGCCCCGGGACGGTCCGCGACGAGGACGGCACCGACGTGCGCAACTACGGCGGGCTCGACGGGCTGCCCCAGTTGCGGCGGATCTTCGCCGAACTCCTGCACGTCCCGGTGGGCCAACTGCTGGCCCAGGGCAACGCCAGCCTGACGCTGATGTACGACGCGCTCGCCTACGCGATGCTGTTCGGCGTCCCCGGCTCGGCCCGGCCGTGGGGCCGTGAGGAGCGGGTGCGGTTCGTCTGTCCGGTGCCGGGCTACGACCGGCACTTCGCCGTCTGCGAGGAACTCGGCATCGAGATGATCACCGTCCCGATGACTCCCGACGGCCCCGACGTCGACGCCGTCGCCGAGCTCGTCCGCAGCGACCCGAGCGTCAAGGGCATGTGGATCGTGCCGACCTACGCCAACCCCGACGGGGCCACGCTCACGACCGACAACGCCCGCCGCCTGATGGCGATGCCGACGGCGGCGCCCGACTTTCGCATCATGTGGGACAACGCGTACGCCCTGCACCACCTGACCGAGGTCGAGACGCCGTCGGCGGATGCGATCGGGCTCGCGGCCGAGGCGGGCCATCCCGACCGGGTCTTCCTGTTCGCGTCGACGTCGAAGATCACGTTCGCGGGCGCGGGGGTCTCGTTCCTCGGCGCGTCGCCCGCGAACATCGACTGGTTCCGCGCGCACCTGTCGATCCAGTCGATCGGTCCGGACAAGATCAACCAGTTGCGGCACGCGCAGTTCTTCGCCGACGCCGACGGCGTGCGGGCGCACATGCGCCGGCACCGGGAGATCCTGGCGCCGAAGTTCGCGGTGGTCACCGAGATCCTGGCCGCCCGCCTGGCCGAGGTGAACGACATCGCGTGGACCCGGCCGGCCGGTGGGTATTTCGTCAGCCTCGACGTCGTCCCGGGCACGGCCGCGCGCGTCGTCCAACTGGCGAAGGAGGCGGGGATCGCGCTGACGCCCGCCGGCTCCACCTTCCCCTACGGGAAGGACCCGCAGGACCGCAACATCCGCCTCGCGCCCAGCATGCCGCCGCTCGAGGAGGTCCGGGTGGCGATGGACGGCGTCGCGACGTGCGTCCTGCTGGCCGCGGCCGAGGCCGCGGCCTGACGGACCCCCAGCCGAGCTACGGCGTCGGCGGCTTGATCTCCGCCGCGTCCTCCGAGCGCTTGGTTACGACCATCACCGGGCAGTTGGAATGGTGCAGCACCGCCTGGCTGGTCGAGCCGAGCAGGAGGCCCCGAAAGCCGCCGCGCCCGCGGGAGCCGACCACAATGAGGTCGGACGCCTGCGAGAACTCGGTGAGCAGTTCGGCGCCGGTGCCGTCGAGGACGATCCGCCGGATCGTCAGGCCAGGATGGGCCTGCTCGTACTGACTGCAGACGACCCGCAGGCCCTCCGTGAGGTCGGCCAGGATCTGCTCGTGGTCGATCGATGCCGGTAGCCAGGCCAGGAGGCCGGCGCCGGCGCCGATCGGGACGCCTGCGACGGCGACCAGTTCGGCGTCCCAGGCGAGGGCCACGCGGATGGCGTGCCGCAGCGCGACCTCGGCGGAGGCCGACCCGTCCACCCCGACCACGATCCGGCGCAGCGGCGTGATCGGCGCGGGCGCCTGCCCGGCCTCACCGACCGCGGCGCCGCGGTAGGGCACGACGACGGTCGGGCAGTAGGCGTGGGCCGGCAGCGCCGAGGACACCGTGCCGAGGAGTCGCTCGGCAAAGCCGCCGCGGCCCCGGGTACCCACGACGACGAGGCCGTGCTCCCGGGACAGTTCCACGAGAACGCCTGCGGCGTCGCCGGTGGTGATCGTGGCCTCGACGCGGACGCCTGCCTCCTCGACCCGGGCCGTTGCCTCGTCCAGCACGGCGCGGGCGCCCTCCTGAATGGCGGTGTCGTCCAACGCGGCGTACCCGCCGTCCAGCGACGCGGCGGTGAACGACGGGAGGGTGTAGGAGCAGACAAGATGCAGCGACCGACCAACGCGTCTGGCATATGCCGTGGCCCAATCCACGGCGTGCAAAGCCGGTGCCGACCCGTCGACACCGACCAGGATCGACTCAAGAGGGGCCATGGTGTTCCTCCCTACGAACGCGCGAACCGTCCTGCGCAAAATCTATCGGTTCGGGCGACGAAAGGAAGTCCTTCGCGGAAGACACTCACCTGCGGATACTCACGTGCGGATACGCATCAGCGCGCACAAACACGAACCCCGCCGGAGCGGGTCGCGCTCGGCGGGGTACGGCGCCGGCGTGTCCACCGGCGGTGTGGTCGATCAACCCATCCGGATGAAGGTCGGGTTGCTCTGCCAGATCTTGCGGAATTGAATCGTCGTGCCGGGTCGTGAGGCGTCGATCTGCTGGTTCCCGCCCGCGTACAGCGAGACATGACCGGGCGTCCAGATGATGTCGCCGGGCCGGGCCTGCGAACGAGGGATGCGCGTTCCCATGGAACCGATGGCGCTGGAACTGTGCGGCAACGAAATGCCCACCTGGGCATACACGTACGACACAAATCCCGAGCAATCGAAGCCGCTGGGCGTGCTGCCGCCGTAGACGTACGGGACACCCTGGTAACGGGCGGCGATCGAGATGACCCGGCTGCCCACGGCGGACACCGGGACGGGTGCGGTCGAGCGGGTCGTCGTCGCCCGGCTGGTGCTCCTCGCCTGCGTGCGGCTCGGCGCCTGGTGACGGGGTTGCGGCTTGACCACTTCCGGCGCCGGCGTGACTTGGACGGTGCCGGTGTCGACGTCGGCGACATTGAACTTCGCATCGTCGTCGACGGTGACAACAGGCGCGGCTTCCAGCACGGCGCGCGCCTGGGCGGTCAAAGCCGTCAGGTCCGCGCCGTTGAGCTTGGCCGCATCGAAGGTTGCCGCCGATGCGGGTGCCGCCGTACCGATCATCGAGACCAGGAGCCCCGAAGAAGCGGCCACGGCTGCGGTACGACGTCCGACGACGGACATCTGACCCGTTGCGGCTTGTGTAATGGCACTGAGTGGCGTCATGGGACGCCGCGCGGCGCGGTGGCGAGCGCGATTCGTACTCACTGTCACTATTGCCTCTCCAAAACGCTGACGAGGTGAGCTGTCGGATTCGGGTGGAGAGCACCCGGCCGTCCGGATCGAGATCCGGCCGGCTTCACCCCAAGGGCACTGTTTGGCAGAGTGCCCGGATTTGGTTCCCCCGTCCCCGCCGTCAGGTTGTCGATGGGCCTCGCGCAGCGGCAGGGTTGAGCGTTCCGCGCGAGTGCTCTCTCGGAAGGTCTCCGATGGAGCAGATCGACCGTACCTGACGTGGCGACGATTGTCACGCTCGGATTACGACGGTTATTAGACTTTCGTCGAAAGTCCCGGACCTAGTAGGACTTTAGTCACAAGTCTGCGGGTGAAATCCCAGGTCACCACAGTGAGAACGTGCGTCACGACGCCGTCACGAAAACGTGACGTGCCACGTCTTCCGGGATGTTGACGGCGGTTGCGGACTCCGGGCGCGCAACGGACAATTCGCCGTTGTCCGCATGGATCAGCACCTCCTGCGGCGGAACCAGCCCGGCGACCTGCAGGGCGGCCAGGAAGGCGGCATCGACCTGCACCGGTTCGGCCAGCCGACGCACGATGGCGCGGACAGTCTCGCCGGCGCCGAGCCGAGCGGCGAAGTCCCCAAGCGGAATGGCGCCGTCGGGCCGGGCCGACCCGACGGGTTCGCCGAGTTCGTCCAGGCCAGGGATCGGATTCCCGTACGGATCCACGTGGGGGTGGTCGAGCAGGCGCAGCAGGCGCCGCTCCACCTCCGCGCTCATGACGTGCTCCCAGCGGCAGGCCTCGGTGTGAACGTTCTCCCACTCGAGCTTGATCACGTCCGTGAGCAGCCGCTCCGCGAGGCGATGCTTGCGCATGACCCGTGTTGCGCGCGCCATGCCGTCCGCGGTCAATTCAAGATGGCGATCCCCGGTCACGACGACGAGCCCGTCCCGCTCCATCCGGGCCACGGTCTGCGAGACGGTCGGACCAGATTGACCGAGTCGCTCGGCGATCCGCGCCCGCAGGGCGACGATGCCCTCCTCGCCGAGCTCATAAATCGTCTTGAGGTACATCTCGGTCGTGTCTATCAGATCCGTCACCTGGGCTCCTGTCGCCGCGGTCCCCAGCGGCCCGGCCGCTGGGGATCAGTTTATGTCGAGGCCCGTCGCCGAGCGATCGAACACCCGGGCGGGCAGCGCCGACCTGCGACGGGTGACGGGCCGGCAGCCGAGCCGGGATTCTCGCCGAACGCCCGGGACCGGAGCGGTGAGCCTACAGCCGACGACGCCGAGGTAGATCCGTGGCGTCGCCGGACCGGCGTGTCGGCCGCGCAACGGCTCTACTTCGTGCGGCGCGGCTCTACTTCGTGCGGCGTGCCTGTGTCTTGCGTACGACGCGGCCCACCGGAACCGCGCCAACAGTGCCACTGACCACGGTTCGGAGCCCGATGCCCGGGCCACCACTAACGATCCGACCCGCAACCGAGAATCACTCGTCTAGGGTGTGAAGGTGCCCGATGTGCCTACCGCCCCCCGCCTGATCATCCCGTCCGATCTGCTCCCCGCCGACGGTCGGTTCGGATCCGGGCCGAGCAAGGTCCGCCCCGCGCAGGTGCAGGCGGTGGCAACCGCCGGTGCAGGCCTGCTCGGGACCTCGCACCGCCAGGCGCCGGTCCGCTCGCTCGTCCGCCGTATCCGCGCGGGCATGCGGGAGTTGTTCGCGCTCCCGGACGGCTTCGAGGTGGTGCTCGGCAACGGGGGTGCGACGACGTTCTGGGACGTGGCGACGTGCTGCCTGGTCCGGCGTCGCGCCCAGCACGCGGCCTTCGGCGAGTTCGGGCAGAAATTTGCCCGGGCGACGTCGGCGGCGCCGTTCCTGGAGCCCTCCGAGGTGATCACCGCCCCGGCCGGCACTATCGCCCGCCCACGCCCCACCGCCGGCGTCGACGTCTATGCCTGGCCGCACAACGAGACGTCCACCGGGGCCATGGCCCCGGTGGAGCGCGTGGCGGACCCGGCGGGCGACGATGCCCTGGTCCTGGTCGACGCGACCTCCGCGGCCGGTGCGTTGCCGGTGGATGTGTCCCGCACCGACGTCTACTACTTTGCGCCGCAGAAGGTGTTCGGCTCCGACGGCGGCCTGTGGCTCGCCCTGTGCTCGCCGGCGGCGCTGGAGCGGGCCGAGGCAATCGAGGGCGGCACCGGCCTCCGCGGCGGCGACGCCGGGAACCGCTGGTTTCCCGAGTCGCTCTCGCTGAGCGCCGCGGCAGCGAATTCGCGCCAGGACCAGACCCTCAACACCCCCGCGGTCGCCACCCTCGTCATGCTTGCCGAGCAGGTCGAATGGCTGCTCGGGCAGGGCGGGATCGCCTGGGCGGCGGGGCGGTCCGCCGAGTCCGCCGGGCACCTGTACGCCTGGGCGGAGGCCCGGGACTGGGCGAGCCCGTTCGTCGCCGATCCGGCCGAGCGGTCGACGGTGGTCGGCACGATCGACCTTGACGACGCCGTGCCCGCGGCCGACGTCGTGGCGACCCTGCGCGCGAACGGCGTTCTGGACGTCTTCCCCTATCGCAAGCTCGGGCGCAATCAGCTTCGGATCGCGATGTTCCCGGCCATTGAGCCCGACGACGTGCGCGCGCTGACTCAGTGCGTCGACTTCGTGGTCGAGCGTCTCGGCTGATCGGGCGGCGCGGCGCGGGGCTCGCTGCGGGGCTCGCTGCGGGGGGCGGCGTCGGGCGCCGCGCGGGGCTCGCTGCGGGGGGCGGCGGCGGGCGGGGCGTCCGCCGGCGGATCGAGCTTCGGTCGGGCGTTGCGCGGGACCGCACGGCTGGGCCTGACCCCGGCCGAGTCCTTGTCCCGGAGCCGGACCTGGGCGCGGAACCGGTGTGCCGCGGAAGCTTCGGCGTCGAGGTAGCGGACCATCAGGTGCGGCCGCTCGAGCACGCGGTACCGCACCTCCAGGTGCCAATTGCGGGCGACCCAGACAGCCGCACCGATTGACACGACCGTCGCGGTGATCGCCCCGAGGCCGATCCCCCATCGCGGCCCCCACGCCTCGCTGACCCACCCGACCAGCGGCGAGCCGATCGGCGTCGCGCCGAGGAAGACGATCAGGTACAGCGCCATGACCCGGCCGCGCATGATCGGGTCCACCGACATCTGAATGGTGGAGTTGGCCGCCGTCATCATGGTCAGGGACGCCAGGCCCACGGGGATGCACGCCAGCGCGTAGCTCGCGAAGGTCGGCATCAGCGCCTGCGCTCCCGAGGCGAGGCCGAAGGCCAGCGCGGAGCCGATCACGAGCCGCACCCTCGGCCGCTCCCGCCGCGCCGCCAGGAGCGCGCCGGCCAGCGAACCGATGGCCAGCACGGAGCCGAGCAGGCCGTACTCCCCCGGGCCCTTGCCGAATTCGACCCGGGCCATCATGGCCGACGTGACGGCAAAGTTGAGGCCGAACGTCGACACGACGCCGACCACCACCATGATCACCACAATGTCCGTGCGCCGGCGCACATACCGCAGCGCCTCGCGGATCTGCCCCTTGCCCCTGCCCGCGCTCGGCATCGGGTGCAACTCCTCGAGCCGCATCCGGGCGAGGGCAAGCACCGTCAGGCCGAACGTCACGCCGTTGATGACGAACATCCAGCCGGTACCGATGATCGCGATCAGGACGCCGGCGACGGCGGGGCCGATCAGCCGGGCGCCGTTGAAGGATGCGCTGTTGAGTCCGACGGCGTTCGGCAGCATGGGCGGCGGCACCATCTGGCCGACAAAGGTTTGCCGGGCCGGGCTGTCGAAGGCCGCGACGACGCCGAGAAGTCCGGCAAAGAGGTAGACGTGCCACAGGCTGGCATTGCCGGACAGCACCAAGGCGCCGAGGCCGAGGCCGAGCACACCCGACAGGCCCTGCGTCCACATCAGCACGATTCGCTGTGAAAAGCGGTCCGCGACCACCCCGGCCCACGCGGAGAAGACCAGCGACGGGCCGAATTGCAGCGCCGTCGTAATCCCGACGGCGATCCCCGAGTTGTGGGTGAGGACCACAAGGACCAGCCAGTCCTGGGCGATTCGCTGCATCCAGGTCCCGATGTTCGAGGCGAGCGCGGCGGCGAACCAGATGCGGTAGTTGTAATAGGCCAGCGAGGCGAAGGTTGAGTTCATGCGGCGGCAATCCGGTTGAGCAGGGCACAGGCTTCGGCGAGGGTGGCGCGCTCCTCGGCAGTCAGGGCGCGCAGTTGTGTGGTGAGCCACGCGTCCCGACGACGGCGCGTCTCGGCCACCTCGGCGGCTCCGGCCTCGGTCAGCCGGACGACCACTTGGCGGCCGTCGGTGGCGTGCTGCACCTTCGTCACCAAGCCGAGATCGACGAGCGCGTTGACGGCCCGGGTCATCGACGGCGGGCGCACCCGCTCATGCTCGGCGAGCGCGCCGGGGCTCATCTGGCCGTGCTTGGCGAGCACGGTCAGGATGCCGAACCGACCCTCCGTCAGGTCGGCGGCGCCCCGCTGCTTGCGCAGGCACCGCGCGACCCGCGTCAGCGCCACGCGCAACTCCCCGCCGAGGACGGCCGGCCGGCAGCGCTCCCGCATCGTGGGGTTCGGGGTTGGAGCGGTTGCGGGGCGAGGCGAGGCGAGTGCGGGGGTGCGAGTAAGAGTGGGGGCAGGGCGCCGGGTTGCGCGGGGCGCGGGCGCCGCAGTCGTGGTCGCCGAGGCTGCGACCGCCGCGGGCGCGAAGGAAGTGGCGGGCGCCGCGGTCGCGGGCGTCCAGGATGCGAGAGCCGCAGTCGCAGGCGTCGAGGGCGCGAGGGCTGCGGTCCCGAGCGTCGAGGGCGCGACGACCGAGGATGCCGGCGCCGAGGATGCGGCATCCGGGCGGGAGGGTGGGACGACCGGGGCTTGCCCAGCGGCCGTTACTTCCTCGGGCACGGAGCGTGGGCGCGCGACAACGGGATCGACGATGGGCATATCCTTAGTCTAGCTCATTACCCTGGCTAACGACATGGCCGGATGCGTACCTCGTGGATGCACGTTCGGCACGCAAATTCGCCTACGCGACACGCGGGTTCGCCTACGCGACACGGAGGTCTGGTTCAATCTCGGCAGGCGTGCGGCCGGGAACTACCCCGCCACCAGGGGCGTCACCCGCGCCGAGTCAGAACCGTGCGCGCCGAGTCAGAACCGTGCGCGCCGAGTCAGTACCGGACGCCGCGAGTCAGAACCGTGCGCGCCGAGTCAGTACCGGAAGAGCCGGAAGTCGGACACCGAGCAGAGGCTCAGTACTGACTCGGCGTCTGCGGTACTGACTCGGCGTCTGCGGTACTGACTCGGCGCGGAAGGTACTGACTCGGCGCAACCGCGGTGCCCCGGTGGGCCGCCCCGCGGTGCGCCGGCCGCATGCGACGGTGCGAGGCAGCCCCGGAGCACCCGCCCGGCGGACGCGGGCGCGGGTCGGGGGCGCGGGCTCAGGGGACGTGGACGGCAGCGATGACGCCCGGGCCGCTGACCTCGATGGGGCCGGTCGCGTCGGGCACGAACACCGATTCGCCCCGTCGCGCCGCCCAGGCCCCGCCGCCGGCCATCACCTGGACGGCGCCGTCGAGGCAGAGCAGGATCCGCGGCCCGGAGCCGTACAGCGGCGCGGGCGCCGTGCCCGACCGCCCGAGTTCCAACGCGAATTCGGCGATCGGCGGACGATACGCGCCGATCCGGCCGGCGACGGAGAGATAGCGGGGACGTACCGGCGGCGCCGGCTCGTATCCGGCGCATTCCAGCAACGCATCGACGTCGACATGCTTATTAGTCAGCCCCGCGCGCAGGACATTGTCGGAGGCGGACATGACCTCCAGCGCCGTCCCCGAGAGGTAGGCGTGGACGACGCCGGCCGGCAGGAACATCGCCCGCCCCGGCTCCAGCGTGACGCGATTGAGCATCAGCGAGACGATCGCGCCGGGGTCTCCCGGGTGTTGACCGGCCAACGCGACCACGGTCGCGTGAGCGCGGTCGATCTCCCGGGTGGCCCGGCGGGGATCGACGTCGCCCCGCCCGGCCCCGACGATGCCCGACGGCGCCCGCTCGGTCCCCGCTCCGGCGAGGATAAAGGGCGCCGGACCCTCCCCTGCCCCGGCACGGGGGGCATCCGCCCCGCTGTCCGCGCCCGCCGCGAGTCGTTCCCGCAGGTGCTGGACGGTCACCTCGACGTCGTCGGCGGTCCCGGGGTCGAAACGGGCGTGCAGGGCGAGCGCAAAGGCCTCCCGAACCCCGGACGCGTCGGGGCGGCGGGTCAGAACGTCGCGCATGTGGCCGACCAGTCGGCCGGGGACGCCGGTCAGCAGGGGTAGCACCTGTGCGGGGCGGCGAAATCCGGAGAGCGCCTCGAACCGGCTGAGGGCGACGACGAGCTCCGGTTTGTGCTGATCGTCGTGGAACGACCGGTGCGGCGCATCGAACGGGATCCCGGCGCGGTTCTCGCGGTTGAACCCGGCCCGCGCGAGGTGGGGCATGGGGTGGACCTGGAGCGACAGCGCCCGCTCGGCGGCAAGGACCTTGAACAGGTAGGGCAGCCGGGGGCCGTACTCGTCCAGGACCCGGCGTCCGAGCGCCGCCGCCGGATCGGCGCGGATCAAGTCGGCGAGGGTCCGCGCCCGGCCCGCGCCCGCGCCGTCACCCGGCGCGGCGGGGCGCGGCGCACCGCCCGCGCCGTCACCCG
>JAVBMU010000113.1:0-11417 GCA_031552185.1 Cellulomonadaceae bacterium | reverse complement strand
TCGCCCCCGAGAACAGGGCCATCCCACCCGAGACCCAATCCCTGGACTGCACCGCCGAAACGAACTGCGCCCCGTCCTCCAACAAGAACGTCCCCGACAACGGCGACGCCGTATCCACCGGCGCCACAATCAGAGGATTCGACACCGCACCGGCCCCCTCGCCGTCATCCGCACCTGAACCCGCACGTCCGCGACGCGAGGTCGCCGACTCCTGTCGTCCGGCACCGCCATCGGCAGAAACACCGCACTCAGCACAATCAAGACGTTACGTTCACGAGACCAATCGGTCAAGAACCGTCGTCAACTCGCACTCGGCTGCGGGCCGTCATCGGGCCGGGGCGCCGCCGGTCGCCCTGGCCGTCATCCTTGCGCCGACTCCCGGTCAGCCGGCGAGGCGACCGGCGCCAAGGCTGCTGTCAATCTGAGTTGACAAACGGAGATCCGTCAACGTAGGTTGACGGCCATGGACACCGTCGATCTGGATGCGGCCGCGAGCGCGGACCCCGATCTGGGGCTGCGCGCGGTGCGCGCGCTGCGAAGCCTTGCCGAGCGCCTCGAAACACTTCAGGTCCACCGCGCCCGCTCGTTGGGGTGGTCCTGGCAGGAGATCGCCGACAGCCTCGGCGTCTCCCGGCAAGCCGTGCATAAGAAGCATGGGTCGTCCCCGCTGAGGAGGTCATGATGTTCGAACGTTTCACGAAGGACGCCCGCGCCGTTGTCGTCGAGGCGCAAACCGTTGCGCGCGAGGCGCACGCGCCGAGCATTCGGTCCGCGCACCTGCTGCTGTCCATCGGGCGGCTCGACGCCGGACCGGCCGCTCGGGCGCTGGCCGAACTCGGCGTCGGCGCCACAGCATTGGCCGACGCCGCGACGGGGACCCGGGCAGCCGACGAACTCGATGCCGAGGCCCTGGCCGCCCTCGGCATCGACCTCGCCGCGGTCTCCGCCCGGGCGGACGAGGTGTTCGGTCCCGACGCGCTCGGCCGGGCGGGCGACGCGCGCCGGCCGGCGCCGACCGAAGGAGGCCGAATCCGGCACATCCCGTTCACCCGCGACGCCAAGAAGGTGCTGGAGGTCGCGCTGCGGGAGGCGATCCGCCTCGGCGACCGTTCGATCAACTCCGAGCACATCCTGCGCGCGATCGTCCGGGTCGACGACGCCGCCTCCCGCCTGCTGCTGACCCGCACGCTGGCCGCCGTCGGATCCGACGTTCCCGGGCTCCTTGCAGTCCTCGACCGGGCGCGCCGCGGCGAGGGGCCTGCGGGGTCGCTGTCCAGAGTCTCCTGAGACCGGCGTCCGAGTCTCCTGAGAGACCGCGCGGATAGGTGTGGGCGCCCATGGCGGCGGCCACCGTCGCCCGCACCGCACCCCCGCCGCCCGCCGGCACCGCCACGCCGAACCACCAATCCGCGCGATCTCAAAGGTCGACGCCGAGCGGCGGCGCGTGGAGGTCGGGCGCGCCTCGGTGCGGGCGAGCCCGGGCTCAGAGCTTGGTAACCGGTGAGTAGCGGAGCAGTAGGCGCTTGGTGCCGTCGGCGCCGAAGTCGATCTTGGCGACTTCGCCGCGGCCGGCACCCTCCAGCGCGACGACGGTGCCCAGCCCGTAGGCGTCGTGAGTCACCTTGTCCCCCACCCGGAGGCTGGGAACGTCGGCGTCGTCCCTCGGGGTGGCCGAGCCGAACTTCGCGCCCGATCCGGCCGACGCCGGTCGCCCGCCCCCAGTGCGGGCCCCGGCACCTCCGGCCCTGGCACCTCCGGCCCCGGCGCGGAAGGGCGACGTCGGACCGGGGGTCCCCATCTCGTCCCCGGCGCCCTCGCCCCGGCGGCCGACGCCGCCGGGGCGGAACCCGGACCCCGCGCCGTCGCGCCCCCGGGACCCGAAGCCGCCGCCGAACCCGCCGGTCCCGGCGACCCCACCGCCGCCGGACCGGTCGCCCCAGCCCCACAACGACCCGCCGCCGCGCAACGTCTGCATGGACGATTCGCGCCGTCGCCAATCCATCAGTTCCTCGGGCACCTCGTCCAGGAAGCGGCTGGCGGGGTACTCGTTCGCCATGCCGAAGGCGGACCGGACCGCGGATCGGGTCAGGTACAGCCGGCGGCGCGCCCGGGTAATACCCACGTAGGCCAGCCGCCGCTCCTCGGCGAGTTCTCCGCCGTCGTGCAGCGACCGCACGTGCGGGAACGTGCCGTCCTCCAGGCCGGTGAGGAAGACGACGGGGAATTCCAGGCCCTTCGCAGTGTGCAGGGTCATCAACGTGACGACGCCGGGATCGGCGGCGCCGGCGCCCGGGTCGCCGGCCGCGGCGCCGGCCGCACCATCCCCCGCGTGACCCTCGCCCGCGCCGCCCGCCGCGCCGTCGGCCACGTCCTCGGCCGGGATCTGGTCGGCGTCGGCGACGAGGGAGACGCGCTCGAGGAAGTCCGCCAGGTCGCCGTCGGGCTCCTGCCGACCGAACTCCTGGGCGACGGCGTGCAACTCGGCCAGGTTCTCGACCCGGGACTGATCCTGCGGGTCGTCGGAGTCGCGCAGTTCGGCCAAGTACCCGGTGCGTTCGAGGACCGCCCCGAGGATGTCGGCCGGCGGGTCGCCGGCCTCGACCATCGCCCGCAATTCGGCGAACAGGTCGCGGAAGACCCGCAGCGGGTTGAGGGTGCGGGTGGTCATGCCCGGAGCTTCCTCGGCCCGTACGAGCGCCGCGCCGAACGAGATCCGCTCGCGATCCGCGAGGGTCGCGATCATCGCCTCGCAGCGCTCCCCCAGGCCGCGTTTGGGCACGTTGAGGACTCGCCGCAGGCTCACGTCGTCGTCCGGGTTCGCCAGCGCGCGCAGGTAAGCGACGGCGTCCTTGACCTCGCGCCGCTCGTAGAACCGCGTCCCGCCGACCACCTTGTAGGGCAACCCGACCCGGATCAGGACCTCCTCCAGCGCCCGGGACTGAGCGTTGGTGCGATAGAAAATGGCGACGTCGCCGGGCCGGACGCCGTCCGTGTCGCCGAGCCGGTCGATCTCCTCGGCGACGAAGCGGGCCTCCTCGTGCTCGTTGTCCGCGACGTAGCCAACGATCGGCGCGCCGGATCCGGAATCCGTCCACAGCCGCTTGGGCCGACGGTCGGGGTTGCGGGCGATCACCGCGTTGGCGGCGCTGAGGATGTTCTGGGTCGAGCGGTAGTTCTGTTCGAGGTAGATCGTCGTCGCGTCGGGATAGTCGGCCTCGAATTCGAGGATGTTGCGGATTGTCGCGCCGCGGAAGGCGTAGATCGACTGGTCGGCGTCGCCGACGACGGTGAGTTCGGCCGGCGGCAGCGCGGCGGCGTTCGGCTCGGCGGCGTTCGGCTCGGCGGGGTTCGGCTCGGCGGCGTGGTCGGGATCGGCCGGGCCACCGACGCCGGTCAGTTCCCGGACCAGGACGTATTGGGCGTGGTTCGTGTCCTGGTACTCATCGACGAGGATGTGCCGGAACCGGCGCCGATAGTGCTCGGCGACCGCGGGGAAGGCCTGCAGCAGGTTCACCGTGGTCATGATGATGTCGTCGAAATCCAGCGCATGCGCCTGGCCCAGCCGGGTCTGATAGCGGCTGTAGACGGCGGCAAGCACCTGGTCGAATTCGGGCACCCGCGGCGCCGCGGCGCCGTCGTCGACGACGAGATTCACGCCCGCTTGCCGGGCGTAGGTCTCGGGATCGATCAGTTCGTTCTTCAGGTCGCTGATCTTGTTCGCCAGGCCGCGCGCCGGGAATTTCTTCGGGTCCAGGTTCAGCTCGCGGATGACCAAGGTGATCAGGCGCTGGGAGTCGGCGGCGTCGTAGATCGAGAAGCTCGACTTGATGCCGAGGGTGCTCGCCTCGCGGCGCAGAATCCGCACGCAGGCGGAGTGGAACGTGGACACCCACATCCGTTGCGCCGCGGGTCCGATCAGCCCCTCGACCCGCTCGCGCATCTCGCCCGCGGCCTTGTTCGTGAAGGTGATCGCCAGGATCTCGCCCGAGCGGGCGCGGCCAGTCGCCAACAGGTGCGCGATGCGATGCGTCAGCACCCGGGTCTTGCCCGAGCCGGCGCCCGCGACGATGAGCAACTGCCCGCCCTCATGCACGACGGCGCGGCGCTGTTGCGGATTGAGCCCGGCCAGCAGCGACTCGGGATCGATGTGCGCGAACGCGCCCCGGCGGGGTCGCTGCGATCCCGCCGCGGCGGCGTCGTCGGGGTCGTGGCGGGGCGCCGTCGTGGGCAGGAGACCGCGCCCGACGACGGACGGTTCGAAGCCGGGCAGGGTTAGGTTCTCGAAGAGCGTCATGGCGCCTCAAGCCTAGATGAGTGATTCCGAATTGCGGCGGTCTTCGGCGGCGGGGTGGCCCGACCGTCGGGCCAGGTTCGGCCCGACGTTCGGCCGCTCGCGGCTGCGGCAATCCTGCACGGGCGGTGAGACGGAGGCCTCCATCGCACCCTGCGTCCACCGCCACCCGAGCGTGCCGCGGCGCGCGAGGTAGAGCCACGGCGCGCGAGGTAGAGCCGTAGCGCGACCGACACGCCGGTCCCGCAACACCACGGATCTACGTCGGCCTCGCCGGCTCTCTCGGCGCGCGCGGGCCGGCGTCCGTCTACGGTGAGTGCCGTGCCTCGCCTCTCCCAGCCCCGCCGGCGCGCGCCCGGGCCGCCCGGAGCCCGTCGCCAAGCCGCCGCGAGGGCGACCCGATGAGCCGCCGCGGCTGGATCCTGCTGCTCACGATGGGCGTGATCTGGGGCATCCCCTATCTGCTCATCAAAGTTGCAGTCACCGAGGTCAACCCCGCCGTCGTCGTGTTCGCACGCACCGCGATCGGCGCCGTGCTGCTGGCGCCCTTCGCGTGGCGGGCGGGCGGCCTGCGGGTGCTGCGCGGGCATTGGCTCGCGGTGGTGGCGTTCGCGGTGACGGAGATCGTGGCGCCGTGGATCCTGCTCTCCAGTGCCGAGCGCACATTGTCGAGTTCGACGGCGGGGCTGCTGATCGCGACCGTGCCGATCGCGGCGGTCATCCTCGACCGCCTCGTCGGCGATCGGCAACCCGTCACGTGGAGCCGCTGGCTCGGCCTGGCCGTCGCCCTCGGCGGCGTGGCGCTGCTGCTGGGGCCGGGGGCCGCCGCGGACGACGCCTGGGCGGTCGTCCAGGTGCTGCTCACCGCGCTCGGGTACGCGATCGGGCCGATCATCGTCACGCGCTCGCTGCGCGATGTGCCGACCATCCCCGTGACCACGGCCTGCCTCGCCCTGGCAGCGATCAGTTATCTGCCGGTGGTACTCGTGACCGGCCCGCACCCGACCCCGACGCCGCCCACGGCGCTTGCTCTGGTCGGGCTCGGCGCGGTCTGCACGGCCTTGGCCTTCGTGCTCTTCTTCGGCCTCATCGCCGAGGTCGGCGCCGCCCGCTCGACCCTGGTCGCCTATCTCAATCCCGTGGTTGCGGTGCTGCTCGGGGCGCTGGTGCTCGACGAGCCACTCACCTGGGCCGTGGCCGCCGCGACCGCGCTCATCCTCGCCGGCTCCGCGGCGGCGTCGCGCCGCATCGCGAAGGTCACACCGCCGCCGGGCGGGGTCCCCGGAGGGGCTTCGGGCGGCGTGCCCGGAGAGGCTCCGGCGGGGTCGCCGGACCGGCACGCGAGGTTCTGATCAGTTCCAGAAAACGGCCACCGCGAGATTGATGAGGGTCAGCGCGCCGATGGTCTGCTTGAGCTCGCGCCGGACCGGCCCGGTGCCGTTGTCCCCCTTGTCGCCCTGGCGCTTCGCGAAATAGGCGCACACTGCGATCACGAGCGTGAGGGCAAGCTTGGTGAGCATCTTCGGCAGGTCGGGATTCGGCAGGTCCGACGACGATTGCGCCACGATCAGCGCCCCGGTGCCGGCAATGAGGGCAGTCAGGATGCCGTGAAAAACCCCGCGATACAGTCCGGGCGACCGCATGGTGGCCAGGTAACCGCCGAGGACGATCGCCCATCCGACGAAGTGCAGAAAGAGAAGCAGGTCATAGACCAGGCGCATGCACGCATCCTAGCGACGCCCACCGGCGCCGTCGGCCAGGAGGCCGCGCGCGAGGTCGTATGTCCGGCGAATGTTCTCGCGGACATCGGACCAGCCGACGGCGGGTGGGTTCGCTCGGTTATAGGCCTGGATCCGGCGCAACGGCTCCGCGTCGCGGAGCCAGCTGAGCAATGTGTGCGCCATCGCGGCGTCGTCGACGGCGACCACGCCCTCCTGACCGTCGCGCACCCGTTCCGCCACGCCCGACCCGGCCCGGGTGAGCACCGCGAGGCCGGCGGCCTGCGCCTCCGCGGCCGCGATCCCGAACGATTCCTCGACCGCCGGGGCAAGGAATACGTCGGCGTCGGCATACAACTCCTGCAACTGGGCCGGGGTCAGCTTTCCGGTCAATTCGATGACGTCCGCCAGGCCGTGGGCCGCGACGAATCGGCGAGCCGCGGGCAATTGCTCGCCCTCCCCCGCGATCGTGACCCGCAGCGCACCCGGGCGAGCCTGCCCGGCGACGTCGCGCAACGTCCTCAGCAACGGGAGTATCCGCTTGCGCCGGGCGAATCTCGTCGCGGTGACCGCATGCAGCGACGGGGTGGGACCCCGGTCGGTGCGCGCCTGGGCGACGGCTGTCCAGTCCCGCAGTTCGACGCCGTTCGACACCACCCGCACCGTCCCGCTCGGCCCGGCGATCCGCTGCAGCGGCGCGGCGGCGAGTTCGCTGACGCCCGTCCAGACGACAGGCAGGCCCGACCAGTGCACCAGGCGGTCGAGGAGCGCGAAGATCCGCTCGGCCTTCCCCCAAACGCTGTGCACCGTCACGACTGCGGGCAACCCGGCCCGGACCACCCGACGAAGGGAGACCTGCGCGGTCGGAGCCAGGATGCCCAGGTGCAGGTGGACGACATCGGGCCGGAGCCGGGCGAGGACCGCGGCGACATGCCGTCCGGCGCGCGGATGGATCGGGAATCCGCCGGGAATCCGGGCCGCGATCCGGTGGACGGTCACCGCCCCGAACGTCTCGGCCGAGATCCCGCGGGCGCCCCGCCGGGCGGGTGTCGTCGTCAGGACGTGCACTTCCTCGCCCGCGTCCGCCTGCGCGGTAGCCAAACCCTTCACTTGGGCCTCAATGCCGCCCATGATCGGCGGGAAACTGTCCGAGACGTGGGCGATACGCACGAGGGCATCCTTCCACCTGTGCGCATCGAGGGCGTGCGAACCGTTCACCGGCTGGGCGGCCGGGCGATCGGTCGGGGGGCCATTCGGCCTGCCCAGGGGCGAGTTACCGGCGAGTCATTACCGTGAGAAAGGAACGCCGATCACTGCAACCGGTGATATCCGGACAAGGAAGGCATACCATGTCGAGCACCGTCGCTGTCAAGCCGGCCCGGGGAGTTCGCGGGATCGGGCTCGTCTCGATCATCGCCGGGATCATCTTCATCTTGGCCGGCGCCGCCACGTGGACGCTGGTTGCGTCCGAACTCTCCGACGAACACATCACTGTTTCCGACGACGCGTCCTTCTTCGCCGGCCGCGCGGTGAACGGCCCGCTCACCGCCTATGCCCAGGCCGAGGTCATCTCCAAGCACGCCCTCGAGGCGAGCGGCGGGAAGACGTACGCCCAACTCGAGCAGAACGACCCCGTCCGGGACACAGTGATGGACGCGTCCTTCCTGCGAGCCTCGCTGTACACGTCCGTCGTCGCCTTCGGGCTCAGCGCCTTCGTGGTCGGGATGGGCGTGATGCTGCTCCTGATCGGGATGGCGCTGCGCAGGCTCGGGACGCGGGCTGCCCAGGCCGGCGGCCCGGCCGACTTGCCGGACGCCGCCCGGCACCGGGCGCCTGCCCACGTGGCACCGGCCGAGTCCGAGCCCACAGCCACGCCGGCCGGCGCGGCGGCCCCGGGGGCGGGCGGGGCGGCTACTGTGGCCGGCACGACCGGCCGGCCGGAGCCGCTGAGCACGCCTGGACTGCCGCCCGAAGAGGCGGACACCGCGCGGTTTGCCGAGCCGGTGAGCACGCCGGGGCGGCCGCCCGAGGAGGCCGGCGCGGCTCACCTGCGGTCGAGCGACGAGCGGTCGACTTCGTCCGAGCCATCTGCCGGAGCCGCAGGCGCCGCGCGAGCGGTTGGGGCAGCAGGCGCGGCCCACGCGGCCGAAGGGCGCTCCGACCGGGCGGCGGGAGGGCGCACGGACCGAGCGGCCGAAGTCGGCGCCACCAGGGCAGCCGCGACCGAGGGTGGCGCAGCCGGAACGCACGAGGGCTCGGCGCACCGGGCCGAGTCGGCCGCAGCCGGCCATCGATCGCCGGGCGAGACCCCCGGGCCCGGCGGCCAACCGCCGGTCCCGCACGAGCCGGTCAGTACGCCTGGCGTGCCGCCGGAGCAGGTCGAGCCCGATCCGGACTACGTGCCCGGCGAGACGCCCGGCCCGGGCGGCACCCCACCAGGACAACCGCAGCCGCGCGAGACTCCCGGCGTGCCGTCCGAGTCCAACCCGGACACCCCGGCGCGGATCCCGGTCTTCGCCTCGCCCGAGGAGCAGTCGAGGGCCGGGGGCACGCCGTCGGGCCCGCCGACCACCACGCCCGGACAAGCCGCGCGAGGCGCCACCCCGGCGACCCTGCGGGGCAAATCTCCGGCGTCGGGCGCCGCGGGCGACGAATCCGGGACCGGCGAAGCCGAACCCACCACCGAGCGACTGCCCAAGCAGCCGCCGCCCGCCCGGCAGCCACCGGCAGAGTAACGACGGAACGGCGGAGCCGAGCACGCCGGACTCGTGTGCCCGTAGTTTCGGCTCGAAGGCCGGAACTCATCACGAGTTCGGCGCCGCGGCTGGACGAGTGATTTCGAAGTGTGGGTCGGGTCGTCGGCGGCGGGGGTGGCCCGGCCGCCCGGCTACGACCTCGCGACACGCCATCTCGCGTCCACCCCGCCCGACCGTGCCGCGTCAGACGCAAGGCACGGCACGGCCCGCGAGGTAGAGCCGCGCCGCACGAGGTAGAGCCGTCGCGCGCCCGACACGCCGGTCCGGCGACGCCACGGATCTACCTCGGCCTCGCCCGCGCGGGCGGTGGCGGCTGCCCCGGGCCGGCCGAATCCACGGCCCGGGGGCGGCGACAACATCGAGGAATCACTCGTCTAGTGGTGCGGTCGGCGGCGGACCGCCGCCACGACCGACCCGAGGATGAGCACCAGGCCGGCGCCGCCGAGCAGCAGGATCATGGCGACTTGGTAGTCGACGCTCGCCCCGAGGCCGACGGCGCCGATCCCCAGCCCGATGGCGAGGATCACCAGGCCCCACACCACGGTTCCGAGCCGCGGCGACTTCGCCACGGCGGGCTCCGGACCGTGGCCGTAGGCGGGCGACGGCGGTGTGCTCGGCCCAGGGCCGGCAGCGACCGGCTCAGTCAGGACCGGCTCGACCGACGCCGGCTCAGTCAGGACCGGCTCAGTCAGGACCGGTTCGACGGACGCCGGCTCAACCGGCACCGGCTCGGTCGGTGCCGAATCGGCGGGCAGCGGACCGATGGGTTCGGACTGCGGGGTCTGGTTCATCACTCCTCCTCAATGGTCAGGTCACCGGCACCGACGTCGACCGTCAGGATCAAGACCGGCCCGTGCTCGGCGTCGACCTCGCCGCTGTTGAAAATCAGGTCGCGGCCGAAGCCGGAACTCGACCGATCCGAATCGACCCGCCAGGCCACGGACCCGACGCCGACGTTGACGTCAGCCCGGACGGCGGCGTCTGCCGGGACGGTGATGCGCAACGCACCGGCGCCCATCCGGATCGGCACCCGCACGGGGTCCGACGGCGTCGCCGTCGCCAGGTCGAGGCTGCTCAGGTCGATCCGCGCATCCCCAAAACGATAGGAAAAGCCCCGCTCGGCAAGCCTCGGACTGGTCACGGAGACCGTCTCGTCGACGGTGTGCCCCGTCCAGGTGCCGTCGTGCACCGGCAGCGAATACCAGCCCGCGATGGGAAGGCCGACGACCAGGCCGACGCAGGCGAAAAAGCCCAGGACGCCGGACCGTCGACCGCGCAGCCCCGATGCCACCAGGCCCATGCCGAGCAGGACCAGGCCGGCGGCGACCCAGAGCGCGACGAACGGGATATCCGAGGAGCGGTCAGCGATCAGGAACACCGCGCCGGCAATCAGCCAGAGCCCGACGACGGCACTCGTCATCACCCGTCCCGGCCCGCGGACCCGTGGCTTGGGGGGAGGCGGCGGGGTGGGCGGCGGCACCGGCCCCGACGGGGCGTACCGGACGCCCGCTGCCGTCGCCGCTGCCGTCGCCGCTGCCGTCGCCGCTGCCGTCGCCGGAGCGGGCGCGGGAGCGCTCAGCGGGGCCATCACCGCCGTGCCGGCGGCCTCCATGGCCGCGGGGACATCGCGCGGGACGTCGCCGGGCACATCGCTCCGCCCGGCCGGGGACCACGCCGTCGGCGCGCCCGGTCCGGTCGCACCGACCGGCGGGGTGCCGAACACGGGTCCCGTCGGGTCGGTTCCGGCCGCGGTCGCGCGGGCGCCCGACGCCGTCGCCGCCGCCCCTGGGGTAGCGCCCGGACTCGACGAGACGGGGTTCGCACCCGCCGCCGACCACGACGCCGCGCCGGACGGCGATCCGCCGGGCGGGGGCGCAGCGGCCTTGGGCTTCTTCCGGATCGAGGTGACGATCAGCACCACCAGCAGCGCCAGGACCGCCAACCAGAGCATGCCGCTCAGGAACTCGAAGAACCCGTTGCCGTTCCAGAGCCAACCGCGGTCGGGGATGCCAATAATCGCCAGCACACCCGCGCCAAGCAGCGCCGCGTCCACGCGGCCCCGGAACGCCTCCTGGAGGTGGATCCGGCCGTCCTTCTGCTCCGGCAGCAGCGCCCATCCGAGGGCGTACACCAGGAAGCCGGTGCCCGAGAGCAGACACAGGACGAAGAAGACCGCGCGGACCAGCAACGCGTCGATCCCGATCCGGTCGGCGACACCCGAAGCGACGCCGCCGATCCAGCGGTCCTCGCCGCGCGCGATCCCCATCCGGCGAATGGAGTTGAAGAACGCGTCGGTGCCCGCAGCCCTCGGCGGCGGGTTGGTTCCGGGCGGCGGGGCTGAGCCCGGCGGAATCTGGCCGGGCGGGGGTGAGCCGGGCGGCGGCGGATAGCCCGCCGCGCCGAACTGGCCCGACGGCGGATAGCCGGCCGCGCCGAACTGGCCCGACGGCGGATAGCCCGCCGCGCCGAACTGGCCCGACGGCGGATAGCCGGCCGGCGGGTTCGGGCCGGGCGGCTGATAGCCGGGGGCAGCCGGGCGCACCAGCGGGGCGCCCGGCAACGGGTTGCCGGCCGGCGGGTTCGGGCCGGGCGGCGGGTTCGGGCCGGGCGGCGGGTTCGGGCCGGGCGGCGGGTTCGGGCCGGGCGGCGGGT
>JAVBMU010000091.1:0-9113 GCA_031552185.1 Cellulomonadaceae bacterium | reverse complement strand
TCGCCCCCGAGAACAGGGCCATCCCACCCGAGACCCAATCCCTGGACTGCACCGCCGAAACGAACTGCGCCCCGTCCTCCAACAAGAACGTCCCCGACAACGGCGACGCCGTATCCACCGGCGCCACAATCAGAGGATTCGTCATGTTTTAACTCACACGCCCGGCATACGAGTCATAGCCGGACGCTAACGCATGATCCTCCCACAATCAATTGCCCCGGGCACACATCATCGCCGAGAGCCATACCGTCCGAGAGCCACCGCCTACCCCGCGCCCGCCCCGACCGAGGCCGGCGGCCAGGGCACGCCGGGCCACCGCCGCCCGACCGCGGCGCAGACGGCCACCACCGCCAACGCCGCCGGCGCAACCGTCCCGGCTCGCATTTCTCCCGCCGGCGCACTGGGTGCCAAGCTTGAGCCATGACGGCAACACGACTGCTGGAAATCGACTCCCTGAGCAAGTCGTACGGGAACGTCCACGCGCTGCGCGGCGCGTCCTTCGACGTCCGCGGGGGCGAGATTTTCGGGTTCGTCGGCTCCAACGGAGCCGGCAAGACGACGGCGATGCGGATCGTCCTGGGCGTCCTCGCCGCCGACTCCGGCGAGGTCCGCTGGGACGGGCGCCCGATCGATCACGCCGCCCGAGCCCGGATCGGGTACATGCCAGAGGAGCGCGGCCTCTATCCCAAGATGAGAGTCGGCGACCAGCTCGAGTACCTCGCCCGCCTGCACGGCCTCACCGCCGCCGCAGCACGCGAGGCCATGGAGCGCTGGACCGCAATCCTCGGCGTCGAGGCGCGCCGCGGCGACGACGTGCTCAAGCTCTCCCTCGGCAACCAGCAGCGCGTGCAACTCGCCGCCGCGCTGACCCACGATCCCGACCTCCTCGTCCTGGACGAACCGTTCTCCGGCCTGGACCCGGTCGCCGTGGACGTCATGAGTGGCGTCCTGCGGCAGCGGGCGGAGGCCGGCGTGCCCGTGGTGTTCTCCTCGCACCAACTCGACCTCGTGGAGCGGTTGTGCGACCGGGTCGGCATCATCAAGGACGGCGAATTGGTCGCCATCGGCTCGATCGACGACCTGCGCCGGACCGAACACCCCCGCTGGGTGGTCGACGGCGCCCCCGCCGCCGCGTGGCTGGCGGCCGTGCCCGGGGCCCGGGTGCTGGACCGGTCCGGCGATCGGACCGTCGTCGAACTCACCGCGGCCAGCCCCGACGGCGAACAGACCCTCCTGCGGGCCGCCCTGGACGCCGGGCCGGTGCGCGAATTCGGCCCCGCGCGGCCGTCCCTGACCGAGTTGTACCGGCACGTCGTCGCGACCAACAATCAGCCGGCCGACGCGTCGGCCCCCACGATGGCGGAGGCCCGGGCATGAACCACACCGAACTGAGTTCCGGAGCGGCCATCCGCCTGATCGCGAGCCGGGAGATCCGGCTCCGGCTGCGCTCCCGCGCCTTCCTGATCACCACGGCATTGCTGGTGCTCGCCGTCGTCGGCGGCGGGCTATTGGTGAACCTGGCCCAGGCCGGCAGCAGCGACGAGGGCACCACGGTCGGTCTCACCAGCGAGACGGCCGACCTGGCCGCCCCGCTGGAGGCGACCGCCGAGGCGGCCGGGATCACCCTGACCATCTCCACCGTCCCGGACGAGGCGGCCGGCCGCGCGGACATCGACGACGGCGACCTCGACGCGCTGCTGACGGGCCCGGTCGACCACCTGACGATCGTCGTCGACAAGTCGGTCGACCCGACCGTCCAGGCCGTCATCGGCGCGGTGGCCCGGGAGCAGGCGCAGGCCGCCGCCATCACGGAGCTGGGCGGCGACCCGGCCGCGGTCGCGGCCGCCGGCCAGGCCGCAGCGCCCACGGTGACGGCCATCGACGCGGAACCGGCGACCAACACGGCCGGGATGATCACGGGCCTCCTGGCCGGGATTCTGATGTTCATCGCGCTGATGACCTGCGGGCAGATGGTCGCGCAGGGCGTCGTCGAGGAGAAGACGAGCCGCGTCGTCGAACTGCTGCTCGCCACGGTGCGGCCCTGGCAACTCATGGCGGGCAAGGTGCTCGGCATCGGACTGATCGGCCTCGGCCAGGTTGCGCTGGTGATGGGCGCCGGCGTCGCGACGGCGTTCGGGCTGGACCTCGTCGACCCCAGCGAGATCAGCCTCGGCTCGACGGCGGCGTGGGCACTGGTGTGGTTCGCGGTCGGTTTCGTCACCTACGCGACGGCGCTCGGCGCGTCGGCGGCGCTGGTCTCCCGGCAGGAGGACGTCGGTTCAGTCACGACGCCGGTGCTGACGCTCATGATGGTCCCGTACATCATCGGCGTCTCGATCGCCCCCTACGACCCCGACAACGCGCTGGTCTCGGTGCTTTCCTACATCCCGTTCTGCTCGCCGTTGCTGATGCCGATCCGGATCGCGACCGATGCCGTGACGACCTGGCAGGCGTTGCTCGCGCTCGGGTTGTCCGTCGCGATGATTCCCGCCCTCGTCTGGCTTGCCGGGAAGATCTACTCCAACGCCGTGTTGCGTACCGGCAGTCGGGTCAAGCTGCGGGACGCCCTGCGTGGGGCCTAACCGCCGGTTGGGACCGCCGTCGGGCCCGAAAGGACCATTGTCAAGAGTCTTGATATCAAGCAAACCGATATCCTCGGGCCATGCATGCAAGCCCCGATGAGGTCGACCGGATCGTCGACGCCTGGCGCCGCGAGCGCGGCGACCTGGACTTCGAGCCGCTGACCGTCTTCTCCCGGGTCACCCGGCTCGCCCGGCATCTCAACCTGGCCCGGCGCAAGGCGTTCGCGACGAGCGACCTGGAAACCTGGGAATTCGACGTCCTGTCCGCGCTGCGGCGGGCCGGGGCGCCGCACCAACTCTCGCCCGGCGTCCTGCTGGCGCAAACGCTCGTCACCAGCGGGACGATGACCAACCGGATCGACCGGTTGGAGGAGCGCGGGCTCGTCCGCCGGTTGCGCTCGACCGAGGACCGCCGCGGCATCCTCGTCGAACTGACCGCCGAGGGGCTGCGGCGATGCGACGCCGCGCTGACCGCGCTGCTCGACATCGAACGCGGCCTCCTGGCCGCCCTACCCGTCGAGGAGCGCGGCACGCTGGCCGATCTGTTGCGTATTGTCCTGCTGCGGTTCGACGGGTGATGTCCGCCGACCAACCCCGGGACGGGAACCGACGCCGCGCCCGGCGGGCCAACGGCACGGCCGCGGGCGGGGCGGGCGCCGTGGGCGCCGCGGGCGGGCTCCTGCTCGCCGGGGTGCTCGTCTACGCGCTCAATTTGCGCGGCCCGATCACCGCGGTGCCACCCGTGGTCCGCGACATCTCGGCCGACCTCGGCCTCACCCCGGCCGCGGCCGGGCTGCTGACCGGCATCCCGCTGCTGTGCTGGGCGCTGCTCACCCCCGCCGCATCCGCCCTGCTCGGCAGGCTCGGGCCGGGCAGCGCGGTGACCGCCTCGCTGGTCACCGTGCTCCTCGGGACCGGCCTGCGCTCCGCCGGGACCTTTCCGGCGGCCATCGCCGGGACCGTCCTCATCGGGGCGGCACTCGCCGTCGGCAACATCGCCGTGCCCGTCATCGTCAGCCGCGACTTCCCCGCCCGGGCCTCGTCCGTGACCGGCCTGTATACCGCCGCGCTCAACCTCGGCAGCGTCCTGACGACGACGCTGACCGCACCGCTCGCCGACGCCGTCGGCTGGCAATGGGCCTTGGCGGCGTGGGGTGGCCTCGCCGTCGCGGCGCTCGTGCTGTGGCAATTCGCACGGCCGGCCCTGCGCCGGCCGCCCGTGGCGGCCGGGTCGGAGGAGATCGGGCCGCCCGACGCCGACGCCCGGCCCGACGCCGACGCCCGCCGGCCCGACCCCGCCCGCGGGGGCACCGACCGGGCCGACGCCGCCGGCAGGTCCCCCGGCGTGCTGCGCCGGCCGCTCACGTGGTTGCTCTCCGCCGCGTTCTGCGGACAGGCATTCTCCTACTTCGCGGTGACGGCGTGGCTGCCGTCGATGCTGGCCGACACGCTCGGCCTCGACCCCTCCGCCGCGGGCGGGGCGGCGTCGTTCTTCCAGGTGTTCGGCGTCGTCGGGGGCATTGCCGTGCCGCTCGCCCTCGCCCGCCGGGTGCCGATCGCCGCCGTCTCCATCGCCATCACCGGGCTCTGGCTCACGCTCCCGATCGGCATGCTCGCCGCGCCGGGACAGTGGGCGGTGTGGAGCTCATTGGCGGGCGCCGCGCAGGCGGGCAACTTCGCCGTCATCTTCACGTTGGTCGCCTGGCGCGCCGGGCCGGTGCGGGACGCGCGGCGGATGGCCGCCACCGTCCAGACCGCCGGCTATGCCGCAGCTGCGTTGGCGCCCAGCCTGCTCGGCGCGGTGCACACCGCCACCGACGACTGGCAGGCGCCGATGCTCGTCGTCCTCGGGGCGCTCGGAATCATGGCCGTCTCGATGGCCGTCGCCGCGCGCCGACCGAGGGCGGCCGAGGCATAAAGGGCGGGCGCGGCCCGGGCCGCGCCCCGCCGCCGCGGGCGCAACTCATGCCCCGGCGGTTCGGCCGGCGCCATAGCGCGTGGCGGGGTAACCGGCCCCGAGGATCGAGTAAGCGATCATCGCGCCGGCCAGGCACAACGGACAACCCCACGCCGGTACGCCAACGAGAAAACGCGTGAACTCCCCACCGGGCATAGCCGCGAAGAACGTGGACGCAACACCTGCGGTGAGCACCGGCAGCCAGCCATAGTCGCCGAGCAACACGACGGAGAGAATAGCGAGCGCGACGAGCAGGAGGCAGAACCGGGTATCTCCGGCAATGGTGGAGAAGCCGTTCAGACGAATGCCGGCGGACCCCTCCAATCCGATGACGGCAGGGCCGAATGCCGCCAGGGCAAGCCCGACCACGGCGACGGATCGCACCGGCCGCAGCAGCATCTCGCGCGGCAGCGTGGCGGCCAATTCCGGGAAGCTCATGCGAAGCGGAACCGTGGCCAAGCCCCCGGCTCCGATCGCTACGAACGATCGGACCGGGACGGCCTCTTGGAGGACCGGAACCTGTACGAACGCCCCGCGGCTCGACAACGCGAACACGGCTAACCCGAGGGTCAGTGCCATCGCGATCGTCCATTGATGTGCCCGAAGCATGCTCATCGCTGATCGATATCCCAGTCCGGTACCGAGTCGCCGCGGCACGCTCGAAGCGCTTCGTACGTCTCCCGCGCCGCCTCTCGATCAGCGGAACTCACGCTTCCGGCGAGGACTTCCTCGATCCACATCGCGATCCGGCGCTGACCATCGACAAGACCTTCGGGTGCGGCGCCCGCCCAATAGGCCGGGCACGCCGTCGGCGTCGCCAGGGTCAGCCCGAGTTGCCAGGTGGACATGTGCCCACCGCCCATGTCACTCGGTTCCACGGACAACACGCCGACTGGGCCGAGTGTCGGTCTTTCACCTGCAAAGGCGTACTCACGCTGAAGGTCAAGTCCCGCATCCCGCACCACCCGCCGCGCGACGTCCAGGTCCCGCGCAGCCACGGTGAGCAGCGCCCGCGCTTCCGAAGGGCCGCAGACGCGCACGCCCGCCCCGACGCAGGCCGGCGGTGTCGTCGTGGTCAAAAACCGATCGGAGGTCCAATTCGCCGCGCCGCCGACAAGAAGGCAGATTGCACAGGCGGCAGCGCCGAGAATCGAGATCCGAGTTTTCTGGACCGGTCGAAGCCTGGCCACCGCGATGAGCACGCAGACGGCGCAGATTGCGAGCGCCAAGACACCGCGGCCGAGATAGTAGACGGGATCTGGGCGCTGCCCGAACAATGGGGCAGTCGCTCCTCCGGCAGAGAATATTCCGTCCAGCCCCGCCTGGGTCAGGACGATCGACGTCGCGAAAACCAGAACGGCCGCCAGCGGACCGGTGAGCGAATGGCGCACCGTCGTGCCCACCATCAGACCAAAGCATGCCGCCGCCAGGAGAACGACCGCCGCCTCCCCCAGCGCCCAGGAAATCTCCGCGCCTCCTGCCCCCGAGGTCAGCGCCGCTCGTCCCAGCGCCACACCAACCGCCAGCGCCCAGCCCAGGACGCCGCCGAGCCAGAGCACGCCCGCTGCGGCGAAGACACCCAGCACGCCTCTCGTCGTCGAAGCGACCAGCAGTCCGAATGCCCGCACCCGGTGGTAGGTCACGTGCGCGACGATGCCGGCAAGAATTGGCGTGATGATGACGGTAACTCCGGCGGACCAATCCGCCGCCCAGAGCCACTGCCATTGCCAGCCGCTTCGCGAGAAGACGAGCAGGACACTGATCGCCGCTATTCCTGGAACGACCCAGCGCACGCCGGAACGTCGCATCTCCACCGCCAGGGCCGCCCTCACGCGCGCCCCTGCCTGCTCGCCGCCAGGACGGCCAAGAAGCCCTCCTCGGCGGTGCGCCCCGCATCACCGGGCGCCCGGGCCGCCAGCCCGCCGAGCGTGCCATCGAATGCGATCACACCGTCGTCGAGCACGAGCACCCGGTCGGCCAGGTCCGAAACGTCCTCCATCACGTGGCTACTGAGCACGACCGCCCCGTCGAGATCCGCGAGAAGCCTCACCATGATTCGGCGCTGTTCGGGATCGAGCCCGGTACTCGGCTCGTCCAGCAGGAGCGTCGAGGCGCCCGAGGCGATCGCCTGGGCAAGCCCGAGCCGACGCGCCATTCCGCCGGACAGCGTGCCGACCTTGCTTCGAGCACGATCCTGGAGCAGCACCCGGGCGAGGGCGTCACCGGCCGCGATTCGTGCCTGTCGGGCGCTGCTGCCCCGCATCCAACTGAGATACTCGACGACCTCGAATGCGGTCATCGACCCCGGGAACCGGATCGCCTGAGGCATCAGCGCAACCTCCCGGAGAGCGCGACGTCGGCCGCGGAAGCCGAACGGGTCATGACCTTCGACCCGGACGGCTCCCGCGGATGGCCGCAACGCACCGGCCGCGATCTGCAGCAGTGTGGTCTTCCCGGCGCCATTCACGCCGAGAAGCGCAGTCACACCATCGCCTACGCTGCAATCAACCCCATTGAGCACAGCGCGATCGCGATAACGGTGAGTCACATCACCGAAGATGATTCGGGCCACCTGGATTTCCTTTGCCCTACAGGGTTCCACGCTTCGTCGACGTGCACTTGTCCGGCGCGAAGGAGATGTCCTCGCATACCTTGGACGTGGCACTGCCACCGGCTGCGGAGCCACCGTGCAAAATGGCAACCGGCTTCATCGCCGCCCATATCGTTCCCGTACGCCTTCCGGTCTGGCCCGCCCCTGCGCCGCCGGCTAGCGTAAAGACTCGCGTCTCCTGGTAGATGCTGTGGCCCGACGCGGCTTTCAAGTTCACCTTTGCCTCGGACTTTCCCCAGATGACGTACTAAACGGTCCCGGCACCGGCGCCCCGGTACTCGCCGCTGACCGTAAGTTTCTGCGGTGAGGTTCCTGTGCCGAAGGTCCATGCGCTCGCGCCACCAACGCCCGTTACAAGTAGGCGAGCCACCGAGGCGCCGGCGATACGCGCCAGACGGATTTTCATTTCTTATCCTTTCGACGAGTTCACGACTGATGGAGCGTAGGGCGACAAGCGTAGTGAAGTCAACGTAGTCGACCGCGTTTTCCATAAGGTAGCGCAAAGTGTCGCCCGCTCATTGCGTACCGTTCACGCCATCGGAGCGCCCTGTTCGGCTCGACGCACCTTCATGCGGTCCCAAGATCCTTGCGGCTTCGATAACTACCCGCGGTTTCGATCCGCTCTACTACCCGGCACCGACGTCAGCGGTCGCCCGGCGTCCTTCGCCAACCACTCACCGAGTTGGTGCCGCCGCCGCTTCGATGCCCGGCCGGACCAGGGAGCGGAGCTTGCGGTCCAGGGCGGATCGCGGCATCGCCCGCATGGCCGCATTGCGCACGCCGGTCAGCGCCGGGTTGGTCCAGTGGGCGATCTGCCCGACCCGGCGCGAGTCCAGTTGGACCCTACGCGTCCGGGCGCCCGCAGGCGGCGGTACCGCACGACGTGCCGACGGTCCCGGTCCAGGGATCCGGCGCCCTCGTGCTGAATGTTTGCCGAGCCGGCTCCCCGCGCGAGGTAGAGCCGCGCTGTGCGGGGTAGAGCCGTACCGCGCCCCGAACGCCGGTTCGGCGACGCCAAGGATCTACTTCGGCGCCGTCGGTTTGGGCTATGCCAGCGCAGCTGCGGCTGAGCGATGCCCCTGAGCGATGCCTCTGAGAAATGCCTCGGCTCAGCCGCCGGCCAGCCGGGCGTCCGCGCCGTGCACGTGCACGTGCGCCTGCGCCCGTAACTCGGGTGACGCGGCGGCGCGGAGCACCGCGAAGTAGTCGCGTAGGCTCTGCCCGGTCTCGAGCCACGTGCACTCGACGTGCGGAACGTAGTCCTCGCACCCGGTGCAGAACGCGGTGTCGTTGTAGAGGAACGGGTTCGCCAGGTAGCTGCGGACGATCTCCTCGGGCATGCCGGTCCCGGCCCCGCACCCGGAGTGCACGTAGCTGCGGGGGACGCCGACGAGGGTGCCGCGGTAACGGTCCGCGGCGGCGAGGGTCACGTGGGCGCGCTGCTGCCCGTCGCGCCGACGGCGGGCATGCCACCAGCCGTGCAGCCGGATCCACCCGACGGATACGTCCCGATGGCAGAACGGGCAGGAGCGCCGCGCCGTGCTCGACATAGACGACATTATGCCGCGATATCCGGCATCTAGGGTGGCGGGACCGGGCTGAATCGCTCGTGGGAAAGGGCCGCTGAGCGGGCCGCACGATCACCGGGGGCACGATCGCCGCGGGCAGGAGCGCCTCACCCGACAATGTCGGCCGCCGCCAGCCAGGCCGTCTCCAGTTCGTCGCGCTCCGCCGCGAGCGCCCGCAGGTGCGCGTCAAGCGCCTGGACCGCCACGTGATCGGTCGCCTGGGCGGCCAGCTCCGCGTGCACCTTCGCCTCCCGGTCCCCCAACCGGCTCAGTTGCCGCTCGACCCGGGCCAGTTCCTTGCGCGCAGCCCGCACCTCGGCCGCCGACGGCGCCGCCCCCTCGGCACCACCCGCCGCGCCCGCGCCGGCGCCGGCCCCGGCGCCCGCGCCGGCCCC
>JAVBMU010000053.1:0-3748 GCA_031552185.1 Cellulomonadaceae bacterium | reverse complement strand
CCCGGGCGCCGCCGGGCGGCGCGGCGCCGCCCGCGGCCGAGGCATCGCCGCTGCTGCCGGCGCCACCACCGCCGCCACCACCACCGCCACCGCCGGCCGGGGCCGGGGCCGCCCGGGAACTCAACCGGGTGACCTGCTGGCGGAACCGGTTCCGGGTGGAGATCGCCGCCTGGTTCATCCGCAGGCTCGGGGCCTCGAGGTGCGTGCCGTTCGCCCCCATCAGCGCGAGCACGACGGCGATGATCACCGGGATGGCAATGGCTGCCAACGAGCCGACCGTCACCAGGAGCAGCCCGGCGAAGGCGTCGGCCGGGCCGGCCGCCGCGCTCAGGTTGGTCACCATGCCCCACAGGACCCAGTAGCAGAAGAAGATGATGACGGGCACGAGCATCAGCGCCACCATCACGTTGAAGGCGACCAGGGCCGCCTTGCGCCACCGCGGATTGACGCCCAACGCCATCAGCACCGGCCCGAGCAACAGGATCAGCGGCAGCCCGTACTGCGAGATCGCCATCTCGATCGTGCCCGTGAAGGCCCCGATGAAGGTGAGCGCGGCAAAGGCGAACAGGGACAGCGAGCCACCGATCACCACACTGTCCGGCGTCGGCGCCTCGGCCAGCAGGTGCACGTACCAGTCCACCGCGCCGGCCGAGTCCTTGCTCGCCATCGACCCGAACACGCCGGCGAGGTCGTAGGAGAACCGGGTCAGCATGAACACGAGGGACGGCAGAATCAACACCGCGGGCACGAAGAATACCGCCGAGGCACCCGCCTCCCGCATGACCAGAAGCATTTCCGGCCGGCGGTCCTCGTCGGTGCCGGCGGTCATTCTGGAAATGACCACGATGAGGACGAACGCCATCACCACCAGCCCGAGGCCGAACATCAGGCCGTACCGCATCACGAACCATCGGCCATCGAATTGGGGGCCGGTGACGGTCAGCATCATCGCCTGCATGCCGACGAGCATCTCGGCCGACGCCTTGGCGGTCTCGGCCGCCCAGGAGTCGATGATTCCGGCCGGCGTGAAACTCGAGAAAATGCTGCGCGAGGTGTCCACCAGGCCGCCCGCGATTCCGCCCGGGTTGGTCGGGTCGACGACGCCGCCGGCGGCCAGGCAGGCGTCCCGGGTGACCCCGATGGGCACGAGCTGACACAGCATGTCGCTGCCCCGGCCCGCGGCGACCGAACCGGCCGGCTGGGGCGCCGCGCCGGCGGAGCCTGCCGTGGCCGCGAGGCCGGCCAGCAGCGCGACCGCTGCCAGGACAAGGGCGAGGAGCCGACGTTTCATCATTCACCGATCCCGTTCGTCAGCGAGCATGAGTGCCCAGTGGGCGAAGTCCGAGCGAATCGTCGAACGCCGCGGTGGCGTCGACCGTCATCTGCCAACCCGGGCCCAGCAGCCGGGCCCGCTCCTCGAAGCCGACATTGATCCCCCGCGGCTCGGCGGGGGCGGGCGGCGTCGTCGTCGGATAGATCGTGGCGTCCACCTGCCAGTCGGACCCACTCCACACGAGCGTCGTCGTCGCCTGCGACCAACGAACGTGCAGCTTCGAGCCGTCCTCGGCGGAGCCGACGCCGACCAGGCAGGGCGCCCAGGTGGTCACCACGACCTCGGTGGGTGCGGCGGCGGAGTCGGCGTCCGTCGTCGTCCCGTCCACCCGGTAGGCACCGTATTGGAAGAGACATTCGGCCCGGGCGCGCAGCGCCGGGTCGATCGAGCCGTCGGCCTTCCGGCCAAGGCCGTCCTGGGTCACCTGGTACTGCCGCTGCACCTTGCCGGCGGTCGCGTCCGTCAGCACTGTGGTCCGGCGGGCCTCGGCGGTGTAGATCCGGTTGACGACCCGCGCGCGCACGTCGGCGGGCAGGAACAACGCCCGGCCGGCCGCGTTGGTGAACGTCATCGCCGCGGAGGCCGCGCCGTCGACGGTCTGCGGGAAGCCGACCGGGATCCCGCCCGAGATCGCCTCCGTGGCGCCCACGTCCTCACCGGCGGCCCCGGTCGGCAACTCGGCCGGCGCCGACACCTGCCCCCGGCCGTTCGAGCCCACGCCGGGCGCCGCCGCCCCGGGCGCCCCCCCGGAGCGGTCCGCCGCGGACCGGCCGGACGAACTGTCGTCCGTCCGGCCGGCCTCGCGTTGGGCCCGGGCCTGCACGGCGAGCACGCTCACGGCGGCGAGCATCGCGAGGATCCCCAGGAACGCCAACCGGCGCAGCCAGGGCCTGCCCGGCGGCGCGGGCGGCAGCACGGCACCGGTGCGGACCCCGCGCGGCTGGTCGTCCTCGTAACGAACGGGCACAGCGACCTCACGCGAAGGCGATCAGGGCCCAGATCACCGGGACCGCAGCCAACCCGATCGTGCCCAGCACCGGGGGCAGCAACGCCCGCTCCGCGTGCTCGACCATGTCCGCCTCGTGCCCCCGCCGAGCCCGGGCGAGGCGGGTGATCGCCTTGACCAGGTTGTATCCCGCGTAGACGAATCCGGCGGCCCAGATAATGCTCAGGTACATTCCGACGCGGTCCGTGAGCAGCGGGGCGAACGGTCCCCAGCCGGGCTTGACGTCGTGCCAGATATCCATGGTCTTTGCTCTTTTCGGGTAGCGTTCTACAGGGTTTCAGCTGTCTTTCACGGCGGCATCATTGATGCCGTCGACCACCGCTGCGGCGAGCCGGAGGACTGCCCGCCGGGTTGCGGGGGCAAGTCGCTCCAGATCGACGACGGCGCCTTCGGACAGGTGTTCGTCCCGGGGCACGCGAACGACGGCCCGCGCCCGGGTACCGAAATGGCGGACGACCTCGGCGACGTTCACGGGCGACTGGGATGCGCCCTGCACGACGACGACGGCGTCCCTGGCCAATTGGGGGTAGCCCATGGCCTCCACCATGTCGAGGGTCTCGCTGGCCAGCACCGCCTCGTCGACGGCCGCACCGGCAACGACGACGATCTGGTGCGCCCGGGCGAGAATGGCACCCATCACCTGATGGGTGAAGTCGGTCCCGGTATCGGTGACGACGATGTTGTAATAGCCACTGAGGGCATAGGCGACGGCCTCGTAGTCGGCCGCCGTAAAGGCACGACGTTTGTGCGGGTCGTTCTCGGACGCCACGATGTCCAGCCGGGTGTTCGGGTCCCGGTTGACCATCCGGCTCATGTCCGGGAAGCCGTAAATTCGGCGGGCCGACGCGACCAGGTCCTGGATCGTCGACGTCGTATTGCTGGCGGAGCGGGTGGCGAGGGTGCCCCGGTCCGGATTGGCGTCCGGGCACACCACCCGGTCCGCGCGCAGAATCGCGAGTTGCATGCCGAGCAGGACGGTCGTCGTCGTCTTGCCGACGCCGCCCTTCTCGGACAGGACCGCGACGAAGCGGGTCTCGCCGGAGACCCGGGCCTGGGCCCGGGCCTCCAACTCGTGGCGGGCGCGCACGTCGGCGGAGTCGCCCGGATTGACCCGCCCCCGCGAGATCCGGTAGACCCGCCGCCGCCACCCCGACTCGGGGATCGGGCGCCGGCGTTGGAGCAGCCGCTCCTGGGTCAGGGCGGCGACGCTCTCGCGCTCGACCTGGCCGTTCTCGCCCGCGTCGGCGCCGACGGGATCGGCGGCGATCGGACCGGCGCTCAGGGGAACGCCGAGGCCGGCCACCGGCGCGCCGGCGCCCGCGACGCCGCGGGGCGCGCCCGGCGTCGGGCGCGACCGGGATCCCGCCGGTTGACCCGCCGGCGGGTCGGGCGGGCGCGCGGAGGGGCGG